>NZ_CP067420.1:1247500-1585833 GCF_016653635.2 Skermanella sp. TT6
ACCCGAAACCTGATGATCTAGCCATGGGCAGGTTGAAGGTGCGGTAACACGCACTGGAGGACCGAACTCACGCCTGTTGAAAAAGTCGGAGATGACCTGTGGCTAGGGGTGAAAGGCCAATCAAATCAGGAAATAGCTGGTTCTCCGCGAAAGCTATTTAGGTAGCGCGTCGGATGGTTGCCCACGGGGGTAGAGCACTGGATGGGCTAGGGGGCCTCACCGCTTACCAAACCTAACCAAACTCCGAATACCGTGGAGCACAGTCCGGCAGACAGACGGTCGGTGCTAAGGTCGATCGTCAAGAGGGAAACAGCCCAGACCGCCAGCTAAGGTCCCCAAGTGGTGGCTAAGTGGGAAAGGATGTGGGAAGGCCATGACAACCAGGAGGTTGGCTTAGAAGCAGCCATCCTTTAAAGAAAGCGTAATAGCTCACTGGTCTAGACAAGCCGGCCTGCGCCGAAAATGTACCGGGGCTCAAGCCACCCACCGAAGCTGCGGGTGCCGGGATCTTCGATCCCAGCGCGGTAGCGGAGCGTTGCCTAGGCCGATGAAGGGCGCCCGTGAGGTCGCCTGGAGGTATGGCAAGTGAGAATGCTGACATGAGTAGCGACAAAGAGTGTGAGAAACACTCTCGCCGGAAGTCCAAGGGTTCCTGCGCACGGTTAATCCGCGCAGGGTGAGCCGGCCCCTAAGGCGAGGCCGAAAGGCGTAGTCGATGGGAACCTGGTTAATATTCCAGGGCCTGGCAGAGGTGACGAATCCCGAAGTGCGTACGGCCTTATCGGATTGGCCGTGCGCTGGAGGGGTTCCTGGAAACAGCCCTGCCATACAGACCGTACCCGAAACCGACACAGGTGGACAGGTAGAGCATACCCAGGCGCTTGAGAGAATGGTGTTGAAGGAACTCGGCAAATTACCCTCGTAACTTCGGGAGAAGAGGGCCCCGTTCCCGCGCAAGCGGGGGCGGGGGGCACAGACCAGGGGGTGGCGACTGTTTACTAAAAACACAGGGCTCTGCGAAGTCTGGCATGACGACGTATAGGGTCTGACGCCTGCCCGGTGCCGGAAGGTTAAAGGGAGGGGTGCAAGCTCCGAACTGAAGCCCCGGTAAACGGCGGCCGTAACTATAACGGTCCTAAGGTAGCGAAATTCCTTGTCGGGTAAGTTCCGACCTGCACGAATGGCGTAACGACTTCCCCGCTGTCTCCAACACCAACTCAGCGAAATTGAATTCTCCGTGAAGATGCGGAGTACCCGCGGTCAGACGGAAAGACCCCGTGCACCTTTACTCCAGCTTTGCAGTGGTGCCAGGGTTCCCATGTGTAGGATAGGTGGGAGGCTATGAACCGCAGGCGCCAGCTTGCGCGGAGCCATCCTTGAAATACCACCCTTGGGATCTCTGGCATCTAACCGCGCTCCCTGAACCGGGAGCCGGGACCCTGCATGGCGGGGAGTTTGACTGGGGCGGTCGCCTCCCAAAGAGTAACGGAGGCGCGCGAAGGTTGGCTCAGAGCGGTCGGAAATCGCTCGACGAGTGCAATGGCATAAGCCAGCCTGACTGCGAGACCGACAAGTCGAGCAGAGACGAAAGTCGGCCATAGTGATCCGGTGGTCCCGCGTGGAAGGGCCATCGCTCAACGGATAAAAGGTACGCCGGGGATAACAGGCTGATCTCCCCCAAGAGTCCACATCGACGGGGAGGTTTGGCACCTCGATGTCGGCTCATCACATCCTGGGGCTGGAGCAGGTCCCAAGGGTTCGGCTGTTCGCCGATTAAAGTGGTACGTGAGCTGGGTTTAGAACGTCGTGAGACAGTTCGGTCCCTATCTGCCGTGGGTGTCGGAGTGCTGAGAGGCGCTGTCCCTAGTACGAGAGGACCGGGATGGACGCACCTCTGGTGTACCGGTTGTGGCGCCAGCCGCATCGCCGGGTAGCTAAGTGCGGACGGGATAACCGCTGAAAGCATCTAAGCGGGAAACCCCCCTCAAAACAAGCACTCCCCTTAGAGCCGGGATAGACCATCCCGTCGATAGGAGGCGTGTGGAAGCGCGGCAACGCGTGAAGCTAAGCCTTACTAATCGCTCGACCGGCTTGATCCCGACCGAGCGCTCCGGACGCCATACGCAGCGGCAAGGCCGCAGGCGGCGGTCCATCGAAACATGCATCACTTCCGTCCAAGGTCACTTGAACTCATCCTCCGCAGCCCGGCGCCCCTGCGCCTGGCCGACCTGGTGGTCATAGCGAGGGGCCCGCACCCGATCCCATCCCGAACTCGGCCGTGAAAACCCTCCGCGCCAATGGTACTGCGTCTCAAGACGTGGGAGAGTAGGTCGCCGCCAGGTCCGCCAGACGCAGAGTCCCGTCGGTCTGTTGAGCAAAACGGTTGAAAAATTTACCTTTTGAAACAGGTAATCAACTAGGATGATGTCGGCGCCCCCGGTTAGGGATGCCGGCGTCAGGATACCCGGATCCACAGTTGCCCATATCAGGAACTGGAAGCGCGGGGACCCCGGGAGGGAACGAAGCTCCGGCCCATCGGCTCGAGTGGAACCGATCGGGGACCGGGAACAGGAATGCCCGGTAGGAAAGGCGCCCGTCCGGGCGCGCCGGCTAGCCGGCAGGCAGAGCCTCTTCCGAACACATCATTTTCATCACCGTTCCCCCCGGGGGGAGGGTGATCCGAACACAGGTTTGCGGGCGTAGCTCAGGGGTAGAGCACAACCTTGCCAAGGTTGGGGTCGAGGGTTCGAATCCCTTCGCCCGCTCCATCGTTCTTCTGTCCGGTCCTAAGGACCAGCCGCCACGCAAGTCGGCGCCGGAGTGGGGCAGGGGACGAGACAGCGGAACGACACGATACTTACCAGAGACATGGGGCCATAGCTCAGCTGGGAGAGCGCTACAATGGCATTGTAGAGGTCAGCGGTTCGATCCCGCTTGGCTCCACCATCACACCACCCCCTCGCGGGTTCAGGCAAGTTCCATCCGGAGGGGTGGCCGAGTGGTTAAAGGCAGCAGACTGTAAATCTGCCCGCGACAGCGTACGCTGGTTCGAATCCAGCCCCCTCCACCATGACAGATCAGAGCACCCGGTTCCTCGGATCGCATCGCTTGGCGGTGCCGGTCAGAGTAGCCGGGTTTTTCGTTTTTCCGATTTGCTTTCCGTCGGCAACGGCTGCGCCGGAGCGATACCGGGCGCGCCGCCGCCTTTCGACGGCCGCAGGCCATTTCAGAATTCCAGTGGGCGCGCCGAGCCGGTGCGTCGTTTCAAACCGGTCCGGACCATTCCGAGGGGTTTTCCATCCCATTCCGGACGCAAGCAAGAAAGAACAAGCTGTATGAGAAGTCCAAGGGATCGCCGCAGGTCGCGGACATCCACCCTATCCGTCAGAAGTGCCCAGGATCTCGGCGTCGGGGAACCGCCGGTTTCCACGGCTCCCGTCGCCCCGGCAAGACCCTCCAGGAAGTCCCGCGCTTCCGCTTCGGCCTCCGCTCCCGTCCGCGGCCCCGTGCCGCGTGCCGATGAAATAATCTTCCTCCCGCTCGGCGGCTGCAACCGCATCGGCATGAACATGACCCTCTATGGTCATGCCGGCAAATGGCTGATCGTCGATGCCGGTGTCGCCTTCGCCGGCGACGACATGCCCGAGATACAGTCCTTCATGGCCGATCCGGCCTTCATCGAGGAGCGTATGGACGATGTCGTGGGGCTCGTGGTCACCCATGCCCACGAGGACCATGTCGGCGCCATCCATCATCTCTGGCCGCGCCTGAGCTGCCCCATCTACGCGACCCCGTTCGCCACCCACCTGATCCGGGAACGGCTGAAGGAGGTCGGGGCCGCGCGCGCCGTCCAGGTCAATACCATGCCGATCGGCGGCCGTCTCAAGATCGGTCCTTTCGATATCGAGACGATCGCGGTGACCCATTCCGTTCCGGAGCCGATCTCGCTGGCGATCCGGACGAAGGCGGGCAACCTGCTTCACACCGGCGATTGGAAGTTCGATCCGGAACCCCTGGTCGGGGCTTCCACCGATTTCGCCGCGCTCAAGCGTTTCGGCGATGAAGGCGTGCTCGCCATGGTGTGCGACAGCACCAACGCCCAGGTCGAAGGCACCACCGGCTCCGAAGGCCAAGCCCGCGCCGGCCTGATCGAGGCGTTCCGCGGCCGCAAGGGCGCCATCGCGGTGACCTGCTTCGCCAGCAACGTGGCACGGATGAAGGCCGTCGCGGAAGCCGCCGCCGCCAACGACCGCAAGGTGGTGCTGGCCGGGCGCTCGCTGCTCCGGATGGAGAAGGCGGCGCGCGCCTGCGGCTACCTGGACGGCCTCCCCCCCTTCCTGAGCCTGTCCGAGGCGGCATCGGTGCCGCGCCGGAACCTTGTCCTGATCTGCACCGGCAGCCAGGGGGAGGAGCGGTCCGCCCTGAGCAAGATCGCCCGGGCTGAGCACCGCTCGCTGGCCCTGCACCGCGGCGACACCGTGATGTTCTCCGCCCGCACGATCCCCGGCAATGAGGATGCGATCGAGGCGATCTACAAGCTGCTCGCGAACATGGGCGTCAAGGTCGTGACCCCGTCCGACGCGCCGATCCACGTGTCCGGTCATCCGGCGCGCGGCGACCTCACCCGCATGTACGAGCTGATCCGGCCACGCTTCGCGGTGCCGGTCCATGGCGAGATCCACCACCTGGAGGCCCATGCCCGGCTTGCCCGGAGCTGCGGCGTCGAGCGGGCGCTGGTGCCGGAGGACGGCGACGTCATCCGCCTCGCCGATAGCGGCACCGCCGTGGTCGGCCACATCGAGCCGCACCGGCTGGTCAACGACGGCCAGTTCCTGCTGCCCTGGGCCGGCTCGGTCGAGGCGACCTTCGGCATCCGGGCGGAGCAGCGCGCCGACCGCAACGCCGCGAAATCCGCCTTCGCGGCCTGACCCCGCCAAGACGACGCATAAAGAAGAAGCCCCCGACCACTGCCGTGGTCGGGGGCTTCTTTCGTTTTGGTGGAGCCAAGCGGGATCGAACCGCTGACCTCTACAATGCCATTGTAGCGCTCTCCCAGCTGAGCTATGGCCCCGATCTCTTGAAGTCCGGCGCGTCGCCTTCAGTGGGGGCTGGGTGCCCCCGGCTTCGCGGTGCCGGGGACTATCCTCAAACCGACCCCGTCATTCAAGTGAAAAATTCGCCTCCACTCGAAATTCTTCGCCGGCCCGCCTCAGCGCTCCTCGTCCTCGCCCTCGACGTCGACGACCTCGCCCATGTCGTCCTCGTCGCCCAGCTCGGAGGCGTCCTCGAGCAGGACATCGTCCTCCTCCTGGACCGTCTCGTCGGCATCCTCGTCCAGGTCGTCGACCGCGGCCTCGTCGTCGGTCTCCTCCATCTCGCCGTCGGCGGCGTCCACCGTCTCCTCCTCGTCCTCCGTGTCGGCGGGGGCCTTCTTGACCACCTCCTCGACGGGAGCGGGGCGGGCGCGGCGCGACTTCAGCAGCGCCTCGGGATCGAAGGTCGTGCCGCAGCTCGGGCAAACCGGCGGGTCTTTACGGAGGTCGTAATAGCGCGCCCCGCAATTGGGGCAGATGCGTTTGGTTCCCCACTCAGGTTTCGCCACGCCTTATCCTCCGGTCTCATCACGGTATCTATTGGTCAAAGCACGCCCCTCTGCCATGCCGCCACGCTGAAGTCAAAATCTAATTGACGATGCGCGCGGCAGGCTCGTTTCGGCCGCCCCTTACCCCTGGCGCGCATCTATGCTAGGAACCGGCCACCCATCCGCCGTCAGCCAGAGGGAAGCAACAGGCATGGCGCCCAGGCCGCTCCAGTCCGTCCAAACCGGCCCCTTGTCCGGGACCGTCCGGGTTCCGGGCGACAAGTCGATCTCGCACCGGGCGCTCATGTTCGGGGCGCTTGCCGTCGGGGAGACGACCATCCACGGCCTGTTGACCGGGGAGGACGTGCTGCACACCGCGGCGGCGATGCGGGCGCTCGGCGCCGACATCGTCCGGGACGACCAGGGCGTCTGGCGGGTGCGAGGCGTCGGAGTCGGCGGCCTGGTCGAGTCGTCCCGGGTGCTCGACATGGGCAACAGCGGAACCGCGGCGCGCCTGATGATGGGACTTGTGTCCACCCATCCGATCACGACCTTCTTCACCGGCGACGCCAGCCTGACCAAGCGCCCCATGGCGCGGGTCAGCACGCCGCTGGAGCAGATGGGCGCCAGCTTCGTCTGCCGGTCCGGCGGACGCCTGCCGCTCGCCGTGATCGGGACGGAGAACCCCGTGCCGATCACCTACCGCTTGCCGGTCGCTTCCGCCCAGGTCAAGTCGGCGATCCTGCTGGCCGGCCTGAACACCCCGGGCGTCACCACGGTGATCGAGGCGGAACCGACCCGCGACCATTCCGAGCTTATGCTGGCCCATTTCGGCGCGACCGTCACCACCGAGCGGATCGAGGGCGGGGCCCTCGCGGTCTCCATCACGGGGGAGCCGGAGATCACGGGCAAGACCGTGAACGTGCCGGCCGATCCCAGCTCGGCCGCCTTCCTGGCCGTGGCCGCGCTGATCCGGCCGGGCTCCGACGTGACCCTGACCGACGTCGGCATGAACCCGCGCCGTACCGGCCTGTACGACACGCTGGTGGAGATGGGCGCCGACATCACCTTCCTGAACCGCCGCGACCAGGCTGGCGAGCCGGTCGCCGACCTGCGGGTGCGGTCCAGCGCCCTGACGGGCGTCGCCGTCCCGCCCGACCGCGCGCCGTCGATGATCGACGAATACCCGATCCTGGCCATGGCGGCCGCCTGCGCCGAGGGGACGACGACCATGCACGGCGTCGCCGAGCTGCGCGTGAAGGAGAGCGACCGGCTCGCCATGGTGGCCGATGGGCTGCATGCCTGCGGCGTGCGCGTGGAAGCCGGGCAGGACAGCCTGACGGTCCATGGCGGCGGCGGCCCGCCCGGCGGGGCGACGGTGGCGACCGCCATGGACCACCGCATCGCCATGAGCTTCCTGGTGCTCGGCATGGCGTCCGCCCGGCCGGTCGCGGTGGACGATTCCGGCTTCATCGACACCAGCTTCCCCGGCTTCGTGGACTTGATGAACGGCCTCGGGGGGCGCATCTCCGCTCCCGAGGCGCGCTGACCGGACAGTATTGAACAGATAGATCAGAGGGTATTCCATGCCTGAAGCCGCGCACGGGGCCCTGGTGGTCGCGATCGACGGACCGGCGGCCAGCGGCAAGGGCACGCTGGCCCGCCGGCTGGCCGACCTGCTGCATTTCGCCCATCTGGACACCGGCTCGCTCTACCGGGCGGTCGGCCTAGCGGTGATCCGCGCCGGCGGGGATCCCGGCGACGCCGCCGCCGCGACCGCCGCGGCCCGCGCGCTCCATCCCGAGACCACGCCGCGGGTGCTGGCCGATCCGGCGCTGCGCGGCGACGAGATCGCCGCCGCCGCGTCGAAGGTGGCGGTCGTGCCGGAGGTGCGGGCGGCCCTGCTGGCGTTCCAGCGCGGCTTCGCCTCCAACCCGCCCGGTGGGGCGCGGGGCGCGGTGCTGGACGGCCGGGACATCGGGACCATCGTATGCCCCGACGCCGACGCCAAGCTGTTCGTCACCGCCTCGGTCGAGGCGCGGGCCGAGCGGCGTTTGAAAGAGTTGCGGGATCGCGGCGTCGCCGTTATATATGCAGCCGTCCTGGAGGACATGAAGGAACGAGATGCGCGCGACAGCCAGCGAGCGGTAGCCCCGCTCAAACCGGCTGCCGACGCATTTTTGCTTGACACCTCGTCGATGGATGCCGATCAGGCGCTGGACGCGGCGATGACCTTCATCTGCTCCAAAACCGGCCTCTCCGATCATTGTGCGTAGGCCTGCTGCCGAGCCAGCCGTCCAGGATGGAATTCAAAGTCGCCGGGCATGAGGTCCGGCGCGGCGGTCCCCTTACCGTTTCAACCATCGGATGCCGACGGTTCGGGGGGCGCTATATGATCAACCCAAGGAGTTTCAATGGCACAAGCAGCAGCTAGATCCGAGAGCATGGGCGGCATGGAAAGCTTCGCCGCGCTGCTCGAGGAGTCGCTCGGCACCAGCGACAGCCTGGAAGGTACCGTCGTCAAAGGCCGTATCATCGCGATCGAGAACGATAACGTGCTGATCGACGTCGGTCTGAAGTCGGAAGGCCGCGTTGCCCTCAAGGAATTCGGCGGACCCGGCGGCAATGCCGAGTTGAAGCCTGGCGACACCGTCGAGGTCTATCTCGAGCGGATGGAAGACAAGAACGGCGAGGCCGTCCTGTCCCGCGAGAAGGCCAAGCGCGAGGAAGCCTGGACGCTGCTGGAGAAGTCGTTCAACGATCAGTCCCGCGTCACCGGCGTGATCTTCGGGCGGGTCAAGGGCGGCTTCACCGTGGATCTCTCCGGCGCCGTGGCGTTCCTGCCGGGCAGCCAGGTGGACATCCGTCCGGTCCGCGACATTTCCCCGCTGCTGGGCACCCCCCAGCCGTTCCAGATCCTGAAGATGGACCGCTCGCGCGGCAACATCGTGGTGTCCCGCCGCGCCGTGCTCGAAGAGAGCCGCGCCGAGGCCCGCTCGGAGCTGGTCGCCAACCTCAAGGAAGGCCAGGTCCTCCAGGGCGTCGTCAAGAACATCACCGATTACGGCGCGTTCGTCGATCTCGGCGGCGTCGACGGCCTGCTGCACGTCACCGACATCGCGTGGCGCCGCATCAACCATCCGTCGGAAGCCCTCCAGATCGGCCAGACGGTCACCGTCCAGGTCATCCGCTTCAACCCGGAGACCCAGCGCATCAGCCTCGGCATGAAGCAGCTGGAAGCCGATCCGTGGGAAGGCGTCGAGGCGAAGTACCCGGTCGGGGCCAAGTTCAAGGGCCGCGTCACCAACATCACCGACTACGGCGCCTTCGTGGAGCTGGAGCCGGGGATCGAGGGCCTGGTCCACGTCTCCGAGATGTCCTGGACCAAGAAGAACGTCCACCCCGGCAAGATCGTCTCGACCTCCCAGGAAGTCGAGGTCATGGTGCTGGACGTGGATCCGCAGAAGCGCCGCATCAGCCTGGGCCTCAAGCAGTGCCTGGACAACCCCTGGGAGTCGTTCGTCGACAAGTTCCCGGCGGGCACCGAGCTGGAAGGCGAGGTCAAGAACATCACCGAATTCGGCCTGTTCGTCGGTCTGCCCGGCGATATCGACGGCATGGTCCACATGTCCGATATCGACTGGAACAAGTCGGGCGAGGAAGCCATCGCCGAGTTCAAGAAGGGTGATCAGGTCAAAGTCAAGGTTCTCGACGTCGACGTCGAGAAGGAACGGATCAGCCTGGGCATCAAGCAGCTCTCCTCGGACCCGTTCGAGAGCGCCGCTGCCGGCCTGAAGAAGGGCGACGTCGTCACCTGCACCGTCACCGCCATCACCGACGGCGGCATCGAGGTCGCGGTGGCCGACGGCTTCCAGGGCTTCATCCGCAAGTCCGACCTGTCGCGCGAGCGTTCCGAGCAGCGCCCGGACCGTTTCGCGGTCGGCGAGAAGGTCGACGCCAAGGTCACCCAGGTCGATCGCGGCGGCCGCCGCATCAGCCTGTCGATCAAGGCGAAGGAAGTGGAAGAAGAGAAGCAGGCCATGCAGGAGTTCGGGTCGTCCGACTCCGGCGCGAGCCTGGGCGACATCCTGGGTGCGGCCCTGCGCCGCGCCCAGAGCAAGGAGCAGAGCGACGAGTAATCTCCGTCGCGCTGATCCGGGCTTCCGGTCGAAAGGGCCGCCGCGGGCAACCGCGGCGGCCCTTCTCTTTGGGGGAAGGCGGCTGGGGGGAACCCCGCGGGTCGAAGGTCTGTTGGGAGCGGCACGAACCGTTCAACAGACCGGAGGCCCGAGCCATGGCAGACGACAAGAACACCGCGACCACCGGCCGCGACGCCCCGATCGATGACCCTGGCCGCGAGGTCGAGGTCAGCAAGGAGGACCGCGCGCAGGGTGTTGTTTCCCAGCGCGAGACCAGCATCCTGGGCAATGCCGGGGTGGCGGAGGAAGCCGGTCTGGCGGGTACCGGCGCCGGCCGGTCGCGTCTGGAAGGCGCGCAGGGCTCCGGCTCCAGCACCACCGCCACCCCCGGAACGCCCGGCCCGGAGAACAACGAGGGCACCGTGTCGGGAACGACCGGTCTGGGCGTGGGCGGAACGACGCCGGGCACCTCGCCGGAGGTCGCCGCAGGTGCGGGCGGTGCCGGCGCCCGGCCGGACGCGGACGACAAGGTAGAGCGCTGAACGGGCCACAGATGAACGACGATGGATAAAGATGCTGCCAGCGGAATCTTTGCCCATCGCTGTTCATTAGTGGCCCAATCCATCACCGCCCCGCCACATACGTTGCCGGGCCGGCAATGCGGCCCCGGCATCTTCATATAGGAAAAATGTCGTAAAAGTCTAGGGTTTTCGTCCTGGAGCGCTCGCCTCAGCGGTATCCTTCCTCCCGGAGGACGCGGTGGACGGCGGGGCGGGCGCGCATCCGGTGGTAATGGGCGCGGCAGTTGGGCGGCAGCTCGATGGCGGTCTTGTCGGCCCAGAACTCCACATAGAACAGGGCGGCGTCGGCGATGGAGAAGGCGCCGGCGACATAGTCCTTGCCCTCCAGCACCCTGTCCATAAGGCCGAGGCCCTTGGCTGCGATCTCCCGCCCGCGGGCCTGGACGGCATCGTGGGCGGACGGGTCGGGGGCGGACGGGTCGGGGGTGAAGCTCGATGTCGTGAAGATACGGGCGAAGCCCTGCATGTGGATGGTGCCGACCACATAATCCATCACCTCCATCACCAGCGCGTCGCCGTCGGGATCGCCAGGCATCAGCCGGGCGCGCGGGTTGGTGCGGGCCAGCCAGTAGGCGATGGCCTGGAACTCGGTCAGGGCGGTGCCGTCGTCGCGCAGCAGCGTCGGGATGGTGGATTTGGGATTGATCGCGACATAGTCGGGCTTGAACTGGTCGCCGGCCGGCAGATTGACGATCGCCGCCTCGAACGGGTTGTCGATCTCCTCCAGCAGGATGTGGATGCCGGTCGAGCACGAACCGGGCGTCATGTAGAGCCTCATCGGACACTCCCGCGGAAGAAGGGAAGGGGCGGCGGAAACGGTAGCACGCCGCCGGCCGCTACAGCCGTCGCACAGTGTCGCGGGGACTGTCGCGGAAGGGGGCGGCGGCTGCTCGGGGACTTCGGGGCAAGTCGCTGCGGGGACAGGGTTTTTTCCGGAGGCGGAAATCTGGTGCGGCGTTTGCTTGGATGCCCCGGGCAAAGGAGGAACGCCATGCCAACGAAAATCCAAGGAAAAAGCATCATCGTCACCGGAGCCGGGCGCGGGATCGGCGCGGAGATCGCGCGGGGCCTCGCCGCCGACGGAGCGAAACTGACCGTCGCCGATCTGTCGGAGGAGAACGCCCACGCGGTCGCCGGGTCGATCCGGGAGGCCGGCGGCACCGCCGTCGCCGTCGCCGTGGACGTGCGGGACCGGAGCAGCGTGCGCGCCATGATCGGGGAGACGGTGCGCGCCCATGGCCGGCTCGACGTGATCTTCAACAATGCCGGCGTCGCCCAGACCAAGCCGTTCCTGGACATCACCGAGGAGGACTGGCGCTTCGTCAACGACGTCAACGCGCTGGGCGTGCTGATCGGCATGCAGGAGGCGATCCGCCAGATGCAGGCCCAGGCGCGGGACGGTACCGGGACCGGCAAGGGCGGCGGCAAGATCGTCAACACCGCGTCGATCGCGGGCAAGCAGGGCTACGAGCCGCTGGCCCACTACTCCGCCAGCAAGTTCGCCGTGGTGGCGCTGACCCAGGCCGCCGCGCGGGCGTTCGGCAAGGACGGCATCACCGCCAACGCGATCTGCCCCGGCGTGGTGGCGACCGACATGTGGAAGGTGATCGACGGCGGCTTCCGCGAGCACGGGCTGACCAGCCGCGACAACGAGGCGTTCGAGACCTTCGCCGGCATCGCGGTGCTCGGCCGGCCCTCGGCGCCCCAGGATCTGGTCGGCGTCGCCCGCTTCCTGGCGTCGTCCGACAGCGACTTCATGACGGGCCAGTCGCTGCTGGTGGATGGCGGCATGGTCTTCGTCTAGGGCCTTGCCCGATCAGGTCGGGTCGCCGCGGTCACCGTAGGCCGGGGCTCACGGCTGGGGCCAGTCGCGCCGGCGGGCGGGCAGGTGGAGCGGCTTGCCGTCGAAAACGCGGTAGTGGCCCAGCGCCTGGGGGGCGAAGACGGCGCGGAGGTCTGGGGTGATGGTCATCAGCCCCTCGTCCAGCAGGGCGTGGATGTCGGCCCGCAGCAGGATGCCGTCCCGGACCTCGTTGGAGGTCCGGAAGTCCCGCAGGTGGGCGGCCTCAAGCGCCGCTTCCACGTCGCAGTCGGTCACGGCGCAGCGGCCGCCATAGGCATCCAGGAGGCGCCGGCGGAATTCCTGCTGCTCGGGACGGAGCTGGCGCCGGCCGCCGGTGATCGCCCCGGGATCCCCCCAGGCGGTCAGGGAGATGCCGCCCTCGGACCGGAAGCGGTCTTCCTCCGGCAGCTCCCGCAGGTCGGTGAGGATCAGGTCGTTGCCGTCGATCGCGGCCACGATCGCCTCCCCCCGGATCAGGCCGGCGCGGTCGCGCAGCTTCACCCGCTGTTTGGCCAGGGCGGGGTCCGGCGGCTCTCGGAGATGCTGGCGGGTGGCGGAAGGGGCGTCGGTGTCGATAATCAGCGTCATGGCGCTTGCGGGGAGGGGACGTGGGGGTGGATCTCCGCGCGGTCCCACGGCGAGAACGGCCCTTTGCGGAACCGTTCCGGGATCGTCGCGATGAAGCGGACGAACGGCTGGGCCTGCCCCTGGGAGAGCCCGCGCCGGCGGTCGCGGACGATCTGGTCGGGCAGGGGGAAGCGCGGGTCGGCGATCCAGACCTTGGCCTCGTCGTCCGGCCTCCGCAGGGCGCGGCCGAGGCCCTGGCGGAAGCGGCGGCGCGCCTCGTCCAGGGTGCGGGTCCTCAGGATGCCGTTCGCGACATGCTCGGCGTCGTACCCGGCGGCGGTCAGGACGCGGCGGAGAAGTTCCCCCTCCACCGGATCGGGCGGCGCGAAGGGCAGCCGGGTGATGACGAGGTGCTGGACCATTCCGGGAAGGTCCAGCCCGGCCCAGCCGGCCGGCGTGACCAGTGCCGCGGGGTTGGACTCCCGGTAAGCCGGCAGCCAGCCGTCCAGCCGGGTGCCCCTGGCATGGGCGACGAGGCCGGGGACCCGGGCGGCCAGCTCGGCGGCGTCCGTGTAGGAGGTCGTCAGCACCAGCACCTTGCCGGGCTTCTCAGCCGCTTGCGCCTCCGCCATCGCGGCGCGGACCATGCCGGCGGCATAGTCCAGGAACTGTGACGTGGAGCCGGTGAGGGCGCCGTCGGCATCCTCCGGGTCTTCGTCCTGGTTGGGGCGAGGAGCCTTGCGGTCGGCCAGCACGAAGGAGAGCTTGCCGAACTGGCCGGTGGAGGTCCGCGTGCTGTGCCGGCTGACGGACTCCTCCCGGCGGATGCCGACCTCGCGCTCGAAGGCGGGGAAGCGGACCGGCCGGTCGCCGCCCGATCCAGGCGGAGGGTCGGACGGCGGGTCCAGGGTGGCCGAGGTCAGGATGATCTTGGCGGGGCCGGCGGGCTCCCCCTCTCCGGTGGACTTCCAGAGACGGGAGAGCAGCCGGCCGGGCCGCAGCGCCGACACCACGAAGGACGGTTCCTGCCCGAAACGCCAGACGATGGCGGAGCCGCTGTAGCGGTCCCTTTTGGGGTCGTTTCCGCCGTTATGGCCGGCGAAGCGGCGCAGGCCCTCCGCCATGCCGACAAGCGAGTCCTTCAGCGCGTGGTCTTCGGAAGCGCCGCGCGCGGCGGCCCGCAGCGCCTCGGCGATGGCCTGAGCATGCCCGACGGCCTGGTCGCGGACGGTGCCGGGCACCAGGACCACGGCCCTGTCGTGGCCCGGCTTCTCGTGACGGCCCGGCCGGGGGCGGATCGTTTCCGACCAAGCCTGGAAGGCCGCGACCGCGGAGTCCAGATCGGCGGAGTCCAGGGCGGCCTCCCCCAGGGATTCGACGGCGGATGTCAGCATTTGTAGCGATATCCGCCGCTCCGCCATGCCGGCGGCGACCGCCGGGATCGCGTCCGCCTCGTCCAGGATCAGGATGCCGGGAGCTTCCTGCCGGCGAAAATCCCCGCGCAGGGCCTGGATGAGGGTCAGGGCGTGGGTTTGCACCAGCAGGTCGGCGTTTTCATTGGCGTCCTCCTTGTGCTTCTCGTAGGCGGCGCGGTCCGAGGCCGGGCAGGTGGCGAGCAGGCAGATTTCACCGGGGGTCAGGCCGAAGGGGAGCGGGGTGTTGGCGTCGATCCACGCCTGGATCTGGCCGCCGGAGGGGTCCTTGGTATCCTTGGCCCATTGTTCGAGCGATTTCAGCGCCTCTTTGTCAGCATCCGTCATCATTCCGGGGCTCGAATGCGCGGCCATGGCCTGCCCCAGCCGGCTGTACGACAGGAAATTGCGCATGCCGAGCCGGACCCCGACGCTGGGCCGACGGCCGGTCTCCGCCTCGATCCAATCCAGCATCTTCCCCGTGGACTCGCTCCTGGCGATCTGGTGCAGCAGCGTCAGGGTATGGGTGCTGACGATGACGCGGGCGCCGGTCTCCGCCCAATGGAGGAGCGCCGGAACCAGATAGCCCCAGGTCTTGCCGACGCCGGTCGGGGCTTCGGCGAGCATCAGGCGGGTGTCGTCCTTCAGGAAGCCCGCGACATGGTCGGCATATTGGAGCTGGGGACCGCGCACCGGCCCGTTCTGGTGGAACACCCGGCGGACGCGCTCGTCGAAGCTCTCCGCGCGGTCCTGGTGACCCCCGGTCATGTCAGCATGCGTCATCATCCGTGGCCTTGCGGTCAGTCCGGGGAGCGCAGGTCGAAGGCGCGCGACCGGGCGGGAAGGTCGCTCCGGATCGCCAGCGCGTCGAGCATCACCGGATGGTCGGTGTCGATCTTCAGGCCCCGGTAATTGTCCATCGCGATCGTGCCGGCCGGTTCCGCCGGGGCGCCGCGCCGGGCGACGGACACGGACCATGATCCCGTCACCTCGCCGCAGCCATGGGCGACGTGGGCGCCCAGCACCGGCGCCAGCGCGAAGCGTTCCAGCGCGGCGAGGAGAAGCGCCAGCTCGACCGGCGGGACCTGGTCGGCGACGATGCGGTGGCGCATCTCCAGCCCGACCGGCAGGGCCTCGTACCCGGCCAGCGGCTGCTGGATGTTGACCTTGCCGCCGGCGCGCTCGAACGCCGCCTTGGCGTCGGCATCGAGCCGCGCGACCTGTTCCGTCAGCTCCTTGACCTTCTCGGGATCGGCCGTCCTGGACCGTCGCTGCTCTCCGAGCTTCCTCTTGGCCTGCTCGGCCTGGTTTTCCAGCCGGTTGCCCTCCAGCCGGAAGTCGTTGCGGGTCAGGAAGTCGTTGGCGGCGTCGGCGTCGAACAGCTCCAGCAGGGCGGGCTGGCGGGCGAACGGGTCGTGCCGCGCTCCGACTCCGAGATGGCCGGGATCGGCGAGCGGGACGGCGGGGATGCCGTGGCCGACGCGCAGGTTGCCGCCGACATCGATCGCCATGGCCCCGAACAGGCTGACCAGCGGGTTGCGCAGCCGGAAATCGCGCACCGCCTGGAGATCGACGCCCTTGGTGTCGTCGGCGCCGCCGCCTTCGTCCTTGCGGTCCTTCACGCCGCCCAGCGCCAGCAGAAGATAGTCGTTGGGGGTCAGCTTCGGGGCGCCGTTCTCCGCCAGCAGGTCGATCGCCGCCGCGACCGCCGCCCGCCGCAGCGCTCCCCGGATGGTCGAGGCGGGGAGGTACGCGGTCATCCGCATGGAGCCGTCCTCCATGATCGGCATGCGCGGCAGGCGCTGCACCCGGTCGCCGTCGTCGCGCTCGCCCTGGGGTTTCGGCGGGCTGACCGCGATCGGCGAGACCGCCGTGAGCGTGCCGTCGAGGATGACGGTGAACTTCGCGTCCGGGGCGGCGCCGGTCGGGGCGGGGGTGGTCTTGGTCATGTCGGGTCGGTTCCGGAGGCTGGCGCGGTTGCGCGGGAGGGCGGGCGGAGGAGACGGCGGGCGGGGCTTCAGGCCGGGGCTTCAGGCCGGGGCGATGCGGAGCAGGCCGAAGCCCCAGGCGCGCCCGTGCCCCAGGCCGACGGCCAGGGTGCGGGCGAAGGCGGCCCGGTCGGTGACGACCAGCCGGCCGGCGAACAGGGTGTCGTCCAGCCAGAAGCGGCGGCCCTTGCGGGTGATCCAGCGCTGGGCGGTGCTGTTCACCGATTCCACCACGCGGAACCCGCCGGCGGCGGCGTGCCGGTCCAGCCAGGCGACCCGCGCCGCAGAGTTCTCCCGGCGGACCGGCCGGCGCTTGCCGCCGGCATGCTTCATGGTCAGGGTGGCGTGGACATGGAACACGGCTTCCTGCCCGGCGTCCGGAACGGCCACGGGGACCGCCTTCTCCAGCAGGTGCGGCGGCAGCGCGGGGCTGCGCACGACGCACACCGCCCGGTCGCCGTCCCGCTCGACCGTATAGAGGTAGCGGGTCTGTTCCCGCGTGCCGATGGTCAGCTCCAGCGTCTGGTGCAGGGCATAGGTGTCGGCGGCCAGCACCGGGGGGACGCCGAAGCACACCTCGAACAGGGGCTGGGTCTCGGGCTGGGCGGGGCCTTGGTCCGCCGGATCCTGGTCGGCCGGGGCGGCGGGCCGTTCCGGGATCGGGGGCAGGTACTTGTCGAGCAGCATGGATCTTTCCTGCCGGGGCTGGACGGGACTGCAACCGGAGATGCTTGAGGTTTGGCGGGCGAAAACTTGACGTATCGGGGCCTATGCTTGGCCGGAGCCGGAGGGAGCCTGATTATCCTGCAAATTTTGGCTGCGCGGCAGTATCGGGTCAATGACTAAATGAGGATTTTTCTATTCGAGTGCTAATGAATACTTGCATGTGGAAACGCCCCGCCGCCTCTTGTCATCATATGTCATCAAGCATCATCATCGGGACGCGGGCCGGGAGCTGGTTGCGTCGAGCTTCAGGATCGCCAGGACAAAGCCGTGGGGACGAAGAAAAGGGATCCTTCTCCGTATGCTACAACTTTTTCTAGAAAATCTGTAGGTCGAGTAGAGCAAAACGGCACCCGACATCAACGCGCCGGCTTTGTCGGCTACCGCTTCGCTATCGCCGACGACCTACGGGCGCCGACCTGTCAGCCCTGCACGGTGGTTTTGATCGGTTTGCCGTAGGTCGGCCTCGGCCGAAGGCCGACGCCGATATCGTGGCCGGAGCGTTGACGCAGGGTGTCGGCGTTCGCCCTGACGGGTGAAGGCCGACCTACGTCACCCCGCTCCGCAGAAATCATCAAAATCACTGTGCAGCACCACTACGGGCAAGGGTGCCTGGGTCGCTCTATGCGAAGTCTCCCGGTCGGATCGGAAGGTACAGGAGTCGCGTTAAGATTTTCTTCCCTTCCGGCCTAGCCCAAACCCTTCGGCCCCGAAAGCCGGGGGATCACGGATGCACACGGATTCGCACGGATGCACACGGGTCGGTGACGGGGCGCGGGAGTTGCCGATACCGGGAAAACTTTTCGGGAGTTACCCATAAAGTTTTCATGAACGTTGACACGCTCGCGGTCTCGTCGCAGAGTCCGCATGCCTCGGTACCCGCCGGGCGGCCGGGCAGGGAGTTGGAGCTCCCAGGCCCGACCTGACCACCGATCCTCTGGTTAAGGACACAATCGATGGCTGGTGTCACGTTTAGCACAACCGGCGCACTGTTGCGCCAATCTTTGTTCTCCGCCGCCGCAGGGGCTTCGGCCCTTGCGGCGGCGGGAACACCCTGCGTCTTCCGCGCCGTCCGCCTGCGGCCCGGTCCGGTATCGGGCTGAGGGGCAGGGCGCCATAGGCTTTTCCGGGTTGTGGGCATCGGTGATCGGCGAGCCGTGAACGCTTGCCGTAACGCTGCCGCCTGCCGTTCCGGTCGCCATGGTCCGGCCCTGCGATCGCTCTCGTGATCCGCTTCCCCTGATCCGCTCCCGACTCGATGTTCCGATGAACCGCATGGCTGCGTGAAGGCGCTTTCCAGAATGAATGACGACGACTCCCCTCCGGGGAAGCGGGGCGGCGATTCCCCGACGATGGGTTTTGCCTTGGACGTTCTCGGCCTGTTGAAGGACTGCGGCGTGACCCTGACCGAGATCGAGCCGACCGACGCGATGATCGCGGCCGGCATGGCCGTTTCCGGCATCGGCGAGGAACGCACCCGCGCCACCTTCCGCGCCATGGTCGCGGCGGGCGGCGAGCCGGTGAAGCGGCTGCAATAGTCCTCCCCCCCTCATGGGGGCATGATCCGCGGGACGGCGCGGGAGCGGGCTTGTCGATGACGGGTCCGGTCCCGTCGTGCTGCCCGCGGCGGCGATCCAATTCAACGCGGAGCGACCATGTGCGCCTTGCATCGGGGAGGAACCCTGACGCTCGACCCCGAGCCATGCCCGGCCGAAGGGTACCGGTATCCCGGCTTCCCCTGGCTGACCGGACATCCGGCGCTGGACGCCCTGCTGACGCTGTGGCGCCGGGAGCAGCGCTGGAACGAGCGGCGCCCGCCGCGCTATTCCGAGATCGCCCCGCACCTGCTGATCCCCGGTTGCGCCGGTTTCGTCCTGGCGCGGGACCGGGGCGGCATGCGGTCGCCGCAGTGCTTCGGCATGTTCCCCGCCGCGGCCGGCCTGCTGGGTCTTCCGGAGAACTTCGCCGGGACCGACTGGCGCGACCAGGAGCGGCGGCGCCCGGTCGCCGCGCTGATCCGGAAGGCGGCGCGGAGCGGGATGGCGGTTCGGGGCACGGTCTCGCCGGGGCCGCTGACATGCAGGCCGGACGGCGTTCTGGTCGCCGTCGGCGTGCCGCTGGCGCCCGAGCCGGTGAATGGGGAAGGCAACGGGGTGGGGAATGGGGTGGGGAACGGGGCGGTGCGGGAGAAGCCGGTGATCCTGGCGGTGTCGTGGCCGCTGCGGGAGCGAAAACCTTGGGGAGAGGTCAGCGGTTTTGCAGATGTACCTGCATAATGGTACTGATCGACAGTACGCTAGGGGCGCCGTTGGCGTATCAAAGGAACTTCACCCTGAACTCGACGTTAGCGTCCGGGGGATGTGTAGCCATAAATTATATCAACGTGCAATGCGCGGGAGAGAGAATATGAGCGAGCAGGAGCTTTACGAAGCATTCCGGACAGCATTCATTGCGTCGGGCAAGTCCATGGGTGAGGAAATGAAAGGGCTGTCGTGCCTCTATCGGAACTGGCGCCATCAGACGGACGTGCCGGCGGAAGAGGCGCAGAAAGCAGCCTGATTGCCGCTGCGTTTCCCGCATCCCCCAGGGGGAGCGGCAACTTATTGCCGCTGGGATCGATAAAGGGGCGTCTGGAAGGCGCCCCTTTTTTATTGTTTGCCGCCTTGGGTTCCGCCGCCCCGTATCGTCAAGCATGGCTCGAAATCGGGGCTGCCCTGGGCGCCAACGTCTTCACCGGCAGGGCAGCGCTTCTGTCGTCAGCCCCCGAAATCGGGGCTGCCCCAGGCGCCATGCCGTCGGCGAAGGCGGCCACCTCCCTGTCGTCAGCCCCCGAAATCGGGGCTGCCCCAGGCAGGGCCAGCAGAAGGGACAGGGTGAGCCACCTGTCGTCAGCCCCCGAAATCGGGGCTGCCCCAGGCAACCCAAAGGTCGAGTACATCATCCTCCGCCTGTCGTCAGCCCCCGAAATCGGGGCTGCCCCAGGGCTGCCGGTGTGCCAAGTGACGGCATGGCCCCTGTCGTCAGCCCCCGAAATCGGGGCTGCCCCAGGGCAAGCAATCGTCATCGCAAGCCAGAAGGGCCTGTCGTCAGCCCCCGAAATCGGGGCTGCCCCAGGCCCGCGCGCCATGGCATCCATGAGCTGCGCCTGTCGTCAGCCCCCGAAATCGGGGCTGCCCCAGGCTCGTCCGGGCGACAGCGAACCATTCCGACCCTGTCGTCAGCCCCCGAAATCGGGGCTGCCCCAGGGGTCTCCCTGGTACCACGCCTTGTCGCCCACCTGTCGTCATCCCCCGAAATCGGGGCTGCCCCAGGTTCCAGCGGCAGGCCCAGGAGCCCGCCCAGCCTGTCGTCAGCCCCCGAAATCGGGGCTGCCCCAGGCCCGGCGCGGTGCGGGCAACGGTCCCGAATCCTGTCGTCAGCCCCCGAAATCGGGGCTGCCCCAGGCGGCACCGACCGCGCGAGCATCCCGGAGCGCCTGTCGTCAGCCCCCGAAATCGGGGCTGCCCCAGGACGAAAGCCTGCCGGGCGGCGTGCGCCTCTACCTGTCGTCAGCCCCCGAAATCGGGGCTGCCCCAGGGGCCAAGGCGAAGGCCCGCCAGGGCGCGCGCCTGTCGTCAGCCCCCGAAATCGGGGCTGCCCCAGGGGGGCCTCAGGGTCCCCTTTAGTCATTCTCCTGTCGTCAGCCCCCGAAATCGGGGCTGCCCCAGGCGCCAGAGCGCCAGGACGGCGCGGAGTTCGACCTGTCGTCAGCCCCCGAAATCGGGGCTGCCCCAGGTCCGGCCGGACCCAATCGCCGACCTGACCACCTGTCGTCAGCCCCCGAAATCGGGGCTGCCCCAGGGGAGCTTTTCGAGCGGCCCGAGCGCCCGGACCTGTCGTCAGCCCCCGAAATCGGGGCTGCCCCAGGAGAACACGTCGCCCTGGCCGAACGTGTATTCCTGTCGTCAGCCCCCGAAATCGGGGCTGCCCCAGGCGTCCGGTGGAGTGGTCATGCCGCGTCCTGCCTGTCGTCAGCCCCCGAAATCGGGGCTGCCCCAGGCCGGTTGTGGATCATCATCATCGCGTTCGCCCTGTCGTCAGCCCCCGAAATCGGGGCTGCCCCAGGGGCGGCGACGTGGTGATCGAGATGGCGGACCTGTCGTCAGCTCCCGAAATCGGGGCTGCCCCAGGTCTCGCCGGCCGCGTCCGCGATCGTCGCCTCCTGTCGTCAGCCCCCGAAATCGGGGCTGCCCCAGGCAAGGCCAGCGGCGCCCAGGTCAAGCGCGACCTGTCGTCAGCCCCCGAAATCGGGGCTGCCCCAGGTGACGGGATCCGTGCGATACGGCCTCTACGCCTGTCGTCAGCCCCCGAAATCGGGGCTGCCCCAGGCTACCGCACCGTCGAGGCGTGCGCCGCCGACCTGTCGTCAGCCCCCGAAATCGGGGCTGCCCCAGGGCCGGCCGGTGCCGTCGCGACGAGCCAGCGCCTGTCGTCAGCCCCCGAAATCGGGGCTGCCCCAGGGCGCGTCGAGCGCCTGCCGACCCTCCGCCACCTGTCGTCAGCCCCCGAAATCGGGGCTGCCCCAGGCAGTCGCGGTACGCGTCGATGATCTCGCGCCCTGTCGTCAGCCCCCGAAATCGGGGCTGCCCCAGGCCGTGGTCGTTGAGGTCGCTGGCGGCCACCCCTGTCGTCAGCCCCCGAAATCGGGGCTGCCCCAGGCCGATGGCGGCCGGGCCGAGCTGAAGAAGGCCTGTCGTCAGCCCCCGAAATCGGGGCTGCCCCAGGTCGTGTCCCTTGCGGCCTGTGAGACCACTGCCTGTCGTCAGCCCCCGAAATCGGGGCTGCCCCAGGGTGCTGGATGAAGAGGACCGCGATGAGGCGCCTGTCGTCAGCCCCCGAAATCGGGGCTGCCCCAGGAGGATACGATCCGGCATCCTGTGCTTGGGCCCTGTCGTCAGCCCCCGAAATCGGGGCTGCCCCAGGGCGGGGTCAGCAGGTGGACGGCCGCCGAGCCCTGTCGTCAGCCCCCGAAATCGGGGCTGCCCCAGGCTGCGGCCCGGCGACCGCAAGGGCAAGGTCCCTGTCGTCAGCCCCCGAAATCGGGGCTGCCCCAGGTGAGTTCGTAACGAAGACAAACCCGTTCGGCCTGTCGTCAGCCCCCGAAATCGGGGCTGCCCCAGGCGCGCCACCCGAAGCACGCCGTCATACTGCCCTGTCGTCAGCCCCCGAAATCGGGGCTGCCCCAGGGCCTCGTCCGGCGGGGCGATCGCGTCGGCCCCTGTCGTCAGCCCCCGAAATCGGGGCTGCCCCAGGCCGGTATCCCGCGATGGTGGCGGCGATCCACCTGTCGTCAGCCCCCGAAATCGGGGCTGCCCCAGGACGGGGAGATATACGGCTTTGGGGCTGGTGTCCTGTCGTCAGCCCCCGAAATCGGGGCTGCCCCAGGCTGCGGTCATCGGCGGCGTGATCATCATGCCCTGTCGTCAGCCCCCGAAATCGGGGCTGCCCCAGGGGATCGGACAGGCTCATCCCGCCGATGGCGCCTGTCGTCAGCCCCCGAAATCGGGGCTGCCCCAGGATTCCACTCACCATGTTGAGGGCGCTTTGGCCTGTCGTCAGCCCCCGAAATCGGGGCTGCCCCAGGGCCGCGTGGTGCGACGGGTGGAGCGGTCAGCCTGTCGTCAGCCCCCGAAATCGGGGCTGCCCCAGGTTCGGCTGGTGACGACCGAGGAGGCCAGCCCCTGTCGTCAGCCCCCGAAATCGGGGCTGCCCCAGGGGAATATCCAAACATCAGGAGAGACAGGCACCTGTCGTCAGCCCCCGAAATCGGGGCTGCCCCAGGGCTCCAGGCCGACGCCCGCCGACGACGGCACCTGTCGTCAGCCCCCGAAATCGGGGCTGCCCCAGGTGCTTCGGCGCGGTCGGGATGTCGTCGGACCCTGTCGTCAGCCCCCGAAATCGGGGCTGCCCCAGGACGCCGCCAGGATGGTGTTCGGCTCGCCCTCCTGTCGTCAGCCCCCGAAATCGGGGCTGCCCCAGGGTCATACAACTCGTCACGTCGCCCGATTACCTGTCGTCAGCCCCCGAAATCGGGGCTGCCCCAGGGGATGGTGCGGGAAATTCGAGGGGCAAGGCCTGTCGTCAGCCCCCGAAATCGGGGCTGCCCCAGGCTTCGACAGATGCGCGGCCATGCCGGATTTCCTGTCGTCAGCCCCCGAAATCGGGGCTGCCCCAGGGTGATCGGCGAACACGCGCACCAGGTCGTCCCTGTCGTCAGCCCCCGAAATCGGGGCTGCCCCAGGAGGTGACCTTCGCTCAGTATCGCCGTGCTGCCTGTCGTCAGCCCCCGAAATCGGGGCTGCCCCAGGGCCGCACCACCGTTGATCCGGCCTCGGTATCCTGTCGTCAGCCCCCGAAATCGGGGCTGCCCCAGGCCATACTGGCCTTTGGTCAAATTGGAGGTCCCTGTCGTCAGCCCCCGAAATCGGGGCTGCCCCAGGTGCGGTCGTCGATGGGCGTCGGCCTGGAGCCCTGTCGTCAGCCCCCGAAATCGGGGCTGCCCCAGGCCGCCGGGCCGTCGTCGCCTTCACCGTGCTCCTGTCGTCAGCCCCCGAAATCGGGGCTGCCCCAGGAGAGGGCGTTGCCGACCTGCAACGCGTCGTCCTGTCGTCAGCCCCCGAAATCGGGGCTGCCCCAGGGGATGTTCTGCAGTTCATGCGCCTGGATGACCTGTCGTCAGCCCCCGAAATCGGGGCTGCCCCAGGCGACCGTGCATCCGTCCGTGCGGAGGGTTTCCTGTCGTCAGCCCCCGAAATCGGGGCTGCCCCAGGTGCGGCATGTCCGGCGTGCTCGACCTGACCCCTGTCGTCAGCCCCCGAAATCGGGGCTGCCCCAGGGAATGCAAGGCGGCGGCGATGGCATGGTGCCCTGTCGTCAGCCCCCGAAATCGGGGCTGCCCCAGGGGCCGAGCCGTTCATGGTCGAGGTCAACCACCTGTCGTCAGCCCCCGAAATCGGGGCTGCCCCAGGAGATGTTGTACTAAAACATTGATCCAACTCGCAAAAACACCCAAAAAATTCTGCGGACTTCACTCCCCTCATGCGGTTTCGGCCTGCTTCGCGAGTAGAACGGCGGTTTGGATTTCCGTTCTGTTCGCCTCGGTCATGGCGTCCAGGATGTCGTGCAGGCGGTCCAGGCCGATGCCGAGCTGGTCGGCGATCGCCTTGAACTCTCGGTCGATCCAGTCGCCGTCGAACTTGCCGCTGTTCGGCTTGCCGGGCACCGAGCGGCCGCCGTCGCCGGCGTCGCGGCGGCGGGCGAGGTCCAGCGCCTTTCGGCACAGGTCGATCTTCAGGCCGGACAGGAGGGCGGCGAGAGCTTTGGTGCGGGGGTGGTTGACCCAGACCGCTCCCTTGGCCGTGCTGATCGACACCACGGTTCCCATGTTGAGGACCAGGTCGTCGGGGCCGACGGCGGCCTGGGAGAACTGGACCAGCATGCTGGGCGGCGGCGGCGGGGCGGCAAGCAGGCCGTTGAGGAACAGCATGGGCTTGTCGATCCTGGGGCGGTGGTCGATCCACTCCGGCAGCGGCCGGCTCGGCTCGACGGGCAGGACCGCCAGGGTAGAGGCGCCGGTGACCACCAGCAGGCCGGTGTTGATCCGCAGCGTGCCGCCGCCGATGCGGGCATGGGTGCGGTTGATCGCGCGGTCCACGTCGGCCCGGCGGTCGCCGGTCTCCTCCTCCGGGGGAAGCCAATAGCGCGCCCAGCGCTCGAAGACGAAGTCAAGCCTGTCCACCATTCGAAATCTCCTGCGATGGGTCCGCCCCGCGGGCGTCCGGCTTCAGGGGCCGACCAGCATGGCGCGCATCTCGCGCGGGGACACGACGGGGCGGGACGGCACGGCGCAGAATTCCGGCTCGCAGGACCAGCGGGGGAACCCGGTCTTCGCCATGGTCGTGGTCACGCCGTCCTGCCGGCCGCCGATCTCCCGCCAGAGCGGCCAGGGGACCGCCCGGCCGGGCTCGCCGTCGGCCGTCATCAGGCCGAAACGGGCGTCGGCCTCGACCTCGACCTCTTCGACCTGGATGTCGGCGACCTCGCCCCAGCCCTGGGCGCGCTTCTTGCCGATCGCCTTGGCTCCGCGCAGCTCCTCCCGGACGGCGTCGGGGTCGCCCCGGCCGAACGCCCACAGGGCGCGGGGCAGGATCGCGGTGTAGGTGTCGAGCAGGCTCTTGAACTCGCCCCGGTGGATGCGGATGTTGGGCAGCTTCGCGCCCCGCTTCGGCCGCACCATGTCGGCGGTCAGCGTCTTTCCCGGATTGACCAGCCGGACCATGCTGACCGGCGCCTGCGGGGCCGGGCCTTCGGCGAACAGCATCGACGCCTTGTGGATCGCGCCGTGGCGTTCCAGCGGCAGGCCGTCCAGCGCCGCGCCGGCGTCGCCCAGCCGGTCGAAGGCGAGGCGGGCCAGCAGGCCGTCCAGCGTGAGCACGGGATTGAGGATGACCGGGGTGCCGAGCTCTATGCGGACGTAGAAGGCTGACATGCGAGATCGCTCCTGCCGGGGACGGCGCGGGGAGGGGAAGAAAAGGCGTCCGGGCGGGGTCTGGGGGCCGGTACCCGTCATCGGCTGACGATGGACGCTGGTCCTGTGCCCCGGGCCGGCCGGGGTGGTCCCGATCGGGCCGGCGCCGGGAGCGGCCGCTTCGCCCGCAGGGGTCTTCCAGTAAAGGGGATTCGCGCAAAATTCAAGGTATGTTTGGTTCGCGGCTGGCGAGGGTTGACGTGTCGCAGGGAGTTTCTTTCGCGAAAGTGGTAATTGGGGGCGTCTGAAAGCCGGGGAGGATGCGCTGTGACGCCGGAGGAGATTCATCGGTATATCATGGAGACGTGCGCGGAGGTGCGGGTGATCCCCGGGCCGGGCCAGGACGAGTATTTCTACAATCCGGAGGACCGCTTGGAACAGGGGACGCACATGGCGACCCTGAAGCGGAAGGACGGGAAGGGCGACAAGGCCAGCCGGCTGGATCGCGGGGGGCTGTTCCGCCTGGATCTGGGGGTGCCGAGGGAAACCTATGTCGAGCTGTTCGGCCGGCTGCGGAAGACACCTTCCAAAGGCGACGTGATCGCGGGACCGTGGGACTTCACGATGATAGACACGCTGATGCCCCATCCGAGCTATGGCTGGGACGGCTGGGTGAGCGTCATCAATCCCTCCGCAAAGACTTTCCAGGAGGAGTGCCGGCCGCTGATCGGGCTGGCCCATGCCCGGGCGGTCGCCCGGTTCAACGAGCGCATGGGCAAGAACGTATCGGGCTAGAGTTGCGCCCGATCAGGTTGGGCCGGGTTGGGGCAGCCGAAGCGATGCGTTGCGCCGTGGGCGCAACCTACGATCGACGGGCCGCATCACCTTTGCCTTGCATCGAGCCGTCGGTTGCGGCCATGGCGTAACATGGTGCGGCGAGTGGATCGGCGGGCTGCGTGGGCCGAAGCGGTCCGACCTGATCGGGGGCCGCTCTAAACTGTTGTATCATAAGAACTTACCTTGACGGTGCCGGTCCCGGCATGGCACCGTTGGGCTTGGCCGCGGAGAGAGATCCCCAGTTCAAGGGAACGCCCGCGCAACCAGGGAGAGTCGGGACCAATGACAAAGTCTGAACTGATTCTTCGTCTGTCCGAACAGAATCCGCACCTGTACCAGCGCGACATCGAGAAGATCGTCACCACCATCTTCGACGAGATATCGGAGGCGCTGGCGCGCGGCGACCGGGTGGAGCTGCGCGGGTTCGGGGCGTTCTCAGTGAAGAAGCGCGACGCCCGGGTCGGGCGCAATCCGCGCACCGGCGCCAGCGTCCACGTGACGCAGAAGTTTATTCCCTTCTTCAAGACCGGCAAGCAGTTGCGCGAACGTCTGAACACGGAGTAAGGGTCACTGTCCGCCGAGGCCGCGTCGCCGCGACCCTCGGCCGAGCCGCTCCGTGATTGAAGCTTCAAGAGGCGAGGAAGCCCGTGCGTTACCTGTCCTGGATCATCACCATCCCGATCGCCCTGGTCATCGTGTCGTTCGCCGTGTCGAACCGCGATCCCGTCGAGCTGGCCCTGTGGCCGCTGCCGTTCTCGATCACGGTGCCGATCTATGTCGCGGCGCTCACGGCGCTGGTCCTGGGCTTCCTGGCCGGCGGCTTCGTCGCCTGGAGCGCCGACCGCAAGCACCGCGTCGCCGCCCGCGTGCGCGGACGCAAGGCCGCCCAGCTGGAGCGCGAGCTGTCCCGCGAGCGGGAGGAGCGCACCGCCGCCGAGAAGCGCGTCGCCGAGGCGGCCCAGCGGCTGGCCGCGAGCAACGCGCCGATGCTGACGTCCGACGCCGCGGCGCGCCGGGTGCCGATGTCCCAGATCGAGACGGCCCGGGCGCAGTGACGCCGGCCGTGAGGCTGCAAGCAGTACGGAAGGGCTGATGAGGACTATCAGTGCCGCCGAGGTGGAGGCGGCCCTAGAGTTCGGGCCGCTGATCGAGAGGTTGCGGAAGATGTTCCGCTCGGGGTGCGACGCGCCGGTCCGGCACCACCACACCATCCCGACCTTCGACCAGCACGCCGCCACGCTGCTGGTGATGCCGGCCTGGCAGGTCGGCCGCTATATCGGGGTCAAGCTGGTCACCGTGTTCCCCGACAACGGGACGCGCGGCCTGCCCTCGATCATGGGTTCCTACCTGCTGCTGAGCGGCAAGACCGGCGCGCCGCTGGCCATGATCGACGGGCCGGCGCTGACCGTCAAGCGGACGGCGGCGGCCTCGGCCCTGGCGGCCTCCTACCTGGCGCGGAACGACGCCAGCCGGCTGCTGATGGTTGGGACCGGCGCGCTGGCGCCCCATCTGGTGCTGGCCCACGCGACCGTTCGGCCGATCCGCGAGGTGCTGGTCTGGGGCCGCGACCCGGCCAAGGCCGACCGGCTGGCGAAGCAGCTCAACCGGCGCGGGATGAAGGTTTCCGCGACTCAGGACCTGGAGGGGGCGGTGCGCGGGGCCGACATCGTGTCCTGCGCCACCCTGTCGCGCGAGCCGCTGATCCGGGGGGAGTGGCTGGCCGAGGGCGTCCACGTGGACCTGGTCGGCGGCTTCACGCCCGAGATGCGGGAGGCCGACGACGCGGCGATCGCCCGCGCCCGCATCTTCGTCGATACCCGCGAGGGCGCCACGAAGGAGGCCGGCGACATCACCCAGCCGCTGGCGGCCGGGCTGATGACGGTGGACGACATCGCCGGCGACCTGTTCGACCTGACCCGCGGCGACCGCGCCGGGCGGCGGTTCTATAATCAGATCACCCTGTTCAAGTCGGTCGGCACCGCGCTGGAAGACCTCGCCGCCGCCCAGTACGCCGTCGAAGTCACCTGAGGCGCGAAGGAATACTCGCGAAGGGATCCAAGGGATCATGGGAATGCATGTCGCGGTGGTCGGGGCCGGAATCATGGGCCTCTCCACCGCCTGGGCGCTCGCGCGCCGGGGGCACAGGGTCAGCGTCTACGACCAGCACGCGGTGCCGAACCCGCTGGGGTCCTCGGTCGACCAGCACCGGCTGATCCGCCACGCCTATGGGGCGGAGGGCGGCTACACCGACATGGTGGACGAGGCCTACGGCGCTTGGGAGCGGCTGTGGGCCGACCTGGGGCAGCGCCTGTACGAGCCGACCGGGACGCTGTGCATCGGCTCGATCGAGGATACCGCCTGGCTGCACGAGAGCGCCGCGACCCTGGCCGAACGCGGGCGGGCGGTGCGCTGGCTGTCGGGGGCGGCGCTGGCGGCGGAGTTCCCGCTGATCGAGGCGCGCGGGATCCGGGAGGCGTTCCACCTGGAGACCGGCGGCGTGCTGCTGGCCGGGCGCATCGTCGAACTGCTGGCGCACCATCTGCCGGGCCGCAACGTCACCATCCATCCCCATGCCGCCGTGCTCGACCTGGACCCGGCGACGGCAACGATCCGGCTGGCCGACAGGTCGGTGGTGCGGGCCGACGCGCTGGTGGTCGCGGCGGGGCCGTGGGTGCCGCGGCTGGTGCCGGAATTGGCCGGGCGGGCGGTGCCGTCCCGGCAGGTGCTGACCTACCTGACGATGCCGGAGGGGCTGCGCGCGGCTTGGGCGAAGCACCCGATGGTGCTGGACATCGACCCGGACTGCGGCTTTTACCTGGTGCCGCCGGTGGCCGGGACGGGCATGAAGATCGGCGACCACCGATTTACCCTTGCCGGCGACCCGGACCGGGACCGGGAGGCCGGGCTGGAGGAGGCGGAGCGCATCTGGGCGTTCGGCCGCGCGCGGCTGGCCGATCCGGACCGCTATTCGATCGCCAGCGCCGCCACCTGCTTCTATACCTGCGAGAAGGACGAGCGCTTCGTCGTCGAGCCGCTGGACGGGGCGGGAGCGTCGGGGGGACGGGCCTGGGTGATGACCGGATTCTCCGGCCACGGCTTTAAATTCGGCCCCGTGCTGGGCGAACGCATGGCGGCGGCCTTGGAAAACCCGGACCTGGGACCGACATTGACCTCGTGGGCCGCCGGCCGCCAACCCGTCCCGCGGGACCAGTGACGGAGCGGGACACAATGACGGATACATCATCATGACCTCGCCGGCCTCCCGGATCTTCGTTTCCATCGACACGCCCGAGATCGACGCCGCGCGCGATCTGGCCGAGCGGCTGACCGGCTTCGTGGGCGGGGTCAAGCTGGGGCTGGAATTCTTCTGCGGGCAGGGGCCGTCGGGCATCCGGGCCGTCATGGGCGGCGTGCGGCTGCCGCTGTTCCTGGACCTGAAGCTCCACGACATCCCCAACACGGTCGCGGCGGCGGTGCGGGCGGTGCTGCCGCTCCAGCCCACTTTCCTGACCATCCACACCGGCGGCGGGCCGGCGATGATGCGGGCGGCGGCGGAAGCGGCCTCCATGACCGACCTGCCGCGGCCCCGGCTGCTGGGCGTCACGGTGCTGACCAGCCTGGACGACGACGACCTGGTGGCGGTCGGGCAGGGCGTCCCGGTGCTGGACCAGGCCCGGCGGCTGGCGGCGCTGGCCCGGTCCTCCGGCCTGGACGGGGTCATCTGCTCGCCGGCCGAGGTGGCGGCGCTGCGGGCCGAGTGCGGCGACGATTTCGTGCTGATGGTGCCGGGCATCCGGCCGGCCGGTTCCGCCGTGGGCGACCAGAAGCGCGTGATGACCCCGCGCGACGCGGTCGAGCAGGGGGCGGACTTCCTGGTCATCGGGCGCCCGATCACCCAGGCGCCGGACCCGGCCGAGGCCGCCCGCGCCATCGTCGGCGAACTTTAGGAATCGGACATGACTGTTCAGGTGAAGATCTGCGGCGTCAGCCATCCCGGCGCGGTCACCGCCGCGGTCCAGGGTGGGGCGCGCTATATCGGGCTGGTGTTCTACGAGCGCTCGCCCCGGCACGTGGCCCCGCCCCTGGCGGCGGAGCTGGCGCGCATGGTGCCGACGGGCGTCAGGACGGTCGGGCTGTTCGTCGATCCCACGAACGAGTACCTGGAGCATGTGGTGAGCCAGGTGCCGCTCGACCTGATCCAGCTCCACGGCGACGAGACGCCGGAGCGGGTCGCGGAGATCCGGGCCGCCTTCTCCATGCCGGTGATGAAGGCGATCAAGGTGTCCTCCGCGGCGGACCTGGACGCCGCCGAGGCCTATGCCGCGGTGGCCGACCGGCTGCTGTTCGACGCCAAGCCGCCGGCCAAGGTCGCGGCCCTTCCGGGCGGCAACGGCATCGCCTTCGACTGGACCATCCTGACCGGGCGGACCTGGTCCAAGCCCTGGATGCTGTCGGGCGGGCTGACCGCGGACAACGTCGCGGAGGCCATCGCGGTCAGCGGCGCCGCGTCGATCGATGTCAGTTCGGGGGTCGAGGACCGGCCGGGCCACAAGGACCCGGACCTGATCCGCGGCTTCCTGAAGGCGGCGGGCCGCTGAGCCGGGGCGGGGCCATGGAAGAGCTGCCGTCCGAAGGCGAGCCCAGGGAAGAGCCCAGGGAAGAGGTGGAGGAACGGGATGAGGCCGGCCCGGCGAAGCGCCGGCTGCGCGGGTTCCTGAACCACCTGATCATCTATTTCTCGGCCATGATCCTGCTGGTGCCGATCAATTTCCTGCTGACGCCGGGCAGGGTCTGGTTCGTCTTCCCCCTGGTCGCGTGGGGAGCGCCGCTGGCGATCCACGCCGCCTTCGCCATGGGGCTGTTCGATCGATGGAAGCGGTGAGGAGGGTGCGCGTCCCGCGCACCACGGGCGGCGGGACGCCGCCCCTCCACCACTGGCAACGTCATCACCGATCCAAGGGTTTGCGGGGTTCGCGTCCATGAATGACACCAAGGCGGTCAACGTCACGGTTTCGGGCAAGGTCCAGGGGGTGTGGTACCGCGCCTGGACGGTCGAGGAGGCGCGCTCGCGCGGGCTGGTCGGCTGGGTGCGCAACCGGAACGACGGGACGGTCGAGGCGGTCTTCGCCGGGCCGGCCGGGCAGGTGGACGACATGGTCGAGGCCTGCCGGCGGGGACCGAAGCACGCCCGGGTCGCCGGCGTGGCGGTCGCGCCGGCGGGTTACCCGAGCGTGGACGGGTTCGAGCAGCGGGCGACCTATTGACCCCTACTGCGAGGCGACGAGGTCCAGCCACTCCTGCTCGGTCAGGGTGGTGAGGCCGAGGTCGCGGGCCTTGGTCGCCTTGCTGCCGGCATCGGCGCCGACCACCACATAGTCGGTCTTGGACGAGACGGAGCCGGCCACCTTGGCGCCGAGGGACTCGGCCCGGGCTTTGGCCTCGCTGCGGGTCACGGTTTCGAGGGTGCCGGTGAACACGACCGTCTTGCCGGCGATGGGCGAGGACTGGACCCTGGGCGGCACGAAATCGGTGACGGCGACCCCGGCGGCCAGCAGGTCGTCCAGCACTTCCAGATTATGCGGCTCGGCGAAGAAGCCCAGCAGGTCGTCGGCGACCGAGGGGCCGATCTGCTCGATCCCGATCAGCTCGCCATAGGCTTCGGAGCCGTGTACCTGGGCGGCGGCCATCTGCTCGCGCCAATGGTCGAAGCCGCGGTAGCTGCGGGCCAGCAGGCGGGCGGTGGTCTGGCCGACCTGGGGAATCCCGAGCGCGAAGATGAAGCGGTCGAGCGGGATGCTGCGGCGGGCGTCGATGCTGTCGAACAGCTTGGCCGCCGACTTCTCGCCCCAGCCGTGGCGGTTCTTCAGCCGGGTCAGGCTGGCGGCGTCCTTCTCGCGCAGGCGGAAGATGTCGCCGGGCCGGCGGACCATGCCCTCGTCCCAGAATTCCCGGATGATCTTCTCGCCCAGCCCTTCGATGTCGAAGGCGTCGCGGCTGACGAAATGGCGCAGCCGCTCCACCGCCTGGGCCTCGCAGATCAGGCCGCCGGTGCAGCGGCGGATCACCTCGCCCTCCGGCCGGACGGCGGCGCTGCCGCATACCGGGCAGTGGTCGGGGAAGACGTAAGCTTCGGAGTCGGCCGGGCGCTTGTCCAGGACGGCCTGGACGATCTGCGGGATCACGTCGCCGGCGCGCTGGACGACGACGAGGTCGCCCTTGCGCACGTCCTTGCGCCGGATCTCGTCCTCGTTGTGCAGGGTGGCGCGGCTGACCACGACGCCGCCGACCGTCACCGGCTCCAGCTCGGCCACGGGGGTCATGGCACCGGTCCGGCCGACCTGGATGGTGATGTCCTTCAGCCGGGTCTGGGCCTGCTCCGCCGGGAACTTGTGGGCGATGGCCCAGCGCGGCGCCCGGCTGACGAAGCCCAGCCGGTCCTGCCAGTCAAGCCGGTTGACCTTGTAGACGACGCCGTCGATGTCGAAGGGCAGGGTGCTGCGCCGCTCCTGCACCTGGTCGTAGTAGCGCAGCAGCGCGTCGGCGCCGCAGCACAGCTCGGCCGGCTTGTTCGGGCGGAAGCCCCAGTCCTCCAGCCGCCGGCGCACCTCCCACTGGGTCGTGCCCAGCGGTTCCGACACCTCGCCCCAGGAATAGCCGAAGAAGCCCAGGGGCCGCGACGCGGTGATCCTGGAGTCGAGCTGGCGCAGGCTGCCGGCGGCGGCGTTGCGCGGGTTGGCGAAGATCGGCTTGCCGGCGGCGGCCTGCCGCTCGTTCAGGGCCATGAACTCGGCCCGGTCCATGTAGACCTCGCCGCGCACTTCCAGCACGTCCGGGACCGGGCCGGCGAGCTGCTCCGGCACGTCGCCGATGGTCCGGACATTGGCGGTGACGTCCTCGCCCTCCTGTCCGTCGCCGCGGGTGGCGGCGAGGACGAGCCGGCCCTTCTCGTAGCGCAGCGAGCAGGACAGGCCGTCGATCTTGGGCTCGGCGACGAACTCGACCTGGTCCGCCTCCTTGATGTTCAGGAAGCGGCAGATGCGCTGGACGAATTCCTGGACGTCCTCGCCCGCGAAGGCGTTGCCCAGCGACAGCATCGGCACGGCGTGGCGGACCTTGGCGAAGCCCGCGGCGGGGGCGGCCCCGACCTTCCGGGACGGGCTGTCGCCGCGCTTCAGCTCGGGGAAGCGCAGCTCGATCGCGTCGTTGCGGCGGCGGAGCAGATCGTAGGCGGCGTCGGAGATCTCCGGCCGGTCCTGCTGGTGGTACAGGGTGTCGTGGTGGGCGATCTCCGCCGCCAGGGCCGCCAACTCCTCGGCGGCCTGCTCGGGGGAGAGTTCGTCGGCGGGGATGTCGCGGACGGCTTCGCGGGCGCCCGCCGTCATCAGCCGTGCCCCGCGATCAGGCTTTCCGCGGCGGCGCGGGCCTCCTCGGTGACCTTGGCGCCGGAGAGCATGCGCGCGATCTCCTCGCGCCGCTGCCGGTCGCCCAATTCCACCACTTCCGTCGTCACCCTTTCCTCCGAATCCTGTTTCTGGACCTGCTTCTGCACCTTCAGGTGATGGGCGCCGCGCGCCGCCACCTGGGGACTGTGGGTCACCACCAGCACCTGCCGGTCGCGTCCCAGCTTGGCCAGCCGCTCGCCGACCGCCGCCGCGACGGCGCCGCCGATGCCGGTGTCCACCTCGTCGAACACCAGGGTGGGCACGGTGCCGACCTGGGCCAGCACCACCTTGAGCGCCAGCATGAAGCGCGCCAGCTCGCCGCCGGAGGCGATCTTGTTGATCTGGCCGGGGGGAGAGCCCGGGTTGGTCGCCACCAGGAAGGCGACGCGGTCGATGCCGTCGGGACCCCAGGAGGATTCGTCCAGCGGCTCCAGCGCGGTGGTGAAGCGGGCGCGGTCCAGCTTGAGCGGCGGCAGCTCGCGGGCGACCGCGGCGTCCAGCTTGCCCGCGGCCTTGCGGCGGAAGTCGGACAGGCGTTTCGCCGCCTCCAGATAGGCGTCGCGGGCCTGGGCCGCCTCGCGGGCGAGCCGTTCCAGCGCGTCGCCCTGGTCCTCGATCAGGTTGAGGCGGCGCGACATCTCCTCGCGGAGCGCCGCCAGCCGGTCCACGTCCACATTGTGCTTGCGGGCGGCCGCTCGGAGCGCGAACAGCCGCTCCTCCAGCTTCTCCAGCGCATTGGCGTCCATGTCCTCGTCGTTGGAGAGCGCCTGGAGGGTGGCGACCGCGTCGGCGACCTCCGCCAGGGCGCGGTCCAGGGCGCCGATCACCGGCTCCAGCCGGCCGCCGGCCTTGTCGATGATCCGCATCAGCGCGCGGTGGGCGCCGTTGAGGCCGCGTTCCACGCCGCGCTCGCCGGCCAGCTCGCCGAAGGCGGCGTTCAGCGCCTCGACCACCTTCTCCCGGTGCATCATGACCGTGCGGGTCTCGGCCAGCTCCTCCTCCTCGCCGGGGCGGGGCCGGAGCTCGTCCAGCTCGGCGACGGCGTGGCGGAGATAATCCTCCTCCGCCCGGGCGCGGGCGATCTCCTCCGCCGCCTCCTCGCGCGCGGCCTCGACCTGGCGCCAGGCGCGGTACGCGGCCGAGACCTGCGCCGCTATGGTGGCGAGGCCGGCATAGGCGTCCAGCACGGAGCGGTGGGTCTGCGGGTTGAGCAGGCCGTGGGTGTCGAACTGGCCGTGGACCTCGACCAGCGTCTCCCCCAGGCGGCGCAGCAGGGTCACGCCGATCGCCTGGTCGTTGACATAGGCGCGCGAGCGCCCGTCGGCCGTGACGACCCGGCGCAGGACGAGGGTGTCCTCGATCTCCAGCCCCTGCTCGCGCACCAGGGCCACGGCCGGGTGGTCCTCCGGCAGGTCGAACTCCGCGGTGACGGAGGCCTGGTCGCTGCCGTGGCGCACCAGGGTGCTGTCGCCCCGGCCGCCGAGCGCAAGGCCCAGCGCGTCGAGCAGGATCGACTTGCCGGCACCCGTCTCGCCGGTCAGGACGCACAGCCCCGCGTTCAGCGACAGGGACAGACGCTCGATCAGGACGACGTCGCGGATCGACAGCGCGACCAGCATGGGCTGCCTTAGAACACCGAGGCCCAGGCCCGGCTGATCCATGATTTGCTGCTGCTCTCCGGCCGCACGTTCGCGTCCACCAGCAGGGCGTAGCTGTCTACGTACCATTCGCTGCCCGGAAAGTTGTGACCCAGCACGGCCGCCGCCGCCTGCGCCTCGTCCACCACGCCGAGGGCGAGGTAGGCTTCGGTCAGGCGATGCAGGGCTTCCGGCACGTGGCTGGTGGTCTGGTATCTCTCGATGACGGTGCGGAAACGGCCGATCGCGGCGTTCTGATGGCCTTGGCGCAGGTAGTAGCGCCCGATCTCCATCTCCTTGCCTGCCAGATGGTCATTGGTCAGGTCGATTTTAAGCGCCGCATCGCGGGAATAGGGCGATTCCGGGAAGCGCCGCGTGACCTCGCCCAGCGCGTCGAGCGCCTGCTGGGTGATCCGCTGGTCGCGGCCCACGTCGGTGATCTGCTCGTAATAGCAGAGCCCCTTCATGTAATAGGCGTAGGCGATGTCGTCGCTGCCGGGGTGGAGCTGGATGAACCGGTCCAGCGCGATGATCGCGTCGTCGTAGGCCAGCGCCTGGTAATGGGCGTAGGCCGCCATCAGCTGCGCCCGGGTCGCCCATTGCGAGTAGGGGTGCTGGCGCTCGACCTCGTCGAACAGGCGCGCCGCCTCCTTGTACCGTTCCTCATCCATGGCGGCGGCCGCCTCGGAATAGATCGTTTCGACCGGGCGCTCGACATAGGGCGCCTCCTCGGTGGACGCGCACGCGGCAAGGCTCAGGCCGAGCAGGGGGGCGGCGACCAGGCGGATCAGGGCGGGAGACAGACGGGTCATCATCGACATTTCACACGGGGTACGGAGTTGGCGCCTGTATAGCACGCTCCAACCCGGACGCGACACCGTTTGGAGCGCCGGATTCGGAGAGCGTGCCCGCGACGATCGCGGCGGCCCGGTTAATTTGTCGAAAACCCTGAAGCATTCCGCAATGATAAAGTTGAGTTGCCCAGCCGGAACGTTACCAGAACACGTGCGCCATATCAACCGGCTCCCCCGAATTTTCGGCGGGTCCGACCCGACCGACTTCCCGCGAGCCAATGGCGTCGAAACCCGCTAATCTGCCGCACCCGAAGCCATTCCAGTGCCTGCCGCCATGACCGCCACGCTGACCACGCCCCTGCGCCCGCTGAAGGACCATGCCCTGCGCGAGGCGCTGGCCAACGAGGTCCATGCCCGGCCGGCGGAGAGCCTGAGGGCCCCGCTCCGGGCGACCCATCTCGCGATGCTGTCCGGCGAGGGAGCGGGCGAGCGGGACCGCGCCCATCTGGCCCGCCTGTGCGAGCGCGCCGGGGTGGCGCCGCCGCCGGCGGGGGCGACCCATTACAGCGCCGACCTGGGCACCTGCCGGATAAAGTGGGAGCGCCATACGGAGTTCAGCAGCTACACGGTGTTCCGGCCCGCCGGGAACACGAAGGGCGGCGACGGCTTCTCCGACACGGCGCTGATGGCCTTGCCGCCGGAATGGCTGGCCGGCATCGCGGGCGAGATGCTGACCGGCGTCCATCTGTCGCTGGTCCAGTCCGACTCGCCGCTGGCGACGCCGGAGGGGCTCCAGGGGGTGTTCGGGTCCGACGGGTTCGTCGGCGCCCGGATGGCCGGCGGCGGCGCCACCGGCTGGACCGACTTCCGCATCCATGCCGACGGGTTCGGGCGTTACGTGGTCTCCGACCACGGCCTCAAGCCGCGGCAGGCCGGGCGGCTGGTCCAGCGGCTGTTCGAGATCGACACCTACCGCATGATGGCCCTGCTGGCCCTGCCGCTGGCCCGCGGCGTGCTGCCGCGCATCCGCGGGATCGAGGCGGAACTGGCCCGTCTGACCGAGCAGACCACCCATATCGCCCGCATGGAGGACGAGCAGGCGCTGCTCCAGCAATTGTCGAAGCTGGCCGCCGAGGCGGAGCAGACCTCGGCCGAGACGACCTACCGCTTCGCCGCCGCCCGGGCCTACAACGACCTGGTGACCCGCCGGATCACCGAGCTGCGCGAGGACCGCATCGAGGGCATGCAGACCATCGCGGAATTCATGGCCCGCCGCCTGACCCCGGCGGTCGATACCTGCGAGGCGGTCGCCAAGCGGCAGGAATCCCTGTCGGCCCGCATCGGCCGCGCCAGCAACCTGCTGCGCACCCGGGTTGACCTGGCGCTGGAGGAGCAGAACCGCGACCTGCTCCTCTCCATGGACCGCCGCGCCAGTCTTCAGCTCAGATTGCAGGAGACGGTCGAGGGCCTGTCGGTGGTCGCGATCAGCTATTACCTGATCGGCATCGTCTCGTACCTGTCGAAGGCCTTGAAGGGCGTCGGCCTGCCGATCGACCCGGACTTGGCGGTCGGCATCGCGGTGCCGGTGGTGCTGGTGCTGGTCTGGCAGGGGGTGCGGCGGATCCGCAAGGTGGTGACCGGGCGGGAGGGGCATGGGTGAGGGGGCGGCCCTCATCCGGCCTGCCTTGTTCGCGGCCGGCATGGAATGAAGGAAATCGGCCACAGATCACGGCGATATCCCCAGATAATCCGGTCCGTATCTTCGTTCATCGCCGTAATCTGTGGCAAGAGCCTGAGTCACGCTTGCGTTGCCCCCGCCGGGGCGGTTCCCGATCAGGTCGTTCCATCCCAGGGCAGCCGACTCTCGGCCGGTGTGGCGGCGGGTGAGGGGATTGCCGTAGGTCGGCCTCGGCCGCAGGCCGACGCCGACACCGTCTCAGACGCGTCGATGCAGGGCGTCGGCGTTCGCCCTTGCGGGCGAAGGCCGACCTACGGTTGCTCTCGATGAGCTGGGAGGTCTACAGGCTCTTCAGGTACTCCAGCAGGGCCATGCGCTCGGCCTCGCTCAGCGCGCGGCCGATGACGCCGTTGCCCTTGGGGCCGTCCTTGAACTCGTGGCCGGTGTTCAGGCTGCCGGCGACGGTCGTGTCGACCACGGTCGTGCCCGTGGCGCAGGACGCCTCGTAGCCGAGCTTCTTCGGGTCGTATTCACGGCCGCCCAGGCAGAAGCTCTTGGGGCGCTGCGCCGCGGGGAGCAGCAGGTCATGGAGGGTCGGCACCGAGCCGTTGTGCAGGAACGGCGGGACCGCCCAGATGCCGTCGAGCGGGCGGGCCTTGTAGACCGCCTTGGCCTGGAGGCAGTTGGCGCGGTTGCCGTTCATCTCCTCCTGCCGCTCGGGCGGCACCTTGTTGTTCAGGTACCAGGTCTCGGTCGCCCGCTGCACGGTGTAGCCCAGGGCCGCGGCGAAGCTGGTGGTGGTCACGGGCTGCGCCGCGTCGGCCGACGGCGGCGCGCACGGGTCCTTGTAGTCGATCGCGACATAGGGCGGCACCGTCACGGTGCGGGTCTGGAGGATTTCGGCCTGCCCAGGATCGGTCCCGACGAAGGAGATGGGGACCTGGGTGACCTTCAGGTATTTGCCGGTCGCCTGGGGCAGTTCGGTCCAGTACTTGTCGGACCAGAATTCCTTGTCCGGATCGTTGACCGGGGGCAGGTGGCATCCCTGGCACAGGTCGCGGTAGAGCTTGCGGCCCTCGTCCCGCCTGGCCGGGTCGATCGCGCCGAACTCCTTCGCCGGCCATGTCGGTGCCAGCAGCCCGTTGAAGCCCTGGGGCACTTCCTGGCCGTCGGGGCCGGGGACCTTCCTGAGGGGGTCGGAGCCGGCCAGCATCTCCTCCATGTCGTGGATGTTCCCGACCTGGACGGAGGAGGCGTAGAGTTCGCGGCCGGGGTTGGTCAGGTTGATCTTCGCCGCCACGCCCAGCGCCTCGCCGGCGTTGCGCACCATCGGCTGCATGATCGAGGCGTCGTACTGCACCCAGTCGAACCAGGAGGTGTTCCAGGTGTGCGGGAACTTCACCGGCGCCGAGATGCGGGCGAAGTTCTGCCAGGGGTCGAAGCCCGGCGCGTCCTTGGCGCCGACCAGGGCGTTGACGAAGACTGCGTTGCCGATCCGGGTCAGGGCGTCCAGGCGGGCGAAGCCCTCGGCCGCGTCGGCGCCCGGCAGCTCCTTCATCTTCTTGGACAGCACCTCGCCGGCGACGATCAGCGCGTCGAGCTGGGCCTTCAGCTCCGCCTTCTGGTCGGCGGTGTGGTTCGGCCCCAGCACGCGGTCGGCGAAGCGGCCGAAGCGGAACGGCAGGTACTTGGTATAGGCCAGCGACAGGCCCAGCACGGTCTGGAACTTGCCGAAATCGACCGGCGCCGTGCCGCCGTCGAAGCGCAGGCTGACGCCCTTGTATTCCAAGTGGCCGGTATGGCAGGCGGCGCAGGTCAGGCCGACCTGGTCGGGCAGCTTGCGGCCGGTCGCGGGGTCGTCGTAGCCGGGCGTGCGGGCGAACCCGACCGGCAGCATGTCGGGGTTGACCTCGCCGGCCTTCTGGCCCCAGCGGTTGGAGTCCGCCGCGGCGAGGCCCGGCGTTGCCTTGGGGCTGGGGATGAAGCCGAAGCGCGACAGGTAGGTCTCGTCCCGGAGCAGGGGGGCGGCGCTGAAGATCGTGATCTCCGGCTGCTCCAGGGCCACGAACCAGGAATAGGGGATCGGGAAGGTCGAGGTGCCCTGGGTGGCATGGTGGAACCAGTGCCGGTCCGCCTGGCTCCAGTTCTGGTCCAGCCACTTCGCCTCCTTGACGACGGGGGCCGGCGGCAGGTCGGGCGGGAGGAATTCCTTGATCTTGTCGCAGCCCGACGCGAGCAGCGTGGCCGTGACCAGCAATGCCATATGGGTGTATTTCATTAACGTATCTCTTCCACTGGAATAGAGGCTACCTACTCCAGATACACGAAAGTGGTATTACTTTGGAAGAGGGTCTATCCCAGAGGGCAGGGGTCCCGGAGGCTCACGGCGGCAGGACATCAACGCGGACGGCGCCGACCAGGGTCGCGATGTAGCGGTCGAGCATTCCGACCGCGATATCCTTCTCGATCTCCGACGCATGCCTCCCGGCGGCCTGGACGGTACCCATGCCCGGCACCTCCACCGTTCCGTCGTCCGCGACCGTCAGGACGCGTCCTTCCGTCTCCCCGGGCAGCAGGACGGTGATTCGCCGGCCCGGCGTCAGCGGTCCGGGAGGGGCGGGATCGCGGGCTGGAGCCTCGGGCTGAACCGGCTTCGCCTCCCGTTCCGGCTCCGGCCAGTCCGCCACGATCGCCGGGCCGTTCGGCAGGCCGTTGTCGGCGCGGTAGCGGGCGAGCGCCCGGCGGGTGCGGGGACCGAGTTGCCCGTCGGCGGCCCCCGGATCGTATCCCCGGACGGCAAGCTGCCGCTGGGCGGTGCGGACGCGGTCGGTCACGGCCGCTTCGAGCGCGCGGGCGAAGCGGAAGTCGGGTTCCTCCGGCACCGGGATGCGGAGGTCGGCGGCGGCCCGCGCCATGGCCGACCTGGTCGCCGGGCCGGCGATGCCGTCGGCGCCTCCGGGATCATGGCCGAGCAGGGCGAGGAGATCCTGCACGCGCGTGACCAGCCGCACGCTCCCGTCGGCCTGGGTCTGGGCCTGGGCTTGGCCGTGCGCCTGCGGGCTCGCCGGCCCGACGCTTGCCGATGCGCCCACGCCGGGGCCGGCGTCCGGAGCGGTGCCGGTGACGCAGCCTGCGAGCAGGATCGTGAGGAGCAGGATGATCGCACGCATCGACGCCAGCCATATCGAAAATTCCATCGTCCCTGAAGAATGCCCCGGCGCCGATCCGGGTACAGCGCACAAATGGGGGAACTGTCGGGGTAGTCTTCATGGAGGCAACGGTTCCGCCCGCGGTCAGCGTTATCGAATTGCGGGGCGGGAAGGTGCTACGCTCCACAAGGCTTTGACTTTCCGGTGGGCAAAAATGAAAAACCTTTTCACGAATGCGGGATCTGTCGTCAGCATTCTACTCGGCGCGCTGATCCTGGCCGGCTGCGCGGAAACACACGATCCTGTACTGGAAACGGCGCAGACGCCGCTGATGCTGGGCGAGAGCTCGGCCGACCGGGTCGTCTCGCTGCAGACGCGGACGATGCTGGCGGGCCTCGCCTGCGGGCGTGTCTGGGGCGATCCCACGGCTTTCGCCCGGTACGCCAGCTTCACCAACCGCAACGCGGAGATCCTCCGCCGTTCCCAGCGCGAGCTGGCGGACCGGATGGGCGGCATGGCGGAGTTCGACAGGATGCACACCCGCATCTCCAACGGCGAATCCCTGCGCCTGCTGGCCATGGGCGACCAGTATTACTGCTCTGAGATGCGCGGGCCGTTCTATACCGCCGTGGCGATGGGACCCGACGAGCTGACCCGGCAGAGCCAGGTGGCCCAGGCCAGCCTGCGGTAACGGGGCGGAACCGTCCCGCCGCCGCCGAAGCCTGCCCGTCCGTTTATTACACTGATGTGTCATTTTCATGTACGTCGGGTGGGGTTGTTGAGCCCCGCCTACCGTGCTCCAATCCCGTTTCCGTCTGATCCGGATGGATTCGCGCGAAGACTCGTGTCGTCTTCGTCAAGGATAAGAGCATGGTGGGAGGCCAACCGGAATGAACCGGATATGCATGGCTTTGCTGGTGGTTCCGGCAATGTTGATCGTTTCGACCGGGAATGCTTACGCTTATCTTGACCCCGGTACGGGCAGCATGATCCTGCAGGGTCTGATCGGCGGTATCGCCGGAGGTCTGTTTGCCATCCGCCTGTATTGGAGCAAGCTGAAAAGCCGTTTCGGCCGCGTGCCCGTGTCGCCGAGGGACGGGGAAGATCCCCGCGACGGCAAGGCCGGCTGACGCATGACCGCTGCCGAGCCCGGTTCCTTCCGCGACCCGTCCGGACACGTGTTCGAGGCCGACGGCCGGATTTTCCGCACCATCGCCGCCCGGGCGCTCGCCGACTATGCCTTCGTCCGCGACAGCGGGGTGCTCCGCCGGTTGGCTGCCGACGGCCGCCTCGTGGCGTCGGAGGAGGTCGATCCCGCCCTGCTGCCGTTATCCCTAGGCGCTGAGGTCCGGGGAGCGCCGATCGTCGTCGAGCATCCGCGCATCCCCTTCGTGTCGTATCCCTACGAATGGCCGTTCCCGGCCCTGAAGGCGGCGGCGCTGCTGCATCTCGATCTCCAGATCGAGCTGCTGGCCGACGATGTCATGCTGAGCGACGCCAGCGCCTACAATGTCCAGTTCATCGGGCCGCGCCCGGTGCTGATCGACCTGCTGTCGCTCCGGCGCTATCGGGAAGGGGAATACTGGACCGGCCTGAGGCAGTTCTGCGAGCAGTTCCTGAACCCGCTGCTGCTGCGCGCGGTACTGGGCGTTCCCCATAACCAATGGTACCGCGGCAGCCTGGAGGGCATCCCGACCGCCGATCTCAACCGGCTGCTGCCGTTCCGCAAGAAGCTGTCCTGGCAGGTGATGACCTATGTGGTTCTCCAGGCGCGGCTGGAGGCGTCGGCCAACGACAAGGGCACGGCCGAAGCCGCCGGTATCCGGCGCAAGGGCCTGCCGAAGCCGTCGCTGCTCGGCATCCTGACCCAGCTTAGGGGCTGGATCGAGAAGCTGAAGCCGGCCGACACCGGCAGGACGGTCTGGGGCGACTATGCCCGCAACAACACCTATACGGATGCGGCGGAGGAGACCAAGTGCCGCTTCATCGCCGAGTTCGCCGAGGCGACCCGGCCGACCCTGCTGTGGGACCTGGGCTGCAACAGCGGCAACTATTCGGCGGTGGCGCTGGGAGCGGGAGCCGGGGCGGCGATCGGCTTCGATTTCGACCAGAAGGCGCTGGAACTGGCTTTCGACCGGGCGGTTTCCGAGCGGCTGAACCTGCTGCCGCTGTTCCAGGACGCCGCGAACCCGAGCCCCGACCAGGGCTGGAAACAGAACGAGCGGCGCGGCATCCAGGGGCGCGGCCAGGCCGACGGTCTGCTGGCGCTCGCCTTCGAGCATCACCTGGTGATCGGCCGGAACGTGCCGCTGGACCAGACCGTCGGCTGGCTGACCGGGCTCGCCCCGCGCGGGGTGATCGAGTTCGTGCCGAAGGACGATCCCACGGTCCGGCGCATGCTGGCGCTGCGCGAGGATATCTTCGACGGCTATTGCGTCGAGGCCTTCACGGCGGCGCTGCTCGGACGCGCCCGGATCGTGCGGGAGATGCCGGTCGCAGACAGCGGCCGCCGGCTGTTCTGGTATGACCGGGGCTGAGCGGTCCGGCAGGCCGGCCGGGGCCGGCGAGCCGGCTGGCTTTCCCCTGTATCCGCTGCTGATCGCGGCCTATTTCCCGCTCTACCTGATGTCGGCCGACCTGGGCATGACCAACCTGTCCGACGTCGTCCGCCCGCTGGCCGTGTGCGTGCTGGCCGCGTTGGCGGCCACCGCCGGGTTGGGCCTGCTGCTGGGCGATCGGCACCGGGCGGCGCTCTGGGTCGCGCTGGGCCTGGTGATCACCTTCGATTTCCGTCTGCTCCAGCGGATGATCGACGGCGTCTTCAGTTTCTGGATCGAGGAGCTTCCCGGCATCTACGCCCTGGCCGGCATGGTCGCCGCTGCGGTGCTTATCGGATGGCGGGCCCGGCCGGGCGCCAACTTCAGCCGGGTCGCCACCGTCGCCGCGGCCGTTATGGTGGCTTTTCCCGCCGCCACGCTGGTCCATCGCGGATTGATGGTCAACACGGCGTCGGCGGACGGCGGCGGAGAGCGGGGACCGGGCGATGCCGCGTTCGAGGCGGTCCGTCCCGGGGGTGACCTGCCCGACATCGTGCATATCGTGCTCGACGGCTATTCCCGCGCCGACATGCTGGAGCGCTATTACGGCTTCGACAATTCGGAATTCCTGGACGGGTTGCGGTCGATGGGGTTCGCCGTGGCGGATGGCGCCACCTCGCCCTACAGCCAGACGCTCCAGACCATGACCAGCGTCTTCACCGCCTCGGACCTCGACGGCGTCGGCGGGGAGAGGACGGGCGCCGACCTGCGCGACGCCCTGCGCGCCCGCCTCCGGCACAATCCGGTGATGGCAACCCTGGAGCGCCTGGGGTACGAGACCGCGGCGCTGGACATCCGCTACGATCCCGTCCGGATGGACCAGCTCGACCGGCTGCTGGACAGGCACGTGCTGAGCAATTTCGAGATCACCGGGCTTCGCCAGACCGTCTTCTACCCGATCGCCCTGAAGGCGGGGCTCCGCGAGGCCAGCGTCCCGCCGGAGACCTTCGCCAAAGCTTACGAGCGGGAGCTGACGGGGCCGTATTTCCTGTACCTGCACCTGCTGGCGCCGCATCCCCCCTTCGACGTGACGCGGACCGGCGAGGCGCTGCCGCCGGAAGGCGGGTTCTGGAGCATGAACGACGGCGCCCACTATACCGAGCACCGGCCGGAGAAGCGGGAGGCGTACCGGCGCGGCTATGTCGAAAAGCTGCTCTATACCAACGACGGCATCCTGGGGCTGGTAGGCAGGATCATCGGAGAGGCGAAGCGCCCCACCGTCGTCATCATCCACGGCGACCACGGCGGCGGCCTGTGGTTCGACCATGACAGCGCCGAGCGGAGCTGCATGCAGGAGCGGTTCTCGCCGCTGCTCGCGGTCCATGCCAGCGACGGACGGCTTCAGCGGGACCTGCCCCGCGACATCGGCCTGGCCAACCTGTACCGGGTGGTCTTCAACACCTATTTCGGTACGGCGATGCCCCTTCTGCCGGCGCGCAGCGTCTTCGTCGGCTGGAAGCAGCCGGAGTTTCGGCGCGTCGTCGCGCCGGCCGAACTGGCCCGGACCTGCGGACCGGAGTGAGCCGGGCAGTGGTGTCGGCTGGCATAATGGCGTATGCACCGATTCGGTGCATTTGGCGTTTATCCGGGCATTCCGAGGCCGGTAGGCGCCGGGTATCGCGCCGCTTCGCGCGGCGTGGGGCGGAATCCCGGTCTGGCACGTGGGTTGCAGAGAACAATCCATCAGCGCAGAGCGATCGAAGCTCTTTCGGGTTGGCGTGCCCATTGTATGGACTCCGTGCAATGGCAGGCGCAGTGATGGACTTTCAGTTCAGGCGCCTCTCCGGTCCCCTCGTCGGGCGGAGATTTGACTTCGTGCGGTCTCCATGCGGTCTTTCAACCGGCTGGAGTGGACCATGTGCGATCGTGACGGCACCTTCTTCCGCAAATTCTCGTCGGCCGAATTTTCCCGGCGCGGCTTCCTGAAGACCTCGGCCGCCGGCGCCGCGACGGTGGCGATCCCCGCCCATCTGGCGGCCCTGCTGACCCCGACGGCGGCCCATGCCGCGACCACGGTCAAGGCGACCCACGGCTCGGGCTTCTGCAACATGGGGATCTTCCTCGCCAAGGAGCGGGAACTGACCAAGGCCGACGGCGTCGATCTGGAATTCGTCGTGACGCCGTCCAACACCGAGATCACGACCATGTTCGGAGCCGGGCTGGTCGACATCTCGATGATCCCGTACTCCAACTTCATGACCCTCTACGACGCCGGCGCGCCGGTCCGCATCGTGGCCGGCGGCGGCGTCCAGGGCTGCATCATCGTGGCGAAGGAGGGCATCAAGTCGGCCGCCGACCTGAAGGGCAAGAGCTTCGGAACCTTCCAGGCCGACACGCTGGAGGTGCTGCCCTACGACTACCTGAAGCAGGCCGGCATGAGCTTCCAGGACGTCGATATCCGCTACCTGAACACCTCGCCCGAGCTGGCCCAGGCCTTCATCGCCGGCGCCGTGGACGCGATCTGCCATATCGAACCCTATGCCTCCCAGTGCGTGATGGGGCGCCCCGGCGCCACCGTGCTGTCGGACGGCACCGACCTCTACGGCAAGGGCTATTCCGACTGCGTGCTGGCCGCCCGCATTCCGTTGCTGGAGAGCAATCCGGGCGCGGTCAAGGCGGTGATCAAGGCGCTGATGGTCGCCCAGTCGCAGGCCGAGTCCGACAAGCAGGCCGCCCTCAACGACACCGTCGGCAGCTATTACAAGACGACCATGGAAGCGGCGCTGGACGCGTCCAACAAGCAGCCGATCGTCGTGGACCAACGCAACCAGCAGCAATTCATCATCGACCGGGGCCGGTCGATGCAGGAGTTGGGCTATATCCGCAACATGCCCGACGCCGGCGCCTTCGACTGGAGCCTGCTGGATCAGGTGATCGCCGAGAACGGCGAGCTGTACGGCTCGCTCCACCTGAAGTCCGCCGCCTGATCCCGCTTTTCGACCCGAGGCACGAGAGGCCGCGCGCGCAAGCGCGGCCACCCCGCTACCGGAAGCAAGCTGCATGAGCATGACCACCAAGACGGAGATCGGCACCGTGGGACGGGGGAGCGGCCAGGGCGCCGCCGCCCGTCCTTCGGTCCCGCCGAAGCTTCGCCGCCATCTCGTCTCCCTCGGCTGGGGGCTGGCGTCCATCGGCCTGTTCACCGCGATCTGGGAGATCCTGTGGGCGGTCGGCTGGGCCAACCCGCTGCTGCTGCCGCCGCCGCACCTGTTCCTCCAGGATATTCCCGGCACGCTGGCCTATTTCGACCAGAGCAACAAGGTCGGCAGCCGGGGGACGGGCAGCGGGCTGACCGGGCTCCTCCTGACGATCCTGTGGACGACCAGCCGCGTCGTGCTGGGCCTGACGCTTGGCTTCGTGCTGGGCGTCGCGGTCGGCGCCATGGTCCATTACGTCAGGCTGGTCCGAAACCTGCTGCTGCCCACGATCCTGCTGCTGGCGCCGATCTCCCCGGTGGCCTGGCTGCCGGTCGCGATCTTCGTGTTCGGGATCGGCGACGTGCCGGCGATCTTCCTGGTGTTCATCACCGTGTTCTTCGCGATCGTGCTGTCCACCGTCGCCCAGTTCGAGAGCGTGCCGAAGAACTACCTGCACGTCGCCCGCATCATGGGCGCGACCGAGGCGCAGACCTTCTGGCGCGTGATCCTTCCCGCCATCCTGCCGAGCCTGTTCATGACGCTGCGCCTGAACCTGTTCGCCGCCTGGATGGTCGTGCTGATCGCCGAGGCGGTCGGGGTCGGCACCGGCCTGGGCCAGATCACCAGCATGGCGCGGGCCACGTTCAACGCCAAGCTGGTCTTCTTCACCATGGCGATCATCGGCGTGCTGGGCTTCCTGTTCGACTGGGCGCTCCGCACCATCCAGGGGCGCATGCTGTGGTGGGTGGCCCCCGGCCAGGGAGGTTCGCGATGAGCGCGGCCGACGATCAGATCCATCCCGCCGTCTCGATCCGGGACGTGGCCAAGACCTGGACGCCGGAAGGCCGTCCGCCGGTCCACGCGCTGCGCAACCTCAGCCTGGACGTCATGCCGGGCGAGTTCGTGGTGCTGCTGGGGCCTTCGGGCTGCGGCAAGTCCACGCTGCTCTACATGATCGCCGGGCTGGAAGGCGCCTCCGGCGGCAGTATCGAGCAGGACGGCATCCCGGTGACCCAACCGTCGGCCGAGCGCGGCCTGATCTTCCAGGACGCCTCGCTGTTCCCCTGGCTGACCATCGCCGACAACGTCGCCTTCGGGCTGTCGGTGCGGGGCGTCCCGGTGACGGAGCGGCGCGCCGTCGCCGCCGACATGCTGCGGTCGGTGGGCCTGGGCGACATGCTGGACAAGAAGCCGGACGAGCTGTCAGGCGGCATGCGCCAGCGCGCGGCCTGCGCGCGGGCGCTGGCGATGCGGCCCAAGGTGCTGATGATGGACGAGCCGTTCGCGGCGCTCGACGTCCAGACCCGGTCGAAGATGCAGGACTTCCTGCTCCAGATCTGGCGGGACAGCGGCGCCTCGGTGATCCTGGTCACCCACTCCATCGACGAGGCGATCTCGCTCGCCGACCGGGTGGTCGTCTTCACCGCGCGCCCCGGCCGGGTCAAGACCATCGTCCCGATCGACCTGCCGCGTCCCAGGCCGAGCCGGGACCCGCGCTACCACGAGTACCGCGACCTCTTCACCGAGCTGCTGGCCGACGAGGTGGACCGCGCCTTCGCCGAGCAGGAAGCGGTCTGAGGGCGCATCGGGGATGGAAAAACTGTTTCGGGTCGGCGCGGCCTCCCTCGGGCCGGCCGACGACGGGCCGGCCTGCGCGCTGGCCCGGGCGGAGCGGGCCGTCGAGGCGCTCGCCGGGGCGGGCGCCGGCCTGGTGGTGCTGCCCGAGCTGTTCGCCGTGCCCTATGCCGCGGCGGAGGACCCCGGGCGCCGCCCTTACCCGGCGGAGCCGCTGGACGGCCCGACCGCGGCCTGGGCGGTCGGGGTCGCTTCCCGCCTCGGCGTCCCGATCCTGTTCGGCATGGCGCTGTCCCCCGGCGGGCCGGGCAAGCCGTTCAACGCGGCCGTCCTGGCCCGGCCGGAGGGCACCGCCGAGGCGATCGCGCTGAAGATCCACCTGCCGCCCGCCGCTCCCGGCGATCGCTTCGGCGAGGCCGATCACTTCGCGCCCGGACCGGGACGGATCGGCGCCGTGCCTGTCGGTCCGATCCGGCTGGCGGCGCTGGTCTGCTACGACCGGCGGTTCCCCGAATGCTGGCGCGCGGCGGCCGCCGCGGGGGCGGACGTGGTCGCCGTGCCGGTGGCGGGGCCGGCGCCCGGCGATCCCGACGGCATCTTCCTGGCCGAGCTGCGCACCCATGCCCGGGCCAACGCGGTCTACGCCGTCTCGGCCGCCCGGTCCGGTACCGAAACGGTCACCGGCCGCGCCGTCCGCCACGATGGCGATACGGTCGCGGTCGGACCCGACGGTGCCGTCGTCGCCGGCCCCGGTCCCGCCGTCCTGGCCGGCATCGATCCCGCCCGGCTGGCCCTCGCGTCGGAACGCAACCCGACGGCCCGCCGGCTCCGCCCTCTTATTCCCCAACGATCATGAACTCCAAGGAGTCCCCCATGGGAGACCTCATCGTCCAGGCCCGCTGGGTCGTCACCGGCATCCAGGATCGCCACACCCCCGTCGTCATCGAGGACGGCGCGGTGCTGTCGCGCGGCGGAACCATCGCCGCCGCCGGTTCCCTCGACGAGATGAAGCGGCTGGCGCCCCAGGCGGCGGTGCGGAGTTATCCGGACCACGTCATGCTGCCGGGTTTCGTCAACAGCCACCACCATGTGGGCCTGACGCCCCTCCAGCTCGGCTCGCCGGACCATGCGCTGGAACTGTGGTTCGCCAGCCGCATGCCGGCCCGGCGGATCGACCTCTATCTCGACACGCTCTATTCCGCCTTCGAGATGATCGCGTCCGGCATCACCACCGTGCAGCATATCCACGGCTGGATGCAGGGCGGCTACGACGCGGTCCACGGCGCCGCCTCGAAGGTGCTGGGGGCCTATCGCGACCTGGGCATGCGGGCGTCCTACTGCTATGCCGTCCGCGAGCAGAACCGGCTGGTCTACGAGGCCGACGAGGCGTTCTGCGCGCGCCTGCCGGGGCCGCTCGGTGCCGAGCTGCTGGCATACCTGAAGTCCCAGGCCCTGCCGTTCGAGGATTTCCTGACGCTGTTCGACCAGCTGACGCGCGAGAACGAGGGCCAGCGCCTGACCCGTATCCAGCTGGCGCCGGCCAACCTGCACTGGTGCACCGACGAAGGGCTGCTGGCGCTGAACGAGAAGTCGAAGGCCGCCGGCGTGCCGATGCACATGCACCTGCTGGAGACCGCGTACCAGAAGGAATACGCGATGCGCCGCACCGGCAAGACCGCCGTGCGCCACCTCCACGACCTGGGCCTGCTCAGCCCGCGCATGACGCTCGGCCACGGCGTCTGGCTGACGGAGGAGGACATCGACATCGCCGCCGATACCGGCACCTGCATCTGCCACAACTGCTCGTCCAACTTCCGCCTGCGCTCCGGGATCGCGCCGCTGAACGTCTTCGAGAAGAAGGGGATCACCGTCGGCATGGGCCTGGACGAAGCCGGGATCAACGACGACCGCGACATGCTCCAGGAGATGAGGCTGGCGCTGCGGGTCCACCGCACGCCCGGGATGGAGGACGACGTGCCGACCTGCCCGCAGGTGCTGAGGATGGCGACGGAGTCGGGCGCCCGCACCACCGCCTTCGGCGAGCAGATCGGCCGGCTGGACCCCGGCCGCTTCTTCGATGCGGTGCTGATCAACTGGAAGACCGCGACCTACCCGTTCCAGGACCCCGACATCCCGATGCTGGACGCCGTGATCCAGCGGGCCAAGACCAGCGCGGTCGACGCGGTCTATATCGACGGCGAGCTGGTCTACGCCGAGGGCCGCTTCACCCGCATCGATCGCGACCAAGTCCTGGCGGAGATCGCCGAGACCCTCTCCCGGCCGCGCACGCCGGACGAGGTCGCCCGCCGGGAACTCGGCAACGTCGTGTTCCCGCACGTCAAGTCCTTCTACGACGGCTACATCCGGGAGGGCGAGGCGAAGCCGTTCTACGGCCAGTCCGCGATGTTCTGAGGGCTTCAGGCCCGGGCCTTGCGGGCCGACATCGCGACATGGGCATCGAAGACGGTGCGGGCGCTGGGCAGCGCCGACCGGTCCACGTGCTTCTCCGGGTTCCACAGGTCGGCGACCGCGATGGCGCGCGGACAGTGGATGAAGGCTTCGGCCACGGTGACGACGATGGCGGAACGGGGCTTCTTGCCGTCCTCGGCGAAGAGGTCGAGCAGGCCGGGATGGGCGGACAGCCTCGCCCGGCCGTTGACCCGGAACACCTCGCCCATGCCCGGCAGCAGGAAGACAAGGCCGACCGCCGGGTTCTGGACGATGTTGCGCAGGCTGTCGAGCCGGTTGTTCCCCGGCCAGTCCGCCAGCAGCAGCGTATGGTCGTCATGGACCCGGACGAAGCCGGGCCTGCCGCCGCGCGGCGAGCAGTCGGTGCCGGACGGTCCGACCGTCGCCATCACCAGGAAGGGGGAAGCCGCGATCAGCGTGCGGGAATGGCCGTCCAGCCGGTCGATCTGCTTGCCGATCACCATCTCGTGCGGCGTGGGATAGCGGGCGGCCAGCTCTTCGACGCTGCGGATGCCGTGGGCGTCGTCGAACCAGTCCGTCGGGGCATGGTCCATGGGGCGGGGGTCCTTTCGGGTCAGTGTTCGCGGCAGCTCGCCCGCAGAGCCAGGGGGCAGTAAGGGCACAGGGTCCCTCCGGGGACGCGGTACAGCAGGCAGCAGACCTTCCGCCAGGCCTGCCGGCCCTCGGGGCCGTCGGTATAGCGCATCGGTTCGTCCAGCGCATTGCGCCAGCCGTCCGGCCAGGCGCCCGCGTGGATCAGGGCGTCGGCCTCGGCGACCGCCGGGGAGGCCGGATCCTCCGCGGCGAGCTGTTCGACCACCCAGTGCAGATAGCCGGCGGCATTGGCCCAGAGCACCCGCGGCGAGACGGCGGCCTGGGCGGCGAGGCCCTGGATCAGCGGTTCCAGGTGGTCGCGGGCGAGCGCCCGCAGCATGTCGGCCGCGGCGACCGGGCCGTCGGCGGTTCCCGCATGCGGCAGGACGATCGCGGCGGGGACGCCGTCGCCGTTCAGGTGGACCGCGGTCCTGGAGAGGTCGAGCGGGAGCGTCCGGCCGGCCAGCAGCGCGCCCAGCACCACCGGCGGGATCAGCGTGTAGAAATAGTGGCGCGACCAGAGCGAGAGCAAGGCCCGTGCCTCCCCGTCGGGATGGCGGGAGCGCAAGGTTCCGAGCGCCAGATCCAGGCCGCCCTCGGCGGCCAGGGCGGAGGCCGGGATTGCGTCCGGGGCGGATGAGGGCGGCACCAGCCGGGCGCCGAACCGCGCGGCCGGGCCGGACAGGAAATCGAACGGGGTGAGGTCGGGAGTTTCCATCGCGTCAGCCTCGGCCGGAGCCCGCCGGGCGGGCCAGCAACCACATCAGGTACGGGCCGCCGACCAGCGTCGCCAGGAGGCCAACCGGAAGCTGGTAGGGGAATGCCAGCGTCCGCGCCAGCCAGTCCGACAGGCCCATCAGGAGCGCTCCCAGCAGCACCGCGCCCGCGAGGTGGGCCAGGGGCCGGCGCAGCCCGGCCAGGCGCGCCAGGTGCGGCGCCATCAGCCCGATGAAGCTGAGCGGGCCGACCACCAGGGTCGCGGCGGCGCTGAGCAGCGAGGCGAGGACGACCAGGCACAGCCGGCTGCCCCCCAGGGGAAGCCCCAGGCCCCGGGCGGCGGTCTCGCCCAGGGGCAGGACCTCCAGCCAGCGGGCGGTCGGCGGCACCATCAGCAGCAGGACCAGGGCGGCGGCGCCGGCCACCAGGGCGTCCTGCGCTTCGATGCCGTAGGTCGATCCGGTGATCCAGCCGAGGAGCTGGAACGCCCGGATGTCGCCGCTCGCCATGATGGCGGCGAGGACCGCGCCGCAGAACGACGCCAGCGCCACGCCGCCCAGCAGCAGCCGTTCCGGCGCGAAGGAGGAGCGGCGGGCCAGCAGGAGAATGACCGCCAGGGCCGCCATCGCCCCTGCCGAGGTGGCGCCGAGCTGCTCCAGCCGGCCGGGGGCCGCCACCGTCAGCACCAGCACGGAGAGGCCGAGCCCGGCGCCCGAGCTGATGCCGAGGACCTCCGGGCTCGCCATCGGGTTGCCGGTCAGCCGCTGGAGGATGGTCCCGGCCGCCGCCAGCATCGCGCCGGCCGCGACGGATGCCGCGAGGCGCGGACCGCGCCAGGGCAGCAGCCGGTCGAACTGGTCGCCGGTCGCCAGGGTCCAGCCGTCCGGCCCCGTCCCGAGGGCCAGCGCCGCCCAGCACAGCAGCGGCAGCGCCAGGGCCAGCCCGGCGACCAGCCGCCAGGGATGCGGGACGGTGCGCCCGATGCCGGTCGAGGCGGTCCCGGCGTCGGTCGGCCCGGCCAGGGCGTGCAGCCGGGGCAGCATCCAGAGCAGCAGCGGCCCGCCCAGCAGGGCGGTCATGGCGCCGGTCGGGACCAGGCTGGCCTGGCCGCCGGCGAAGGTCTGGGTCGCGGCGTCGGTCAGCCACAGCAGCAGGGCGCCGATGACGGGAGCCCAGGCGACGGTCTGCCGCGGCGTCCGAGCGCCGGCGAGGCGCGCGAAGGTCGGCGCGGCGAGGCCGACGAAGCCGACGATCCCGACCAGCGCCACCACGGACGCCGCCAGCCAGACCGCCACCAGCAGGATTCCCAGCCGCGTCGCGTGGAGCGCCACGCCGAGGTTGCGGGCCGCCGCGTCGTCCAGCCCCAGCAAGACCAGCGGGCGCATCAGCAGCGCCGCGGCGATCCCCGCCGCGGCGAGGCGGGGCAGCAGGGTCAGGACGTCGTTCCAGCCCTGCTGGCTCAGCGAGCCGCCGCCCCAGATGAACAGCGACATCAGGTACTCGCCGTTCAGCAGGATCAGGGTGCCGCCGAGGGCGGCGCAGGTCAGGCCGACCACCAGGCCGGACAGCACGACCGAGACGGGCCGAAGCCCCTGCCGCCAGGACAGCGCCAGGACCAGCAGCATGGCGGTCACCGCGCCGGCCAGCGCCACCGCCTCGCGCGAGGCCTCCATCAGGGCGGGCGCGTGGAGCGTCGCGGCGCCGAGGGCGAGCTGGGCGCCGGCCGAGATGCCGAGCGTCGAGGGCTCCGCGATGGGGTTGCGCAGCACCCGCTGGAGCAGCGCGCCGGACAGCCCGAGCGCCGCGCCGCACAGCAGCGCCATCGCGAGGCGGGGCAGGGCGCTGTAGTGGAACAGCACCTGGTCCATGTCCGTCAGGTCGGTCGCCAGCAGCGCGCCGGGCCAGCGGGCCAGGGGCAGCAGGAGATGGAGCTCCCGGAACGCCAGGACCGCGGCCGTGAGCCCCAGCGCCAGGGCCAGCAGGGCGGGTCCGCGCGGGAGGGCCGGCGCGCGCGGGCGCAGGGCGGCGAGGTCAACCATGGGCGGACTCCCCGGTCAGGCGCGGCACCAGCAGGTCCGCAAATCGGCCGGCGGCCGGGAGCGCGCCGAAGGAATTGACGGCAGGCAGGCGGACCAGCGAGCCGGCACGCACGCTGGGCAGGGCGTGCCACAGCGGGCTGGAGTCCAGCACCCGCTCGACGCCGGGAGGCGTCGGCTCGACCACGACCAGGACGGCGTCCGGCATCTCCGCCAGCCGCTCGATGCCGACGGTGGCCGAGGCCCGGTATTGCGTCCGGTCGGTCCAGGCGTTGGGCAGGCCCAGCCGTTCCAGCGCCGAGCCGAGCAGGCTGTCGGCGCCGAAGGTCCGGATATGGCGGCTGTCGCCGAAATTCATCAGCAGGACCGGGCGCCGGGCGGTTCCGGCCAGGGTGCGGCGGTGGGCGTCCATGGCCGCTTCGGTCGCCTCCACCAGCGTCCGGGCGGCCTCGGCCCGGCCCAGCAGCGCGCCCAGCTCGGCGGTCTCGGCCAGCGCGCGCGCATAGGGGCGGCCGTTCGGGGCGTTGATCGAGGATTCCCGCACCGGCGCGATCCGGCCGAGGCGGTGCCGGATGCCGGCATAGAAGTGGGAGCTGAGGATCAGGTCGGGAGCCGTCCGCAGCAGCAGTTCCAGGTTGGGCGCGCCGCGCAGGCCCAGGTCGGCGACCCGGCCGGGCACCGGCGGCGTCACGACCCATCGGGAATAGTGGGCCAGCTCCGTCCCGGCGACCGGCATCAGGCCGAGCGCCAGCACCGTCTCCAGCATGGCCCAGTCCACCGCGGCGACGCGCGACGGCACCGGAGCGGCGGCGATGCCGGACGGCGGCAAGCCGAGCAGGGCGGCGGCCCCGCAGAAGGCCCGGCGGGAAATGGCGGCGGATTCCGTCACTGGACATAGCCGATCGGCTGGCCGGTCGCCGGGTGGGGCAGCACGCCCATGGGCAGGCCGTAGATCCGAGCCAGCATCTCCGGCCGCATGATCTCCGCCGGGGAGCCGCGGGCGACCAGGCGGCCGTTGCCGAGCGCCAGGATCTCGTCGCAGTAGCGCGCCGCCATGTTGACGTCGTGCAGGACGACGACGACGCCCAGCGACCGCTCCAGGCTGAGCCGGCGCACCAGGGCCAGCACCTCCACCTGGTGGGCCACGTCGAGGGCGGAGGTCGGCTCGTCAAGCAGCAGGCATTCGGTGTCCTGGGCCAGCATCATGGCGAGCCAGGCGCGCTGGCGCTCGCCGCCGGACAGGGTATCGACCAGCCGCCCGGCGAAGCCCGCCATGCCGGTGCGCGCGATCGCCTCCTCCACGGCCGACCGGTCCAGCGCCGTGACCCGCCCCAGCGTGCCATGCCAGGGGAACCGGCCGAGCGCCACCAGTTCGCGCACGGTCATGCCGTCGGCCGCGGGAGTGAATTGGGGCAGGTAGGCCACTTTGCGGGCGAAGGCGCGCCCCGCCCAGTCGCCGACCGGCCGGCCGGCGAACCGGACGGTCCCGCGCGTGGGCTTCTGCTGCCCGGCCAGCAGCTTGACCAGCGTGCTCTTGCCCGACCCGTTCGGGCCGATCAGCCCGTGGATCCGACGTCCGGCCAGGGTCAGGTCGAGCGGGTGGAGCAGGTCGCGGCCGGGCACGCCGAAGGCGGCGCCCTGGAGTTCGTAGAGGTTTCCGTCCAAGGCGTGCTACCAGCGGTATGTCAGGGTGGAGATCACCGCGAGGCGGTTGCCGTAGTAGCAGCCGCCGACGCTGCCGCACGAGGTCACGTATTCCTTGTCGAACAGGTTGTTGGCGTTCAGCGCCACGCGGAAACGGTCGAAATCGTAGCGGATCGCGGCATCGAACAGGGTGACGTCCGGCACCTTGATGTCGTTGGCCTCGTTGCCGAAGCGGGAGCCGATATGGCGGACGCCGGCGCCCAGGCCGAAGCCTTCCAGCAGGCTGCCCTCGGGGAAGCTGTAGTCGCCCCACAGGCTGGCCAGGTGCTCGGGCACGGCGGCGAGCCGGTTCCCCTCGGTCCCCGTGTTGCTCTCGGTCACTTCCGAGTCGAGGTAGGTGTAGGCGGCGGTGACGTCCAGGCCCCGCATCAGGCTGGCGGTCGCCTCCAGCTCGATGCCGCGGACCCGCGCCTCCCCGGTCTGGACCTGGAAGGTCGGGAAGTCGGGGTCGGTCGTGGTGACGTTGGTCCGGGTCAGGTCGAACAGCGCCGCGGTGAAGAAGCTGTTGCTGCCGGGCGGCTGGTACTTGAGGCCGACCTCGTACTGCTCGCCCTCGGTCGGCTCGAAACTGCCGCCGCCGCGCTGGGGTGCCTGGGTCCCGATCACCGGGTCGAAGGAGGTGGTGTAGCTGACATAGGGCGCGAAGCCGCCGTCGAACAGGTACATCAGGGCGGCGCGGCCGGTGAAGGCGCTGTCGTCCTGCGTGGTCTCGGCGCCGGTGATCCGGCTGCGCTGCTCGGTCTCGACCCAGTCGTGGCGCCCGCCCAGGGTCAGCAGCCACTTGTCGAGCCTGACCTGGTCCTGGACATAGATGCCGAGCTGGCTGAGGTCGTCGTCCCTGTCGGTGCCGATCGGGGGCGGGGCGATCGCCTGCCCGTAGACCGGGTTCAGCAGGTCGAGCGACGGGGCCGCGCCGAAGCCGGTCCGGGTGTCGCCCCAGAAGCGGCGGTAATCCACGCCCAGGAGCGCCGTGTGCCCCAGCGGACCGGTGGCGAACTTCGCCTGCCCGGAGGTGTCGACATTGACGGTGTCCGAGCTTTCCCGCTGGACCAGGCTGCCGCGCCGGAGCGTGCGCTGGTCCGCGGCGAGGCCGGACGTGAACAGCGTGTCGTAGTCGAACCTCAGATGCAGGTACCGCGCGTTCTGCCGGATCGTGAAGGTGTCGTCGATGCGGTGCTCGAAGTCGTAGCCGATGCTGGACAGTTCCAGCTCGCTGTCGCGGAAGGTCGGCTCGCCCGGATAGAAGCTGGTGGAGATGTCGCCGAACGGGCTGCCGAAGAGCGTGCCCACGGCGGGCAGGCCCGGCGGCGACTGGGCTTCGTCGTGCTGGAAGCGGCCCAGCAGGGTCAGCCTGGTGTCGGGACCGGGCTTCCAGGTCAGCGCCGGGGCGACGAACCAGCGGTCGTCCTCGACATGGTCCATCTGGGTGTCGCTCTTCCGGCCCAGCGCGGTCAGGCGGTAGAGGAACTGCCCCTCCTGGTCGAGCGGGCCGCCCAGGTCGAACGAGCCCTGGTAGCGGTCGTGGCTTCCGGCCTGGAGGTTGACCTCGCCGAAGCTCTGTTCGGTCGGCCGCTTGCTGACCATGTTGACCAGCCCGCCGGGCACCGACTGGCCGTACAGAACGGAGGAGGGGCCGCGCAGCACCTCGACCCGTTCCAGCCCGTAGGGCTCGATCGCGGGTGCCCCGAAGGTGCGCAGGATGCGCAGCCCGTCCAGGAACTGGTTGGGGCCGGCGCTGAACCCGCGGATGACGGGATCGTCGAAGCGCGGGTCGGCGAAGGTGCTGGAGAAGGTGCCGGCGGTGTAGCCCAGCGCCTCGGTGATGGACTGCACGGCGCGATCGTCGAGCTGGTCGCGGGTGATGACGGAAATCGATTGCGGCGTCTCGATCAGCGGCGTGTCGGTCTTGGTCGCGGTGGAGGTCACCGGCGCCACGTAGCCCTGCACCGGGCTCGTGCCGGTCGGGGCCGTGGTTTCGACCGAGATGGGTGGAAGGACGATCTGGCCGCCTTCGGTTCCCTGGGCGGAAGCACCTGCGGGAAGGATCATGACCGCCGCGGTTCCCAGCAGTCTTGCCAGGAGGGAAATCGGGCGAGTTTCGGAAGGCATGGGGATTTTCCCGCAGAGGACAAGGACAGGGCGGCAGGCCGCCGGGACGGTGCCGCGGGACGCTAGTGATAATGAGAGTGACTTGCAATAGGTTTCGTTGGGGTAACCAATTGAGGGGTTTGCTGACCGTACATCCGGGCGGACGGGCGGTTATGCCACTGGAAGCTCGGCGCCATGGTGCCGATTGCCCTCAACGGGTGGCTCGTGCCATAATATTTCGCTTTTGAGTTACATTGTATTCACGAGGTTCAATCATGTTCATGGACCCGGCGCAGGTGCCGGAACTGGCCGCCCTCTCCGACGCCTGGATGGACATCCGGGCCGAACTGCTCGCCCTCTCCAAGGAATATTTCATCGCCTGGCCCGAGAAGAGCATCTACGACGGGAACTGGACGGTGTTCCCGCTTTACAAGTTCGGCCAGAAGGTGGAGGAGCACTGCGCGCTCTGCCCGCGCACCACCGACGCCATCGAAGGGATCCCCGGACTGCTCACCGCCGGCTTCTCCTCCCTGGCGCCCGGGACCTATATCGGGCCCCATTTCGGCTATACCAGCGAGGTCCTGCGCGCCCACCTGGGGCTGCTGACACCCCCCGACTGCGCGATCCGGGTCGGTCCGGAGACCAAGTCCTGGACTCCCGGGGGCCTGATGCTGTTCGACGACACGACCGAGCACGAGGCCTGGAACCGCAGCGGCGAGACGCGCGTCGTGCTGCTGCTCGACTACAAGCGCGATCCCGCCGCCGACGTCCGGTATCCCGACCATGTCCTGGCCTACGGGCAAGGGCAGTAACGGGCGTCCGGCCGCCGGTCGGGTGGAATTGTGGCGTAATTGTTGCAACCCTCTGCGCCCATGAAGGCATTCCTGGCGCAGAGGACCCCCATGGCGACCACCCTCCACCCCGTGGACCAACGACTGCCGCTGCCGCGGCTGATTCCCCTGGCTTTGCAGCACGTGCTGGTGATGTATGCCGGCGCGGTCGCGGTACCGCTGATCATCGGGCGGGCGCTGAGCCTGCCCCCGGAGGACGTCGCCTTCCTGATCAGCGCCGACCTGTTCGCCTGCGGGTTGGCGACGCTGGTGCAGTGCCTGGGTTTCCCTGGAGTCGGCATTCGGCTGCCGGTGATGATGGGCGTGACCTTCGCCTCGGTCGGCCCGATGCTCTCCATGGCGGCGGCGCCCGATGTCGGGCTGCTGGGAATCTATGGCTCGGTCATCGCGGCGGGCGTGTTCGGGATCGCGGCTGCACCCTTCATCAGCAGGTTGTTGCCTCTTTTTCCACCGGTCGTGACCGGCACGATCATCCTGGTGATCGGCATCTCCCTGATGCGGGTCGGGATCAACTGGGCCGGCGGCGGGCTGCCGATGCTGACCAGGATGGTGGACGGCGTGCCGGCTGCCTTCCCGAACCCCAATTACGGCCAGGTGACCGGGTTGGGCATCGCGCTGTTCGTGCTGCTGGTGATCCTGGCGCTGATCAAGTGGGGCAAGGGGTTCGTCGCCAACATCGCTGTGCTGCTGGGCATCGTCGCCGGATCGGTGCTGGCCGCGTCGCTGGGCCTGATGCATTTCGAGAAGGTCGCGACCGCGGCCTGGTTCGACCTCGTGCTGCCTTTCCATTTCGGGATGCCGCAGTTCCACCTGATCCCGATCCTGACCATGTGCATCGTGATGCTGGTCGTCATGATCGAGTCGCTGGGCATGTTCCTGGCGCTGGGCGACATCACCGGCCGCGAGGTGAACCAGGCGTCGCTGACCCGGGGCCTGCGCGCCGACGGCGTCGGCACGCTGCTGGGCGGCATCTTCAACACCTTTCCCTACACCTCGTTCTCGCAGAATGTCGGTCTGGTCGGCATCACCGGGGTGCGCTCCCGCTGGGTCACGGTGGCGGGAGGCGTGATCATGCTGATCCTGGGCCTGCTGCCCAAGATGGCGGCTCTGGTCGAGGCGGTGCCGGTGGTGGTGCTCGGCGGGGCGGGGCTGGTGATGTTCGGCATGGTCGCCGCGACCGGCGCCCGGATCCTGACCGCCGTCGATTTCCGCAACAACCCGAACAACATGTTCATCGTCGCGATCTCCATCGGGTTCGGCATGATCCCGCTGGTGGCGCCGAACTTCTTCAAGAACCTGCCCCACGCCCTGCACCCGCTGCTGGAGTCCGGCATCCTGCTGGCCGCCATCGTCGCGGTCGCGCTGAACGCCTTCTTCAACGGCATGAAGAGCGCGGAGCACGCCCGCGGCGAGGCCTCCGCGGCAGCGGCGGCGGCCGAGCACGTGTGAGGGTTTGTGGACCAATGACTCTTGGGGTGCTTGAAGACAGTATTTTAGCAAAGCAGACCACGAAAGCCTTTGGCCTGTAGACCTTATGTCGTGATACCGGGATTGAGAATGGTTGGGATGGGGGTAGTGAAGGTCCAAGGTCATCCAGCGCCCGGCACTACCTTGCGAGTAGACTTCTAGAGCTGTACCCGATCTGGTCGATCCGCCCGAGGCAGCTGATCCGATGCGTTGCGCCATGGGCGCAACCTAAGATCGTCGCCCTGCATTATCTCCGCCCTGCATCGAGCCGTAGGTTGCGCCCATGGCGCAACACGGTGCGACGCGTGGAACGGCAGGCAGCGTGATCCGAAGCGATTCAACCGGATCGGGTACCGCTCTAAGCACTTCTCCCTCAAGAACAATATGTCCGCACCATAGGCAGATCACACTCGATCCACCATTGCCGCCGCCTTACCGCACCAAACGCTGGACGTGGTCGGCACCCAGCCCGATCGCCTCGAAGTGGCGGCGGGCGTTGGCGAGCTTGGTGAAGACGTCCTCGTAACCCAGCGCCTCGCCCTGGGGATCGACATAGGTGTAGCCGCCGGTCACGTGGAACAGGGTCACCATCTCCTCCACGCCTTCCGGCACGACCAGCGTATGGGTCTCGCCCGGCGGTTCGAAGGCGTAATCGCCCTCGCGGGCGATCCAGTCATGCTCCAGATAGTGCCACGAGCCGCGCAGGGTGAAGGCGTGGACCGGGCCGGAATGGCGGTGGCGGGACAGCACGCCGGACTGGCGGACCTTCAGCAGGTTGACATAGTAGCCCTGGCTGACGTTGAGGATCAGCGGCTTGAACCAGACGCCGTCCGCCTGGGGCACCCAGGAGCGGTCGTCGTCGCCGAGGTCCAGGGCGCCGCCGAAGAAGATGTCCGGCATCATGCCGAAAGGCTGCGGCTTCTGGTAGGCGACCCGGCTGGGGTCCCGGCGTGCGGTGGCGGTATCGTTCGCTGTGGCGGTCATGATGTCCCTTTCAGCCCTTCGGGTCGAATTTCTCGAACTCTTCCTTGTACAGCGGATGCCAGCGGGACAGAGGGGGACGATTGCGGATGATGTCCTCGGCCGCCCAGCGGATGCGCTTCTCGTCCATCTCCCGGGTCACGTCGTTGTCCGGGCAGAGAATATAGAAATCGCCCGCGGCCATGGCCGGCAGCATGAAGTCGATGACCTGCTCGGGCGTCCAGGCTCCCGGCGGCTTCTCGGAAACGCGGACGCGGGTGAAGCCGGTGAAGGTGAAGCCGGGGATCAGCAGGTGGGCGGTCACCTGGCAGCCCTCGGCGTTGCGCAGCTCGTGGGCGAGCGCTTCCGTCACGACCTTCACGCCGGCCTTGGTCACGTTGTAGGCGGTGTCGCCGGGCGGGCAGGTGATGCCCTGCTTGGAGCCGGTGTTGACGATGGCCGCCGGCGCGCCCTGGGCGATCATGCCCGGGGCGAAGACCTGCACGCCGTGGACGACGCCCCACAGGTTGGTGTCCAGGATGGCCCGCCAGCGCGCCGGATCGCCGAACAGCCCGCCGCCGCCCTCGCGGCCGGCATTGTTCATCAGGACGGCGACTTCGCCGAAGCGGTTCAGGACCTTGTCCCGGAGGCGCTCGACCTGGGCGCGGTCGGAGACGTCGGTCGGGACCGCCAGCGTCTCGGTCGTGCCGCCAAGATCGGATGCGGCGGCTTCCAGGGCGTCCGCATCGATATCGGCCATGCAGACCTTCATGCCGAGCGCCGCGAAGCGCCGTGCCGCGGCAAGGCCGATGCCGCTGGCCGCCCCGGTGACGACGGCGACGCGGCCGGCTGCCAGGGCAGGGTGGTTCGACATATCCATTTCCTCTTCCCGTAGGGGCCTATTCCCCGGGAAGGAAACACGTCGGCGGCGGGAAGTTTCAAGCCCCCATGAGCAGGGCGTCCGGTCAGCGCTTCGAAGCGGGAGGACGGCGGGGCAGGTCGAACAAGGAGGTGTAGGAGGAGGCGCGCGCGGCGTCCCGCGGGGCGGGTTGGGCAGGCTTGGCGGAGGCGGCGGGCCGGTCCAGCTCGGTGTCCACCTCGACGTCCTCGAACCGGCTGCCCAGGCGGGCGAAACGGCGTGCCAGTTCCGCTTCGCTGATCAGCCATCCGCGCGGGCAGCCGGAGCGGGAAATCAGGCCGTTGGAGTTCAGGTCGTCGGAATCGTCATCAAGGTCGAGGTCGAGGTCGTTGTCGGCCTGCATGGCCGATGCGGCGGCCGAGATCCGCTCGGCCGCGGTGCGCTCCGGAATGCCCGCGGTCCTGTCCGCCGCCGCCGGGCGGTCGGCCAAGCCGCGCGGGTCGATGCGCCGGTTGGGCCGACGGGGCAGGGGCCGCGGGCTCCGCAGGTAGGTGTCGCCGTCGGGTCGCTTTCCGCCGCTGTCGATGCCGCTCGAAGAACCGGGAGAATCCAGCAGGTGCCGACCCGAGAGGGCCTGTCCGAGCAGGTAGGAACCGTTGTCCTTACCGGAATTCTGATCGTCCTTCATGGTCGACGTGCTCCATACGCAGCGTGATCTTTCGAGATCTGAAATACGGCGCGGTAAGTTAACGAATGATTACCCAATTCGCGGGAGTTAGGCGTCAAACCAATTTTGCCATCCCCTTGCAATACAATGAAAATCAACGGAAATTTGCAACGAATCCGGGCTTTTGAGATAGGTCATATGTTCAAAGTCGTTAATGATCGTGACTTGTCTAACTTTCCTCCAGGCTTGGTTCCCGGCGTATGCGGAAAGGTTCGATAACGAAATCTTAAAGCCGGCGGACAGGCGGCGAATAGACCTGGACTGCAGGGATCGTCCGGTTCCAGCCGGGTCGCGGACCGTTGGCGAGTCGGATCTTCCGCCCGGCCGTTCCGTTCGAACAGGTATCATCCGATCATGCGGGTGTGTCCGGCATGTGACAAGTGCGCCATGGAGGGCACAGTTTCCGCATGGCTCACCAGCGAACATCGCAAGACAGGCCGATCGTCGGCCGGGGTATATACAATACTGTCTTTTCCCCTCCCTCCCATGCAGTGCTGTCCAGAGCCATGCTCGCCGAAATTTTTGGCATCACCGGCGTCGTCGCCGGTTCGTCCTGGGGTTTCCTCAAGGACCGCCGCGCCATTCTCGCGGTCCAAGCCTTCGCCACCGTCATGTTCGGCATCCATTACGGACTGCTCGGCGCCTGGAGCGGCTCGGCCATGTGCGCCGTGACCCTGGTCCAGGCGGTGGCCTCGCTGCCAGAGCGCCGCAACCGGGCGACCACGATCCTGTTCTGGTCGACGGTCCCGATGATCGCGCTGCTGACCGTCCTGACCTGGAACGGGCTCGCATCGGCCGGCGCCGCGTTCGGCATGGCCATGGCGACGCTCGGGCGCTGGCAGACCGACACCTTCAAGCTGCGCGGCTTCTTCATCCTTTGCTCCATGGGGTGGGCGACGCACAACATGATGGTGGGCTCGCCGTTCGGGCTGGCATCGGACACCATGTGCTTCGTCAGCAATCTCTGGCGCCTCCGGACCGAACTGGGGCTTCGTCGCCCGCGCAGGACGCCGCCGGCTCCCGCGCTTACGGGGCTCGCCGCTTCAACGTGACGCAGGCTCCGGCGCCGTGCCGAAGCTTCCTGCCGGTCGGTCGATGAACATCCCGTGGTGCCGTTCCGCACTGCGGGATGTTGAGTCTCCACGCACCCACGACAGGAGGTCCCCGTGCAGAACCTTTATACCGCCAAGAACCCCTTCATGAGCGTCTGGCTCTCGGCCTTCAACTCCTCGGCCGGCATGATGCGCGGCGCCTGGAACGCCGAAATCCAGCGTCAGCAGCAGGAGTTCATCCAGAACTGGATCCGTATGTCCATGCAGTTCTGGATGCCCATGCTGACGCCGCCGCGAGACCGTAAGTAACAGGGACTTCCAGGACAGGTTGATCGGCATCTTCCGCAGGTGCTGTCAACCTGACCCGGCAATCGGCGCGAGTATGTCCCATCCCGAATGCGCCGCGCCGCGTCCCGATCGGGCCGATACGATGGATGCAAACCACCTATAGCTTTTTTGCAGTGCAAAAATTCATGTTCTCCTAACCAAAATCTATTATATATCCTCGCAGTTTGTTGCACTGCGAAAGGACTTCACAATGCGTCGCATCATCGCCGCTGCCGCCCTGGCCCTCCTGGTTCCCTCGGCCGCCTCGGCCGCCGACGTCGTGAGCGCCGATCAGGCCCGTACCGTCTCCCTGCGCGACGGTTCCGCCGTGGTCTATTTCACCAATTCCTCGGACAAGTTCGAAGTCGTCACCACCGTCGCCGCGGACGACCGGTCGCCGGCCCTGCGTTTCACCCACGATCTGGCCGCCGGCCAGTCGGCCGTGATCGAACTGGCCGGTGACGAGGGTACGCCGGCCGCCCGCCTCGTGCTGACCCGCGACGGCGACAAGTTGCGCGTCGACTCGGCGACCCGGACCGCCGCGACCGGTCTCTGACCGCGACCATCCGGGCGGGGAGCGGCATTCCGGCCGCCTCCTCCGCCCGGGATCGGAATAACGCCCCGGGCACGGCTGTTGATCCTTGCACACGAACCTGCAAGGTGACCCCCCATGGGTATCCGTACCCTGCTCGCATCAGCGTCCCTGCTTCTACTGTCCGCTCTCCCGGCCGAGGCCGACTGGGACCGGCACGGGGACCGTTGGGGCAGGCAACTGCATTCCAACCCATACCAGTCCCACAGCCTGAAACGGGCCTGCGATTTCGGCAACCGCCGCGCCTGCGTCGAGCTGGGCGAGATCATCGGGGAGCGCCGGGCGGCGCGGCGCGAACGCGTCTGGCGCCAGGACGACTTCGGCCGCCGTCATTGGCAGGCCCCGCCGCGCTATTACCGCCCGCCGCCGCCGAGCGTGTGGTGGCGGTTCGACATCAGGTGATGCCTAGGACCTGACGGGTACCTGGCCTTTCCGCATACACCCCTTCTATCCGGAACAGGAAAGGGCCGAAAGGTCAGGTGCGACTGGGCCTGGACCGTCGTATAAGCCTCTTCGCAACCTGAGGGAGGCTGAAATTGGCGGGACGACCATGGACATGAGCGGGCATTACAACACCGCACTTGTGCTGCTGTCCTACGCAATCGCCGTTTTCGCCTCGTTCACCGCCCTCGATCTGGCCGCGCGCGTCCGTACCTCCGACGGAACGGGCGCAAGGGCCTGGATCGCCGCCGCCGCCGTCGCGATGGGCGGCGGCATCTGGGCGATGCATTTCGTCGGCATGCTGGCCTGGATGATGCCGATGCCGGTCGCCTACGACTCCGGCATCACCGTCGCGTCGCTTCTGCTCCCGATCGTCGTCACCGGCATCGGGCTGTTCGTCGTCAATGCCGACGCATCCTCCACCGCGCGGACCCTGGCCGCCGGCACCATGATGGGAGCCGGCATCGTCTCCATGCATTATCTCGGCATGTCCGGCATGAGGATGCAGGCCCGGCTGGAATACGATCCCGTGCTGGTCGGAGTATCGGTGCTGATCGCCATCGGCGCCTCGGTCGCGGCGTTGCGGCTTGCGTTCCGCACCGGTTCCGGGCTTCAGCGGTTCGCCGCCGCAGGCGTCATGGGGCTCGCCGTCGTCGGCATGCACTATACCGGCATGGCGGCCGCGATCTTCGTGGTGGACGCGGACCTGCCGGGTCCGAGCGGGGACGGTCTGGACCAGACCGTCGTCGGCACCCTGGTGACGGTGGTCAGCTTCCTGCTCCTTTCCATGGCGCTGTCCTCGGCGATGATCGACCGGCGGCTGGCACGGCGGGAAGCCGTCATGCTGCGCGCCAGCGAATTGCGCTTCCGGGCACTGGTGCAGAACGCGTCGGATGCCATGCTGCTGACCGACGATGCCGGCACCATCGGCTTCGCCAGCGGCCCGACCGACCGGATCTTCGGCCGCTCCGAGACCGCGCTGCTGGGCCAGCCGGCCTCGGATGTCGTGAGGGGGGATTGTGGGAACGTCGCCGAACTGGTCTCCGACTCCGCGGCCAGGCCGGGCGAGAGCGTCAGCCGGACGGTGAGGACGGAGTTGCCGGAAGGCGGTTACCGCACGCTGGAGGTGATCGCGACCAACCTGCTGCACCAGCCTGCGGTGGGCGGGATCGTCCTGACCTTCCGCGACCTGACCGAACGCCTGCGGCTGGAGGAGGAACTGGATCAGGCGTCGCGTCTCGCCACCCTGGGTACCATGGCGGCCGGCATAGCCCATGAAATGAGCCAGCCGCTCAACGCGATCTCGCTGTGGAGCGAGGACGCGCTGCTGGCGATGGAGGACGGCGAGTTCGACGAGGACCACATGAAGCAGGTGATGAGGGTGGCGGTCGAGCAGGCGCAGCGCCTGCGCGGCATCGTCGACCACATGCGCGTCTTCAGCCGCCGCGATACCGGCACGACGGAGGTCTTCGACGTGCGCGATAGCCTGCGGGTCGCGATCCAGCTGGTCGAACGGCAGTTCGCGGCGGAGGGCGTCACCGTGGCGCTCGACCTGCCCGGGGAGCCGGTCCAGGCGCGGGGGCGCCCGCTCCAGCTCGAGCAGGTCGTGCTGAACCTGCTGACGAATGCCCGCGACGCCGTCCAGGACAGGGCCGCGGTCGCGCCCGACCGGGAGGGCCGCATCGAGGTGGCGGCCCGGACCGACCCGGCGGCGGGCACGCTGGTGATCTGCGTCTCCGACACCGGCACCGGCATCAAGCCGCGCGACATGGCCCGCATCTTCGATCCCTTCTTCACGGTCAAGGAGGCCGGGCGCGGAACCGGCCTGGGCCTCGCCATCAGCTTTCGGATCGTCGAGGCGATGGCGGGCCGCATCACCGCCGCCAATATCGTGGAGGGCGATACGGTGACCGGCGCCCGCTTCGAGGTAAGACTGCCGCTTGCGGAATAAGCACAATTTCGGAAGTGCCAACCGGCCGGTTCAGGTGTTCAATAGGTCGTTACGGTTCAAAGCGAGGAAACATGTCGGACCAGCGCCACATCCTTGTCGTCGATGACGAGGTGCTTGCCGCGATGGCGATGGAGCATGTGCTTCAGCGGCGGGGGTTCCGGGTCAGCCGGGCGGGTGACGGGCAGGAGGCCTGGGACATCTGGGAGCGCGACGGGGCAGACGCGGTCGTGACCGATCTGAAGATGCCGCGCATGACCGGCGACGAACTGGCCGCCCGTCTGCGGGTCGCGGCGCCGCGCCTGCCGGTGATCGTCGCCAGCGGCTATCTGTCGGAAGCGATCGAACACCGGCTGCGGGTCGAGATCGACGGCCCGATCGAGATCTTCACCAAGCCGCTCGACCTTGCCGGCATGCTGCGCACGCTGAAAGCGATGCTGGGTCCTGAAGCGGGAAGCAGTCCCGCCGTGTGAGAGGGACCGCCCCTTCGGGCGGTCCCGGCCGCCGGTCAGGTGATGACCGACGGCGCTTCCCGGCCGGTCCGGGACCGGATGCCGGCGATCCGGTCGGCGATGGCGATCAGGCCCGACAAGGCTTCCTGCGCGTCCCTGTCCTGGCCGGCGGGATCGGCCTCGTAGCGTTCCATATAGACACGGAGCGTGGCGCCCCCGGTGCCGGTGCCGCTCAGGCGATAGACCACGCGGGAGCCGTCCTTCAGGATGACGCGCACGCCCTGGCGGCTGGCGACGGAGCCGTCCACCGGATCGCGGTACTCGAAATCGTCCGCCGCTTCGACCGAGGTGTCCCCGAAAGCCTTGCCGGGAAGGGTCGGCAAAGCGGCCCGCAGGTCGGCCATCAGCGCGTCGGCCGTCGCGGTGTCGATGTCCTCGTAGTCGTGCCGCGTATAGTAGTCGCGGCCGTACTCGCGCCAGTGCCCCGTCATGATGCGGCCGATCGGCTCGCCCCGGACCGCGAGGACGTTGAGCCAGAGCAGCACCGCCCACAGCCCGTCCTTCTCGCGGACATGGTCCGAGCCGGTGCCGGCGCTTTCCTCGCCGCACAGGGTCGCCATGCCTGCGTCCAGCAGGTTGCCGAAGAACTTCCAGCCGGTGGGGGTCTCGAAGCCGGGGATGCCCAGCTTGGCCGCGACCCGGTCGGCGGCGCGGCTTGTCGGCATGGAACGCGCGATCCCCTTCAGGCCGGCGGAATAGCCCGGGGCCAGATGGGCGTTGGCCGCCAGGACCGCCAGGCTGTCGCTGGGCGTCACGAAGAGGTTCGGTCCCATGATCATGTTGCGGTCGCCGTCGCCGTCGGAGGCGGCGCCGAAATCCGGCGGGTTCGGCCCGGTCATGGCGGCGACCAGGTCGTGGGCATGGACCGGGTTGGGATCGGGGTGGTGTCCGCCGAAGTCGGGCAGGGGAGTCCCGTTCAGCACTGTCCCTGCGGGGGCACCCAGCCGGTTCTCCAGGATCTCGGTGGCATAGGGGCCGGTGACCGCGCTGAGCGCGTCGAAGGTCATCCGGAATCCGCCCTGGAACATCGCGCGGATCCGGCCGAAGTCGAACAGGCTCTCCATCAGGTCGGCATAGTCGGCGACGGGGTCGATGATCTCCACCGCCATGCCGTCGAGCCGGGTTTCGCCGAGCCGGTCGAGGTCGAGGTCCGGTGCCTCCACCGTGCGGTATTCGGTGATCTCGCCGGTGCGGCGGTGGATCGCGTCGGTGATCCGCTCCGGCGCGGGGCCGCCGTTGCCGGTATTGTACTTGATGCCGAAGTCGCCGTCGGGGCCGCCGGGATTGTGGCTGGCCGACAGGATGATCCCGCCGAACGCCTTGTGCTTGCGGATGACGTTGGACGCGGCCGGCGTGGAGAGGATGCCGCCGCGGCCGACCAGCAGGCGCCCGATGCCGTTGGCCGCCGCCATCCTGATGATGATCTGGATGGCTTCGGCATTGTAGAAGCGCCCGTCGCCGCCGACCACGACGGTCTGGCCCCGGATGCCGTCCATCACGTCGAAGATGGACTGGACGAAGTTGGCCACGTAGTGCGGCTGGCTATAGACGGCCACCTTCTTGCGCAGGCCCGAGGTGCCGGGCTTCTGATCGTTGAAGGGGGTGGTTTGGACGATCACCGGGGCCATTCCTGTTCCTGTTCGCTTGGTCGGTGGGGGGCCGGTCGTCGGCCGGCCGTGGCGGCGGGTAGCTGGTCAGACGGTGACGCGGCCCAGCGGCACCGGCGACCGGGTGCCGTCGATGACCACGATCCCGCTTTCGGTGACATGGTACTTCTTGCGGTCCTCCTCCAGATCGTAGCCGATCACGGCGTCCGGGGGGATGCGGGCGTTCTTCTCGATGATCGCGCGGCGGATCCTGGCCCGGCGTCCGATGTCCACGTTGTCGAAGATCACGCTGTCCTCCACCAGGGCGCCGGAATGGACGCGCACCCAGCGGCCGAGCACCGAGCGCTTGACGATGCCGCCCGACACGATGCAGCCGCCGGACAGCATGCTGTCGATCGCCTGGCCCCGGCGGTCGTCCTCGTCGAAGGCGAACTTGGCCGGCGGGTCCGAATAGCCCGAGGTGCGCAGCGGCCACTGGCGGTTATAGAGGTTGAGCGGCGGATCGATCGCGCGCACGTCCATGCTGGCCTCGTAATAGGCGTCCAGCGTGCCGACGTCGCGCCAGTAGGGGACCCGGTCCGGCGGGTCGCCGGCGATCCTGTTGGTCTGGAAGTCGTAGGCGAACATCTCGACCTTGCCCACCAGGTTGGGCAGGATGTCCTTGCCGAAGTCGTGGGAGCTGTTCGGGTTCTTGACGTCGTCGTAGATCATCTTCAGCAGCAGGTCGGTCGAGAAGATGTAGTTGCCCATCGACGCCAGGACCTTGGTCGGGTCCCCCGGCATGGTCGGGGCATCCTCGCGCTTCTCGACGAAGCCGATTATCCGCCCGTCCTCGTCCACCTCGATCACGCCGAATTCCTTGGCGTATTTCTTGTCGACCGGGATCACCGCGACCGTGACGCCGGCATTCTTCCGGGAATGGAACTCGATCATCTGCCTTATGTCCATCCGGTAGATGTGATCGGCGCCGAACAGGACGACGAGGTCGGGGCGGGACTGTTCGATCAGGTTGCAGTTCTGGGCCACGGCATCGGCCGTGCCGCTGTACCAGGTCTCCCCGGGGGAGCGCATCTGGGCCGGCACCGGAATGATGAACTGTTCCTGGAGCAGTCCGCCGAACTGCCAGCCGTCGCGCAGATGCTGGAGCAGGGACTGGCTGCGGAACTGGATCAGGACATAGATCGAGAAAATTCCCGAGTTGATGAAATTGCTCAAGACGAAATCGACGATGCGGTACTTGCCGCCGAAGGGTACCGCCGGCTTCGCCCGCTCCTTCGTCAACGGAAACAGCCGCGTGCCTTTGCCGCCGGCGAGGATCAGGCCCATGATCTTGAGTTGCATCAAGCTGTTCCTTCTATTGGCGTCTGTTGGGGATTGACGCTCTTGGATATGGCTTTCGCACTTCGGTATCAGAGTAACAGCCGATGCGGGAAAAGGTAGCCTTGTTGCACTGCGGTGATGCTTTTGTCCAGAGGATTAATCCCTCCTCGTTTACTATGTTTTTCAGACTGAATTAAGAACAGTTGCAGGCAGTCACTTGAACCGCCGTGAACGGCAAACGGCCGCGCCCCGTATCCTGGGGCGCGGCCGTTCGGGCCTTCTCCGCTTTGGCTTCGGGCGAGCGCCTCAGCCCCGCTTGCGGCGGTTGTCCCATTTGGCGGAGTCGGGATTGTCGGCGGGCAGACGGCTGAGGATCTGGTTGCAGATCGCCTCCGCGCTCCGGTCGTAGACGTTCCACTGCTGCGGGGTGAGCCTCTCCCTGAGCATCAGCATGCGGCCCACGAGGTAGTGTTCGCTGAGGCCCAGCTTGACCGGAATGGTGTGAAGTTTGGAATGATCGTTCATGGGAAGCCCCGTCTGCAGCCTGTTGTCGCCGTCCTGGTTCCTGTCGTGACCCCGGTTGCCCGACCTCAGGCGGAAACCGCCTGGAGGTTGCGGGTCGGCGTGCTGGCGCCTTCCGCCGAGAAGCCGTTGTTCATGGCCCAGATCGCCGCCTGGGTGCGGTTGTTGACGTCGATCTTGCGCAGCAGCGTCTTCAGGTGGACCTTGACGGTCGCCTCGGTGATGCCGAGCCGGATCGCGATCATCTTGTTGCTGGCCCCGGTGACCAGGGACTGAAGGATCTCCTGCTCGCGGGGCGACAGGCCGCGGATCGAGTTCTGGGGCGAGGGCGCGTTGATGTCGAGCAGCATCGCCGCGAGATTGGTCGGGAACACCTTCTCGCCCAGCATGATGAGCTGGAGCGACTGGATCAGCGCCTCCGGCGAGACGTTCTTGATCAGGAACCCGTCGGCGCCGCCGCCCATCGCCTCGCGCAGCATGTCCACCGACATGTCGTCGGCCAGCACGACGATCCGGGCCGCGGGATGGACGTCCCGGAGCTGCCGCAGGTCGGCCGCCTCCTTGATGGGCTGCCCGGTGATCACCAGGCCCGGCTCGGCGTCCTGGCCCGAACCTTGTTGGGCGCCGGCATGGGCGATCGCCTGCTCCAGGGTGTTGAACTCCGCACCGACTTCGAAGCGGGTGCCTGCCAGCAGATGCTTCAGCCCTTCACGGAAAAGACGGTTGGACTCAACGAGGATCGTGCGACCATTGGCGTTCATGACTATGGGTTCCTATAAATTGCTGTTGCGCAGCTAGACGAGGGGGGCGGTTGGTAAGTCGTCGTTGTGCTGTGATCTTCTTGAGACTAAGAATGGTCTAAAAAATGCCCAATATAAAGGGGAAATTAATAGAATTTTAGGGATATGCCGGTGTATCCGCCCGGTGCTCATCGTGCGAACGGCATAGGCGGGCAGAGAACCGCTGGTCTGACGATGGTTCGGCGACATGCCGGGCGGGGAAGGAGGGGTACCCGAAGGAGGGACGGTGCTGGCCCGGTGTTATTCGCGCGGCCGGGAAACGGGCTCATGGCCATGCGAATGGCGAAGGGCAGATCTGACGACCTGCCTTTCCCATTGATCGAATTCCGGTTTCGGATAACTTCGATATCGCAGCAGTGATGCTGCATACGCCTCTTTGGGCGTTTCCTCCCTAGACTCAGGCCGCCTTTCGGGGCGGCCTTTTTTTTGCACAAAACGAAGCGCTTGCCAACTGCTTAATGCGCCAACTTTCTTATATCCTTTTTTTGTAACTATGCCTGGAATTTAGGCAGTCACTGGTGCCGCGATTTCAGGCACGTCCGGTTCTCCGCCGTCATATCGCAACCGCGAAGGAACGAGTCGCTTGCGCGACGGGTTCACTCCCGGTGGCGGCCGGCCGATGGCAGGCTTTCCCGGCGTTTCCAATCGTTTTGACAGGCAGGACAATGGCCCGAGCGACAGGCGGGGCTGCGACGGCATTCCGCAATCCGGGTTCGGCCAATGCCGCCCCGTCATGGCGGCCCGACATCGTGGAGGTGGAGGAGTTCGGCTCCAACCCCGGGAATCTCCGGATGTACAGGTTCGTGCCGCCGCGATTGTCCAGGAACGCTCCGCTGGTGGTGGCCCTGCACGGCTGCGGGCAGACGGCGGCCAGTCTCGACCATGGCATCGCCTGGTCGCAGTTGGCCGCCCGCCTGGGATTCGCGCTGCTTCTGCCGGAGCAGAAGCGGGCGAACAACTTCAACCGGTGCTTCGGCTGGTTCTCGCCGGGCGACATGGAGCGCGACCGGGGCGAGCCCCTGTCGATTCGCCAGATGGTCGACCGGATGGTCGCCGAACATCGGCTCGACCCCGGACGCATCTATGTGACCGGCCTGTCCGCCGGCGGGGCGATGACCTCCACTCTTCTCGCCGCGTATCCGGATGTCTTCGCCGGCGGGGCCATCGTCGCCGGCATGCCTTACAAGGCGGCCTATGGCAGGATGGACGCGCTCAACGCCATGGTCCACGGCCGAGCCAGGCCGTCCATCGTCTGGGCGGGGCTCGTCCGCGCCGCTTCGGCGCACCGCGGGCGGTGGCCGCGGGTATCGGTCTGGCACGGCGACTCGGACAGGACCGTCAATCCCGCCAACGGCGCGGAGATCGTCAAGCAGTGGGTCGGCGTCCACCGGCTGCCCCGCGGTCCCGCCACGGTGGACAAGGTCAACGGGCACATGCGGCGCGCCTGGCTGAACCGCGCCGGCGAGGCGGTCGTCGAGGAGTATGTCGTCAAGGGGATGGCGCACGGAACGCCGGTGCGGGCCGGCAGCGGCGCGCGGTCGGTCCTGACGGCGCCCTATGTCTTCGACATGGGAATCGCCTGCATCGAGCATATCGCCTGGTTCTGGGGCCTGTCGAAGCGCCGCCCCGGCCGCTGGACCCGGCAGCGCCCTTCCGGCAGGTAACGAAACCTTGTCGATCGGGCGCCGCGGGCAAGGAAATGGCGGTCCTGCGCTGCGGTGCGTCATACTGTTGCGAAAAGCGAATGAGTAATCCTGGAAGCCCGCGGGAGATGCGGGGGCCTGCCCCGAGGGTATCCACGATCCGGTCGGGACGATGGGTTCCGCCGGGTTTGCGTTACCTGTCCGCGAAATGCAACGCTGCCTCGCTGTTCTGGTATACAAAATACCTAATGCCGCATTTGACATTCGGAGCAGTCCGGGACCATACTTGCTGCACTGCACAAACGGACTTCCAAGACAGGACTTATCCAATGCTTACCGAAGCCACCGCCAACATCGTGACCCTGCTCGCCCTGATCGCCATCGTCCACTTCGCCGTGACCGCCGTGATCGCGCGTAAGCTGACCCGCGACGAACTGGCCGAGGGCGGCGTCAAGGGTGTCGGCAGCGCGAACTTCAACGGCCGGCCCGCCAACGACGGCGTCCGCAAGGCCGCCTGACGCACGGCGACATGCCGCATTGCCGGTTGAATGCGGGCGCCTTCAAGTGGCGCCGTCATTCCACCGCATGCGGACGGTCGGCTTCCGATGGGCCAGCAGCATGATCTCCTGTTCCGGGCCCTGCTGGACGATCCGGTCCGGGCCGGCATCCTGATCCGCGACTACCTGCCGGCCGACATCGCCGCCCGCCTGGGCGACGAGCCGCCGGTGCCGCTGGACGGCAGCTTCGTCGACCGGACGCTGACCCCCAGCTGGGTCGACCGCCTGTTCTCGGTCCGGCTGCGCGACGGCGGCACGCTGCTGATCTACGTGCTGCTGGAGCACAAGAGCCATGCCGATCCCCGGACCCCGCTCCAGGTGCTGGGCTACCTGGTCGACATCTGGGAGAGCTTCGTCGGCGACGACGCCTCCAGGATGCGCCGGCTGCCGCCGATCGTCCCGCTGGTGTTCTATCACGGGCGGGGACCGTGGACGGTGCCGACCTCGGTCGTCGACGTCATCGGTGCCGACGAGGGCCTACGCGACCTGCTGCACGACTTCCGCTACGTCGTCTGCAACATCGTCCCCATTCCCGACGACCAGCTCTCCTCCGACCCGGAGGTCCGGGCGGCGCTGCTGCCGCTCAAGTACGTCTACCGCCAGCCCGATCCGGAAATGCTGCTGGAGGCGGTGCTGTCGGGCCTGCGCGAGGGCTCGCCCCTGGCGCGGAAAGTGCTGTACTATATGCTGGAGATGTACCCGCGGATCTCCGTCGACATGATGCGGACGGTGAACGCCAGGGTCAGGCCGGACCGGGAGCAGGACATGGTATCGCTCGCTGCGCAGCAATGGCTGGAAGAGGGTCATGCCAAGGGCGTGATCGAGGGCAAGGCGGAGAGTATCCGCATTGCCCTCGAAACCCGATTCGGATCGATCCCGCCCGCCATGGAGGAAAGGCTTCGAAGAACTCCCTTCGAACAGCTTGACCTAATCCTGAGGCGTTCCTTGACGGCGGAATCGCTCGATGCCGTCTTCCCGGACGATCATCTCCACTGATCGTCGTCACGTCCGCGCCGGAAGCGCCAGCGCCGCCAGGGCGCAGCAGATGCCCATGGCCCCGATCACCAGGACCATCGGCCCGGGCGTTCCGTCCGACAGCCAGCCGACCAGGGCGCTCGCCGCGGCTCCCACGCCGAATTGTATCGTCCCGGCAAGGCCCGACGCCGCGCCGGCCATGCCGGGCACGACCGACATGGCGCCCGCCATGGAGTTGGCGCCGACCAGACCCAGCATGGCGAGATAGAAGAACAGCGGCACGGCGACACCCGCCAGCCCGAAGCTTCCGGTGGCGCCCAGAGCCGCCAGGACGATACCCGACGCGGCGCAGCCAAGGGCTCCGTAGCGCAGCGCGCGGTCGGAGCCGACCGCCAGGACCAGCCGGCGGTTCACCAGGTTGAAGATCATCATGCCGACGACATTGACGCCGAACAGCAGGCCATAGGACTGCGGCGATATCCCGAAATACTCGATATAGACGAACGGCGTCCCGGCGATGTAGCTGAACATGCCGCCGGTGAAGAAGGCGCCGGCCAGCGAGTAGGCCAGGTATGACCTGTCGCCGAGCAGGCGCAGGTAGCCCGACAGCATGGCGCCGATGCCGACCCGCCGGCGCGCCGCCGGCGCCAGGCTTTCCGGTATCGAGAAAAGCGCCAGCAGCACCGCGAGCCCGAAGGCCGCCAGCCCCCAGAAGATCGCGCGCCAGCCGAGCAGCACAAGGATCTGGCCGCCCAGCAGCGGCGCCACCATCGGCGCCACGCCCATGATCAGCATCATCAGCGACAGCATGCGCGCCGCCTGGTCCTGGGGGAACAGGTCGCGCACCATGGCGCGGGCCAGGACGGGGGCGGCGCAGGCGCCGAACGCCTGGGCGAAACGCCACAGCACAAGGTGGTCGGCGTCGGTGGTCAGCGCGCAGCCGAAGCTGGCGGCGATGTAGATCAGGATGCCGACGGTGATCGGCCCGCGCCGGCCGAACCGATCGCCCAGCGGTCCCCAGACCAGTTGCCCTGAGCCGAAGCCCAGGAAGAAACTGGACAGCGAAAGCTGGACCGATGCCGGGGAGGCGGCGAGGCTCCGGCCGATCTCCGGCAAGGCCGGGAGATACATGTCGATGGCCAACGGGGCGAACGCCATCAGCGAGCTGAGGACGATCGCGAGCCAATGGGGATTGACGGGCCTGGCCCGTCCTGCGGACAGCGATGTCATTGAGTCTTCCGCGTCGCGGGGATATGTCCGCCCAGCTTCGCACCCTTGGGCATGCCTGTATAGAAGGTGGAGCCCCAACCATCGGCATGGGAGACTCGCGTTGGACCAATGGATCGCCTGGCTCGACCTCTGCGGCGTCGCCGTCTTCGCGGCCAGCGGCGCGCTGACGGCGTCGCGCAAGCAGATGGATGTCGTCGGGTTCTGCCTGATCGCCACCGTGACGGGGATCGGCGGCGGCACCATGCGCGACCTGTTGCTGGGGCAGGGGGCGGTCTACTGGATCTCGGCGCCGGAATACGTGATGACCTGCATCGGCGTCGGGGTGCTGCTGTTCTTCACGGCACCCTACCTCGAATCGCGCTACAAGGCCCTGCTCTGGGCCGATGCCGCCGGGCTGGCGCTGTTCTGCGTGACCGGGGCGGAGAAGGCGTTGGCCGCCGGGGCGCCGCTGCCGGTCGCCGTGATCCTGGGCGTCATGACGGCCACCTTCGGCGGCATCATCCGCGACGTGCTGTGCGCCGAGGTGCCGCTGATCCTGCGCAAGGAGATCTACGCGACCGCAGCGGCGGCCGGCGCCCTGGTCTATCTTCTGCTGATCCTGGCGGAAGCGGGCGCCCTGTGGTCGCAGGCGGCGGGTTTCCTGACCGCTTTCGGAACCCGCGCCATCGGAATCGCCTTCGGGGTTTCGCTGCCGGTCTACAGGGCGCGCCCCGGCCGGGATTACTGATACCGCTCCAGCCCGTACTGCTCCATCTTGCGGTACAGGGTCGTCCGGGAAATACCCAGCTCGCGGGCCGCGCTGGTCAGGTTGCCGGTATGGGCGGCGATGGTGGCCTCGATCGCCTGGCGTTCCAGCCGGTCGAGCCGGTGCCCGGCCGCCGGTTCGGCGGGGGCCGGCACGATGTCGGGCGGCAGGTCCGCCAGCGTGACGGTCTCCTCGTCGCTCATCAGCAGAAGGCTTTCGACCACGTTCCGCAGTTCGCGCACGTTGCCGGGCCAGGAGTGGCGGCGCAGCGCGTCCATCACGGCCGGCTCGAAGCGCTTGGGCGTCAGGCCGTGGCGGCGGGCGAGCAGGTCGTTGAAATGGGGCACCAGGAGGTCGGTGTCGCCGGCACGGTCGCGGAGCGGCGGGATCCGGACCGTCGTCACGCTGATCCGGTAATAGAGGTCCTGCCGGAACCGCCCCGCGGCGACCTCGTCGCGCAGGTTGCGGTTGGTCATGGCGATCAGGCGGACATCGACGTGCCGCGGCTCGCTGTCGCCGACCCGGTAGACGATGCCCTCCTCCAGGACGCGCAGCAGGTATGGCTGGAGGTCCAGCGGCAGCTCGCCGATCTCGTCCAGGCACAGGGTGCCGCCATGCGCCAGTTCGAAGCGGCCGAGCCGACCTTCCGTTGCCGCCCCGGTGAAGGCGCCGCGCACATAGCCGAACAGCTCGCTGGCGACCAGTTCCTTGGAGACGGCGCCGCAGTTGAAGGCGACGAAGGGATCTGACGGCGACGCGGCACCCTCGCCGTGGATGGCGCGGGCGAACAGCTCCTTGCCGGTGCCGGTCTCCCCCTCGATCAGCACGGGCGCCCGCCGGCCCGCCAGCCTGCGGGCCCGGTCGATGGCGTCGCGGACGGAGGGACTGGAGCCGACGATGGCGGCGAAGCTGCCGCGCCGGGCGTCGCCCTCGTGGCGCGGCCCCGCCGACTTGGCCGTGCGCCGGGGTTTCGCCGGGATGACCAGGAGGGCGCCCAGGGTTTCGCCGTCGACCGTAAGCGGCTTGGTCCACTCGGCCGGCCAGCACGACGGGTCGAGGCTGGCGACCCTGGACTCCTTGTCGAGCACCACCCGGGCAGGGCCGGTGCCGTGCTCCAGCAAGCCGCGGGCGCGTTCGCTCATGTGCAGGACGCGACCCTTCCGGTCCACCGCGATGATGCCGTCCTCGACCCAGGTCGGCAGCTTGGCGACGCAGGCCTCCAGCAGCTTCACGCGCTCCTGCCGCGCCTGGTCGGCCATGGCCCATTCGACCTGGCGGGCGGCGACGACGGCCAGGGCGAGGTTGTGGCGCTGGAAGGTCTGGCGGGGGCCGGAGATGTCGAGCAGTCCGACAAGCGAGCCGTCGATCGGGTCTCGGATGGGCGCCGCGGCGCAGGTCCAGGACTTGACCCCGGCACAGAAATGCTCGGTCGCATGGACCAGGACCGGCTGCCGGGTGACCAGCGCGGTCCCGATGCCGTTCGTCCCGGCCACCGATTCGTGCCAGGCCCCGCCGGGTTCCAGATGGATCTCGCGGCCGGCTTCCAGGGTCGCGCGGTCGCCGACGGTGGTCAGGACGACGCCTTCGGGATCGGTGACCAGCATGATCGACCCGGTGCCGATGAACAGGTCCACCGCCTCGGCAAGGGTCCCGGCCGCCGCCGTCAGCAGGTCGCGGTTACGGATGCGGAGATGGTGCAGCCCGTCGTCCCGGACTGCCAGGGGAGCGCTGGAACCATGAGCATTCACGCCGCTCTCGAGGCTGCGCCGCCAGGAATTGACGACCACGTTCCGGACCGGCGGATGGCTGTCGACGCCGGCCAGGAAATCCTCCCATGCCCGCATGATCGACGCCTCATCGGCATGGGCAGCGGCACGGGGCGGCATCGCCGCTCCGATTCCCGTCTTGGGCATGTATTCACACTCCCTCGCCCGGATCCTATTATTAGTGCTCAGACGGCGCGGTCCGGAACATGGAGTTTACACTGCGCACAGTCTTTGGGTAACGATAAAGTTCGGGTGATCTCTTCTTACGATCTCCTTCGGCTTCACCGCCCACCGCAAGATTGACGCACGGGACCGGCGGTCAGCCCCGTGCGTCGCACCCCCGGCCGGCAGGTAGCGGCGGATCTCACTGCCAACCAAGCCTATTCGCGTCCAAACTTCTCCGCTCCGGCACCGAGCGCCGGTCCGGCCGTGGGATCGGACATGTCGGGCCTGTCCGCGATCAGCGTGTGCGTGTTCAGGATCAGGCACGCGGCGGACGAGGCGTTGCGCACCGCCGTCGTGGTGACCTTGACCGGGTCGGTGATGCCGGCCTCTATCAGGTCGGTGAACTGGCCGGTCCGCGCGTCGAACCCGGTGCCCCGGGGCGCCTCGGCCACGCGGGCCACGATGTCGTTCGCCGCGAGGCCGCAGTTCTCGGCGATGCAGCCGAGCGGTGCCGCAAGCGCGCGCTGGAACAGCCGCACCCCGTCGCGGATGCCGCCCGAGGTCTGGTCCGCAAGCCCGTCCAGGGCGGAAGCTGCCTGGATCAGGGCCGTGCCGCCGCCGGGCACGACGCCTTCCTCCAGGGCCGCGCGGGCGGCGTTGAGGCTGTCGTCGAGCAGCTGGACCCGGCGCTTCTGCTCCGCGGGGGTGGCGCCGCCGGCCAGGATGGTGGCTGTGCCGCCGGTCAGCTTGGCGAGCCGTTCGGTGTATTTGTCCCGCTCGATGTTGGGCGGAGCCGCGTCGAACTGGCGCTGCACCTGGGCGCGGCGGGCGCGGATCAGCTCGGGATCGCCGTGGCCGCGGATCAGGGAGGTGAAGCTCTGGCCGACCCGGACCTGGTCGGCGCTTCCCAGGTCCTCCAGGGTGACCTGTTCCAGCCGGCCGCCGAGATCGCGGGCGATGACCCGTCCGCCGGTCAGGATCGCGATGTCCTCCAGCATGGCCTTCCGCCAGTGGCCGAATTCCGGCGGGTTCACCGCGACCGCCAGGCCCGCGCCGTTGCGGCGCATGCCCATCAGGGTAACGACGACCTCCGGGGCCAGTTCGTCGGCGATGATCAGCAGCGGATGGCCGGTAGCGGAGACCTCCGTCAGGATATGGGCGATCTGGTCGGGCGAGGAGATCCGCTGGTCGGTGATCAGGATGTGCGGATCGTCCAGGATGGCCCGCATGGTCTCCACGTCGGTGACCATGTGGTGGGAGATGTAGCCCCGGTCGAACGACATGCCCTCGACGACTTCCAGGGTCGTCTCGATGCCGGGGCCGAACGTCACCTCGACGATGCCGTCGCTTCCCACCCGGCGCAGCGCCTCGGCGACCAGATGCCCCAGCGCCGGGTCGGTCGCGGCGATGGTGGCGACCGCTTCCAGCTGCGTGTGGCCAGAGAGAGGCTTGGCGGACTTCCGCAGCGCTTCGATGACCGCTCCCGCTGCCCGGTCGATGCCGGCGACCAGATCGACCGGGCTGCCCTGGTTTTCCAGGACCTTCAGCCCGCCCTGGATCAGCGCGTTGGCCAGCACGGTGGCGGTGGTGGTGCCGTCGCCGGCGATCTCGTTGGTCTGTTTGGAGACCTCCCGCACCACCTGGGCGCCCATGTTCTCGAACCGGCATTCCAGCTCGACCTCGTCGGCGATGCTGACACCGTCCCGGGAGACGATCGGCGTGCCGATGGGCCGGTCGATGATCGCGTTCATGCCCTTGGGGCCGAGGGTGCCCTGGACCGCCAGGGTCAGCTTCTCGACGCCCCGGCCGAGGGCGGCGCGCGCTTCGGCGCGGTGGAGCATCATTTTCGGCATCCGTCGTTCCCTCCCGTGTTCCCTGTTGCCACCCGGCCGGCGATGAAGTCGGCCAGGGTGGGCTCCCCGTCCGGCGCGGGGTCGTGATAGCGGGCCTGGAGCAGGCCCCGGCAGAGATGCCCGTTGAACTCCGTGTTGATCCGGACCCGCCGAAGCACCGACAGGTATTCGGCGAAGTTCCGGGGGTCGATCGGTTCGCCCTGCGCCGTCGTGAAGGCGGCGTCGCCGGGGCCGCCGAACTCGCGGCGGATTTCCAGGTAGCGGCGGCACTGGCGGGCGACCTCGGCGTCGTCGATCGCCAGCGTCGCCAGGCGCGGGCAGTCGAGGTCGAGGATCGACGGGACCGTCCATCCCCGGTCGAGCAGGTAACGGATCACCGCCTCCTGCCGGCGCTGGAACGCCTTGATCCGGAAGGTCCGGCGCAGGTCGTCCAGGTCCTCGTCGGCCGCCTCGTCGCTGAAGGTCGACTTGAACGAGCGGCCTTGGGCCAGCCCCTCGTTGATCGTGTCGGAATACATGTGGTCGCGCAGGTCGACCAGGACCTGCCGGACCCAGGGGAGGGCGGAGACGGCGACGCGCATGTCGTCGGCCATCAGGAAGGCGAAGTTGGCGGCGCACCAGTATGTCGGCAGCCGGAACCCGATATGGACGCGGTCCTCCGCGTCCACCTCGACCTCCGTGACGAAGCGGAGCTCCGTCACGGATTCGTCGAGTTCGGGGTCCGTCACCGCAGCCAGGCTCGCCCACACCTCCGCCACGCGGGGGTCGCCCGAGGTGACGTGGGGTGTCATGGGCGTCAGTCTCCCAGGACTTCGGCGACCTGCGCCATGGTCTGTTCCCCGGCATGGGCCGGCGCCGTCCCGCTCAGCCTGGCCTTGTGGGCCGGCACGTCGATGTCGTAGAGCTTCGCGGCGTTGAGCCCCAGGATCTTCCGCTTGGCATCCAGGTTCAGATCGACGCCCTTGTCCTTCTTGATGGTGTCGGGAAGCTCGTGCGCCATGAACTTCTCGACCATCCACTTGGGCGACCAGATCGCGTAGTCGCTGCCGTAGAGCAGCCGGTCGGGGCCGAGCCAGAACAGCAGCTCGGAGATCACCTGGTTGAAGTAGTCGGGCCGGCTGTGGATGAAGGGCAGGGCGACCGCCAACCCGCCGTAGACGTTCGGCTCCTGCACCGCGATCCAGCAGAAATCGTCCAGGCGCGGCAGGCCGCAATGCTCGACGATGAAGTTCAGCTCGGGGAAGCTGGTCGCCGCGTCGTCGATGTCGGCCACGTCGAAGGCGTCGCGGTTCAGGGGCAGGATGGTCGGGCCCTTGTGGACGTGGATGTTCTTCACGCCCAGCTTGACGCACTCGGCCATGTAGCGCTGGGCCCATTCGTCGGTCAGCTTCCAGCCCTTGCTGGCCCCCTTCCATTCCGCCGTGTAGAGCTTGACGCCCTTGATCTTGTACTTCTCGACCAGTTCGTGCAGCGCCTCGATGCCCGCCTCGCCGTCGCGCGGGTCCCAGGCGCCGTTGAGGATGAAGCGGTCGGGATACTTCTCCTTCAGGACGGCGTTCTGCTCCGTCGTGTTGAAGCCGTTGACGTAGAAGTCCTTCAGGTATGTCGGCTGGAAGATCGCCATGTCGTCGTAGCCCTCGACGAACAGGTCGTTGTACATGGTCTCCGCGCCGTACTTGTCGAACTTCTCCTTGGGCCAGACATAATCCTTGGGGCTCAGCGCGGTATGGTAGCCGTAGAAGCAGTCGATGAACTGCGCGCCGTGGACGTTCTTCTGGTTCTCCTTGCTGCCGTCCCACAGGTGGGTGTGGCCGTCGATGATGAAGATTTCCTCGCCTTCCGCCGTCTTGAACATCGTTTCCTCCGCCGATCGGTTCTTGATTGGATCTTGTCGGGTCAGGTGTATTCGAGCGCGTCGTCCATGTTGCCGAACAGCATGACCGTGTTGTCGTCGATCATGACCATGCGGCCGTAATGGGTGGAGGTGGAGATCTCGAACAGGTGCGGGGTCATCTCGCGGCCCAGCGCCTCGCTGATCTCGTCCATCTTGAATTCCATCCTGCCTTCGCCGTCGATGCGGATCATGGCCGGCATGTAGGTCACCTTGATGCCCGGCTTGCTCTCCATCACCTCGGCGATGCAGCGCGCCTCGACGCTGTCGTTCATGGTGACGCCGCACTGGTGCGAGATCGTGTGCTCGAAGGTCAGGTCCTGCATGGGCTTGAAGATGTTGAAGTCATGGGCGACGCTCATGGCTCTTTTCTCCTCTCTCGATCCGGGGTTTTCAGGCGTCGGCGGCCGGCTGGGCGGGGGCGGCGGCCGGCGCGATCGCGACGGCGGCGGGCACTTCGATGCCGATCTCGGCACAGATGGCCCTGAGGCGGTTGGACGAGGCCGCGAAGGCGTCGGTGAACTGGGCCGCCTTGACGCGCGGCTGCGACCAGACCGGCTGCAACTGGTTCGCCGCCTTGACGCACAGGGCGCCGTGCTTCTCCAGCCAGCCTTCCATGACCTTGCGGTTCGCCTCGCCGTGCTCGGCGTCCTGGGCCAACAGGTGGAACAGCTCGACCGTGTTGGCCAGGTTCTGCTCGTAGTCGGCCTCGGCCGCGGACACCACGGCGGGGGTCGCGAAATCGTTCTGGGCGGCGGCCAGCTGCATGACGAAGCCGCTGCGGAACAGCTCGGCGACCAGCGGCTCGAACACGACGTTGGTCGCGAAATACTGCTCCAGGTAGTCCTCGGCGCCCATGACGGCCTCGGTCGCCTCGCGGGCACCCTGCCAGACCGGATCCTCGAGCCAGTGGGTCTTGCCGGCCGTCGCGTCGAAGACGGGCAGGTCCATGCCGATCTCGCTCAGGTACAGCGTCAGGTCCTGGGCGAAGCGCAGCTTGTAGGACGAGTTGGTCAGGATCGCGTTGTTGACCATCTGCGTGTAGCCGTAGCGCTGGGCATGCATGGTGGCCTTGCCCAACCCGTACTCCGCATGCTTGTAGGCGCCGACATGGTCCTGGAGGATCTTGACCCAGCGCTGATCGAAGCGCGACGGGGCGCCCGACTTGCGGGCATTGTCCACGACGTTCTTGATCATGCCCTCGATGGTGGACTGGCGCTGGTAATGGGTCCGCTCCCATTCCTGGTCGGGCGCGCGGAACTTGTGCCAGTCCGACGACTGGAGCTTGGTCCAGCCCTTGTAGTAGGTCGGCGTCCCGTCGGCGAAGGAGATGATCCAGTTCTGGAGCAGGTAGCGTTCCGGATCGGGCTGGACGTCTACCGTCATGTCCTCGTAATGGGTCGCCTTGCGTCCCTTCGGTTCATAGTAATTGTACTTGCGGCTGTCCCATCCCGGGAACTTCTTCGCGCCGGCGGCGCCGGACTTGACTTCCGTTTCCTGAACCTGTGCCGTCATTTTTGTTTTCCTCCCCGTTTGCGAATGTTGTCGGACGGCCCTCACCGGAGGGCCGGCGTGAACTTGTCGAAATAGATGCGGTCCGGCTCGACGCCGCCGACCTGGAGCACCGGCAGCAGGGCGTCGATCATCGGCGGCGGCCCGCAGGAGTAGACGTCGATGTCGGAGGCGTCGCCGAGGGTACCGAGATGCCGGCGCACCACCTCGTGGATGAAGCCGGTCTCGCCCGTCCAGCCGTCCTCGGGCGCCGCGTCGGACAGCGCCGGGATGAAGCGGAAGTCGGGCAGGCGTTCGCTCAGTTCGGCGAAACGGTCGAGGTAGAATAGGTCGCGGGCCTGGCGGGCGCCGTAGAAGAAGCGGATCGGCCGGGCAGGCTCGCCGCATCCGATCTGGTCCTGGAGGATCGACCACAGCGGCGACATGCCCGAGCCGCCTCCCACCAGCACCATCGGGCCGGAGCGGTTCTCGCGCCGCAGGCAGGTACCGAACGGGCCGCGCAGCATCAGGCTGTCCCCGGCCTTGAGACTCCCGTCGAGCTGGGCCGAGAAGGCGCCCTGGGCGTACTTCTTGATGATGAAGTGCGGGTGGTGGGGGTCGCTGGGCGGGTTCGCCATCGAGAAGGAGCGCGTGATACCCTTGCCCGGGATGGTGACGTCGACATACTGGCCGGCCCAGAACTTCAGCGGCTGCTCGATCTCCAGTTCCAGGCGGAAGATGTCGTGGGTCAGCGGGACGATGGCGGTCAGCCTGGCCGCGAAGTCCTTGACCGCGATCGAACGGGACAGCAGGTCCTCGTCATAGTTCAGCAGCTCGACCTCGATGTCGCTGTAGGCCAGCGTGCGGCAGAGCAGGATATGGTTGGTGTCGCGGTCCATCTCGGACAGCGCGAACGTTGAATACTTCAGAAGTTCGACGTCACCGTCGACCAGCACGCATTTGCAGCTTGAGCATTGTCCTTCCTTGCAGCCGTGCATCAGCGAGATGCCCTGGCGGAACGCGGCATCGAGAACGGTTTCCCCTTCCTCGACTTCCATCTCGATGCCGGCGGGCTGCAACAGGACCGTGTGGACCGCGCGGGCGGCCAACGGGTTCTGGGTCATGTGCGTTTCCCCTGGACGAAGATCTGGCGGTATCGGGCGGAAGTCGGGGAGCGCCTTGGCGGCGCTCCCCTGTCCCGGCCGGACGTCAGATCCGATGGACCTTGAAGCCCTTCTTGTACTCGGCGACGTGCTTCTCGCGCTGTTCGGGAGTCATCTCGCGGAGCGTGATCAGGGGGCTCTTGATCTCGTAGCCGCGCACATGGTCCAGGGTCCACATGTCCTTCTCGTCGAACGACAGGTGGGGCTGGGCGATCAGGGTCTTACCGTCGGGACGGACGAAGCCCATGTCCTTGATCGCGTCGGCCAGGTCCCAGCCATGGTACATGCTCTCCCACTCGCGATGGCCGCTGAAACGGCCCATGGCGGGGGTCGGCCGACCTTCGTACTCGCCCTGGAAGGCGACCTTGTGGGTCCAGCGGTCCACCTCGTGGCCGTAGGTGTAGATCTGGCCGTCCACCTCGTCCACCACCATGTCCTCGCGGATCAGGCAGGGCACCAGGTTGGACCAGCAGCGGTGCGGATAGACGTAGCCGGTGTCCACGAAGGTGATCGGCGGGTTGCCGGGCTTGCTGAGCTTGGCGTAGTTCTCCCACCAGGCGCCGAACTCGTCGTACCAGCCGGGATACTTGTGCTCGAACCACTCGAAGTCGCGCTCGGTCATGGCCTCGATGCGCCAGAAGTTGGCCCACCAGCCGGCGGAGAAGAACTGGGCGACCTTGTGGACGTAGTTCTTCTTGACGATCCGGTCGAACGCCTCGTGGACGTCGTCATGGTGGATCTTGATGCCGTACTTCTCCAGCGGCAGCATGTAGGTCCGGTAGTAGTCCTCGAAGATCCAGCGGTGCCACAGCTCCGCGTAGCTCTCCTTGTTCTTGTCGCGGTTCGTGGTGCCGTACTCGATGATGGTGCCGATGGCGGCGTCCACGATCGCGTGGTTCTGCCAGAACGCGTATTTGAGATCGCGCTCCAGGAGCTGGTGGTTGTCGGGATTGTTGAGGATCGACATCAGCAGCGAGTGGCCGTTGCCGATGTGCCGGCTCTCGTCCGACTGGACCGACAGGAACACGGTCGGCAGGGCGTAGTCGCCGTTCCGCGCCGCTTCGGACGGCATCGCGACGAACAGGGTGTTGGTGAAGGCCGTCTCGGCGACGACGGTCAGGTAGATGTTGGCGGCGGTGATCGCGTCGCCGGTCACGAATGCCTCGCCGAACTGACGGCCGATGGTGGTGGCGTAGCACTTGCCGAACGCCGCCTCGGTGATGTCGAACCCGGCCGGGTCGATGTAGTTCTCCATGTACCACTTCTTCAGGTTCATCTGGATGGTCGAGTGCCTGAACTCGTCGACCATCTGCATGGTGAACCCGGTGCGCAGGTCATCGCCCGGCGCCAGCCGGCCGACCATCGCCATGGAGCGCGCGGCCGAGATCTCGGGGAAGGGGATGATCGCCAGGAACAGCTTCATCCATTCGACCCAGCGGGGCTCCACGTTGCGGAACATGTCGCCGCGCAACGCCGCGTCGAGCGCGCCGTAGACCCGGTTGTCCTTCTCTTCCTGCATGGGGAAGTACGACCGCAGGACCTGCTTCATGGGGTCCTTGGGCGCCTTGGAGATCTTGTAGTCCGTCGGGAAGGTCATGGCTTCCTGGACATAGGACGGGGTCCAGCCCAAGTCCGCGACCCGGCGCGCCGCCTCGCCGATGCTGATGCCCTTCTGAGCGATGATCTTGTTGAGCGTCAAACCGTCAGGCATGGTTTACTCCCTGGAATTCGTTGGCTGGAATCTCGTTGCCGACATTTCGTATAACGACAGGTTTCCGCCTTGGCCGGCTCTTCGGGCCGGCTTGAGTTCAGTCCGGGATGGCGATCCATGACGTTCCGGAGCGTGGCATGCGCTCAGGGTGCAGAAATTTTCCGCCGTGCTGCTGTCATGTCCGTTTCCCCGCACTACTTCCTTGTTTATTGCACTGCGTCATGGGCGGTGCTTTGTTGTGCTTGTGATAGTCAGCAAAGGCCGTGCCAATTCTTGGGGGCCTCGAAGCTCCTTGAAAATACTGGCTTGGGGAGCCTTTTCCCGAACTGATCTGTGGTCATTGTTTACTTATGGGACGTTCAGGCCTGCTGGAGTGTTTCAAAACGGGCCGACGTGGACGGTTGTGGGAATTTGATTAGTTCGCGTCATGCGACAGTATGTCGTTCCCGGTGATCCGGATTGTTCTCTGGAGCGCTCCGCAACGCCATGCTACTTTTTTGGCACGGCGAATATGCCGGACCTGGAATACGACGGCGGGATGACGATGACTGGTGGAAGCTTCGGCCAAGTTACCGGCAGCGAGCGTGAAGTGATCCTTGCCGCCATACACGAGCTCGGAGTTCGCATGGACCGGCGTTTCGAGCAGATGGACCGGCGTTTTGAGCAGGTGGACCGGCGTTTCGAGCAGGTGGACCGGCGCTTCGAGCAGGTGGACAAGCGCTTGGAAAAGATCGATGAGCATTCCAAGCAGATGGACAGGCAGTTGGATCGGACGGACATGCGCGTCGAGACGCTTGAAACCGAGGTCAGCGGGATCAAGTCCGAGATGAAAGTCTTGAGCAAAGGTGTCCTCGCGCTCCAATTGTCGATGAAGCACCTGCCGAGCTACTGGCACATGTATGTCGCGCTGACGGGGCTGGTCGTGACCGTTTACAGCCTCATGCGCTTCGCCATGCCGAGCCACTGATCGAGGCGCTATTTCTTCGCCGCCTCCTCCGGTTTCGCCTTCTTCTCCGCGATGTAGCGGGCGCCTAGGATCAGGGCGCCCATGGTGAAGTCCTCGCCGTGGGCGGCGATCATTTCCTGTGACAGGTCGGCGAGCCGTTTGAAGAACTCGTCCTTGGAAGCATCCTCGGCCGATGCGGCTGAAGTGGTCATGGTGTCGGAACTCCGTTTTTCGTTCTGTCCAGCGTTCAGTGCGGTTCGTTCAGCCGGTGGACGATGTCTTCCAGCTTGAGGATCAGGGCCTCGCGTTCAGCCTCGATCTTCTTCGTCTGCTCGATGGCGTCGCGGTGCTCCCGTTCCAGCTCGGCCAGCCGGGCCGACAGTTCGGGAGTGGGCTCCGCCGCCAGATCCTGGCGGCAGCGCGACAGCTCGAACTCCACCCCGGCGCGCCGGCCCTCCCGCGTGAGCTGGGCCGAGTTCAGCTCGGTCAGCTTGGCGACGATGGCGTAGCGCTCGGCCATCAGGGTCTGGAACGCGTCGTCAGAGGTCATTGTGATGGCCGTCGCAGAGCGGCGGGTTGGCGGTGCGCTTGCAGCCGCACAGGAAGACCGTCCCGGTGCCGGGCGCCCTCCAACCCATCGGGCTGATCCCCGTGCCGGCGTGGGAGCCGTCGCAGATCGGCTGGGTGGCGCTGCGTCCGCACCGGCACCAGAAGACCAGATCGCCTTCCTCGACCTCCCACTCGTACGGGCCGGCCTGGGCGACTTCGGGTTCGAAACCCATGGCGATCTCCTCCGGGTATGTGGGCCTCAGGGTATCAGGACGGCGCGGCCCTTGACCTTGCCATGGTGCAGGTCGTGCAGCGCCTCGTTGGCCTGCTCCAGCCGGTATTCGCGGGTCGCCAGCTTGACCAGGCCGCGGTCGGCCAGCGCCATCAGCTCCACCAGTTCGGGATAAGTGCCGACCAGGTTGCCGACGATGGTCTTCTCCGACGTGATCATCTCGATCGTCGGGATCTCCACTTTCCCGCCGTAGCCGACGATGTAATAGAAGCCGGCGTTGCGGGTCATGGCGAGGCCCTTCTCGACCGCGTCGCCCTCCCCGACGAAGTCGATCACCGCTTCGGCCCCGCGTCCGCCGGTCAGAGCCAGGATCTGCTCGACCTCGGTGCCGTCGGACTTCACCAGATGATGCGCGCCGCATTCCTTCGCGAGGTTCAGCGCCATGTCCGAGCGGTCCACCGCGATGATTTCCGCGGCGCACAGGGCCGCCAGCACCTGGACGCCGATATGGCCCAGGCCGCCGACGCCGATCACGACGGCGTACTCGCCGGGCAGCAGGTGGCGCGACGCCTTCTTGGCGGCCCGGTAGGCGGTCAGGCCGGCGTCGGTATAGGGGGCGACGTCCTTCGGCGTCAGGCTGGACGGCAGCTTGATCAGGGACCGGACGCCGGTCAGCAGGTACTCGGCGTAGCCGCCGTTGGCGTTGATGCCGGGGAACTTGCTGTCGGTCGCGTGCATGTCGTCGCCGCGCCGGCAGGCGAGGCAGTGGCCGCTGGTCACCAAGGGGTGGCAGATGACGGGGTCGCCGACCTTGATGCCCTCGACGCCCTTGCCGACCTCCTCGACCCATCCGGCGTTCTCGTGGCCCATGATGTAGGGAAGCTGGACATCGACCTTGCTGCGCCAGATCCCCTCGACGATGTGCAGGTCGGTCCGGCAGACGCCCGCGCCGCCGATGCGCACGATCACGTCGGTGGTCTTCTCGATCTTCGGATCGGGAACCTCCTCGTACCGGACGAATTGCGGGCTGGTCAGCGACGGGTCGAATTCGTAAAGCACGGCCGCCTTCATGGATGAGCCTCCCCGTTTGTGATTCGGTCGATGTTCCGGTCCTCGTCGGGACCGGTACCCTGGAGGCAATGGGCGTGCCAGGGACGGGAGCGGCGGGAATCCGCGGCATTCTCCGGAATTGCCCCGAATTGCGTGTTTACATAATCAACGCCTGCTCACACCTTGGCTGTGCAAGACTTGAACATAACAGGTCGTCAGGGGAGGAACGGGACATGGGATCGCTCTCGCCCGCGGAGCGCCTGAGGCAGGCGCGCATCGTGCTCCAGGACCGGGGGATCGCCTCGCCGGACCTGCTCGCCCCGGAGATCCGGCAATCCTGGGACCGCTGCCTTGAGGCCGGGCTCGAGCCGCACCGCTCGCCGGAGCTTCTCTACGCCGCCGGCAGCGTGCTGGACGAGGCGCGGGAGCGGCACGAGCTGACCCGACGGCTGGCGCTGGCCGAGATGCACAACCTCTATCACCAGATCTCCGGCTCGAATTTCATGATCGCGTTGGGCGACCCCGCGGGCATGGTGCTGGACACCATCACGGACGATACCTTCCGCACCACGGCCGACGCCAAGAATATCCGGGCCGGCGGGCTGTGGGGCGAGCTTCACCAGGGCACCAACGCCCTGGGGCTGGCGGCGGCCATGCGGGCGCCGGTGACGGTCCACGGCCCGGAGCATTTCTTCACCACCTATGGCGGATTGACCTGCAACGCGGCGCCGATCTTCGGCCCGAATGGCGAGATCGCCGCCGTGCTGGACGCGTCGAGCGACTGCCGGTCGCGCCAGCGGCACACCATGGCGCTGGTGAAGATGTCGGTCCGCCAGATCGAGAACGGGCTGTTCCGCGAGGCGTACCGGGACCAACTCGTCCTGATCTTCCACACCAGGGCCGAGTATCTGCGTACCCTGAGCGCCGGCCTGCTGGCGGTGGACGGGGAGGGCAGGGTCCTGGCGGCCAACCGGCAGGCGCAGTTCTTCCTCCAGGGGCTGCCGGCCCGACCCGGGCACCATTTCGCGGAACTGTTCCGGACCGGCTTCCACCGGTTCCTGGACGAGGGGCATCGCCGGGACCGTGTGCGGCTGGAGGACCACGAGGGCAGCAGCTACGTCGTGGCGATCGACAACCTGCGCCATGCCTGCCCGATCCATGCGCGCAAGGACCGGACGACGCCCGGCGCCCAGGCCGGCTTCATCGCCGAGGACCCTGCGGTCAGGGCGGCGATGCGGCAGGTGTCCGGTGCCGCGGCGCGGGGGGTGCCGATCCTGATCCGGGGGGCCACGGGGACTGGCAAGGAACTGATGGCCCGCCACGCCCATGCCGCCAGCGGCCGTTCCGGCGCCTTCGTGCCGGTGAACTGCGCGGCGCTGCCGGAGAGCCTGGTGGAGGCCGAACTGTTCGGCCATGCGGAGGGCGCCTTCACGGGGGCCCGCCGGGGCGGCGCCCGGGGGCTGGTCGTCGAGGCGGACGGGGGCACCCTGTTCCTGGACGAGATCGGCGACATGCCGCTGCCGGTGCAGGGAAGCCTGCTGCGGCTGCTCGATGACTGGACGGTCCGTCCGGTCGGCGGCGGGACCCGCAGGAAGGTGGATCTCCAACTCGTCGCCGCGACCAACGTGGATCTGGCGGAGGCCGTGGGCGCAGGGCGCTTCCGGGCCGACCTGTTCTACCGGCTCGACATGATGGAGGTGGAACTGCCGCCGCTGGCCGGGCGATCCGATTTCGCCGCCATCGCCCGCCACCTGCTGCGGACGATCGATCCCGGCTGCGCCATCACGGACGAGGCGTTGGAAGCGCTGGCCGGGCGACCCTGGCCCGGCAACATCCGCGAACTGCGCGGGGCGCTGACCCGGCTCGCCATCGCGGTCGGGGAGCGGGGCCTGATCGATGCCGACCATGTCGGCGCTGCCCGGACCGCTCCCGCGCCGTCACCCTCGACGCTGGAGCGGGCGGTGATCGACCGCGTCGTGGCGACCTGGGAGCAGACCGGCGGCAACGTCGCCGAAACCGCCCGCCGCCTGGGCGTCACCCGGAACACCGTCTACAAGAAGCTCCGGAATCGCTGAGCGTCCGGGAAGGGGCGGCGTCCCGCCGCCCCTTCGGCGACCTCGTCAGAACGAGCCGAACATGGTGCCCAGCACGATCACGGTGATCAGCGACGTCACCGGTATGGCGACCGCGACCATCAGGATATCCACGTAGGACTGCCGATGGGTCAGTTTGCAGATCGCCAGCAGCGTGATGACGGCGCCGTTGTGGGGCAGGGCGTCGAAACCGCCCGACGAGATGGCGGTGATCCGGTGCAGCAGTTCCGGGCTGATGCCCGCCGCCTGTCCGAGCTCGGCATAGGTGCTGCCGAGCGTCTCCAGCGCGATGCTCATGCCGCCCGAGGCCGAGCCGGTGACGCCGGCCAGCACGTTGACCGCGACCGCCAGCGAGATCAGCGGGTTGTCCGGCGACAGGTTGAGCACGAAGTCGCGCAGGATGGTGAAGGCGGCCAGCGAGGCGATGACGGCGCCGTAGCCGACTTCCGAGGCCGTGTTGAAGATCGGCAGCAGGGAGCCCAGGCTGCCCTCGTTGATCGAGGTGACGACCCGGTCGCGCAGGACGCGCCAGTTCAGCGCGACGACGGCCACGCTGCTGACGATCAGGGCGATGATGATGGCCCAGGTGCCCTGGACCCGGTCGACGGTGGTCGAGCCGTATTTCGGTTCCGCCAGGTAGCCGGTGTCCCAGGTCGGGATGAGGAAGTTGGTGAAGACGTAGTTGAGCGCGATGACCAGCACGATCGGCAGCACGGCGATGAGGAACCCGGGGGCGGCGACCTCGTCCCGGTCGATCGCCATGGCGCCGGCCGAGCGGGGGCGCGGTTCCGGGCGGGGATCGTCGGCATGGTTGCCGTAGCCCTCGCCGGCGGCATGGGCGCGGTGGTGGCGCCAGGTCAGCCATGCGGTGCCGCCGACCAGCATGATCGCGGCGGCGATCAGTCCGAGTCCGGGGGCGGCGAAGGCGTCGGTGCCGAAATAGGGCATCGGGATCAGGTTCTGGATCGCCGGGGTGCCGGGCAGCGCCGTCATGGTGAAGGTGAACGAGCCCAGCGCGATGGCACCGGGGATCAGGCGCTTGGGAATCCCGGCCTCGCGGAACAGGGCCACGGCGATCGGGTAGACCGCGAAGGCGACGACGAACAGCGAGACGCCGCCATAGGTCAGGATCCCGCAGGCCAGGACCACCGCCAGGATGGAGCGTTCGGCCCCCAGCTTCTCGACGATTCCATGGGCGATCGCGCGCGCGGACCCGCTGTCGTCCATCAGCTTGCCGAACAGGGCGCCGAGCAGGAACAGCGGGAAGTACGTGGTCACGAACCGGCCCGCCGAGGTCATGAAGACCTGCGTATATGTGGCCAGCAGCGGCAGATCGCCGGCGAAAAGAACGGCCATGGCGGCAAGCAAAGGCGCAAGCACGAGAACCGTGATGCCTCTGTATGCCAGATACATAAGCAGTACCAAGGATAGTATGATGCCGAAAAGCCCTACCATGGAAGTTTCCTCATATGAAGATTTCTGGCGGTTCTAACCGGTGCGTTGCAGCAAAACAAACGACGCAGGAGTTCGGCTTCTGATCATTTGGCGAGGTTTTATCCGAAGGGATTGCTTTCAAGCATCGCCGCAAGGGAGTTCAGCGGGCGGTTCGAAGTGACGATTCGGCGGCCAAGATGTTGGGCTATGGCGGAACAACCTTGATGGAGGGCCGGCTGTGGCTACTGTCGATCATAGCTTTCCTGTCTTGAGGCTGCTGGATATCGGCAAACGGCAGGGCAACGTCACGATCGCGGAACTCGACAGGTTGCTTCCGATAGGCAGCGTCGACATCAGGGATGCCGACAAGGTCCTCGATACGCTGCGCACCCGTGGGATCAGCATCGTCCTGGCGCGGTCGTCGGCGGCGAACGGGGACTTCAACCTGCTGAACGACGAGCAGGTCATCTACCCGCGCTAGGTCCGGGTGGTCCAGCCGGGACCCTGGAAGTATTCGGCCGTACCTCGGCCGGAAGCATGGGGAGCGGAGCGGCCTCCGGTTAATCTCGGGCGGAGAAATCGGAGCGCCGTCGCCATGCCCCTTCCGCTGCGTCACGCCGTCCCCTGCGCGATCCTGCTCCTGGTGCCGACCGGCGCCTTCGCGCAGGGCGCGATCCCTTACGACACCTACCGCGATTCCCTTGGATCGCCCAACCATACCGGCAACCTGACGCCCCTGCCGGATGACAGGCAACTGCTGGGAACGTCGCCGCCGCCGTCCGACCCGTTCTCCGAACGGGTCCGTCCCGCTCGCGGCTACGGCGAGATCGCCGATATCGGCGCCGGTTTCTGGGAGTGGCGGTCAGATCGGCTGCGCCAGATGCGCGATCCCTCGGGCCGGTCCGGGCTGGCAGGGACCGGTTCGGAGAATCGCTGAAATTCCGGTCACGACCTCCCATATGGGGAAAGCAAAAGAAACAGACCCTAAGAAGCAGGTCATGACCCAGAACAGAAAACCCGGGCGCACCCAGGCGCTCATAGCCCTTGCCGCCGTCCTGACGCTCGTCGCGACGTCGGTCGACGCCCGTCCCGGGCGGAACAGCAATCTCGGCAGCCGGGGCGCCCGGACCTACGAAGCGCCCGCGCCGACCAATACGGCCCCAAGGACGGCCGCCCCGATGGAACGCTCCGCGACGGAACGGCCGACGGCGGGGCAGCCCGGCGCCGCCGCGGGACTCCAGCGTCCGGCAGCCCCGGCCAACCGTGGATTCTTCGGCGGTCTCGCCGGCGGCCTGCTGGGCGCCGGCCTGATCGGCATGCTGCTCGGGGGCGGCTTCTTCGGTGGGCTGGGCGGCTTCGCGTCGATTCTCGGGTTCCTGCTCCAGGTTGCGCTGATCGGCGGGCTGATCTGGCTCGCGGTCCGCTTCTTCAGGAGCCGCAACCAGCCGGCCTATGCCGGAGCCGGCAATCCCGGCGGCCGCGGTCCGCTGGGCCGGGGACCGCTGAACCGCAGCGCCGCACCGGGCGCCGCCTCCGGGGGGCATGCCGGGACCGGCTCCGGGCTTGGAGGCGGCGCGGCGCGGACGGCCAGGACGCCCAAGGGCGTCGACGGCATCGGGATCGGGCCGGCCGATTACGAGGCGTTCGAACGGTTGCTGCGCGAGATCCAGACCGGCTACGGGCGTGAGGACCGCGCCGCCCTGCGGTCGCTGACCACGCCCGAGATGGCCTCCTACTTCGCGGAGGAACTGGACGCCAACGCGGCGCGCGGCGTCGTCAACCGGATCGAGGATGTCCGCCTGCTCCAGGGCGACCTGTCCGAGGCTTGGCGCGAGGGCGCCATCGACTACGCCACGGTCGCCATGCGCTACTCGCTGGTGGATTACACGGTCGACCGGGCCGGCGACTCCGTGGTGGACGGCGACCGGACCAAGCCGACCGAGGCCGTCGAGGTCTGGACCTTCCGGCGCCCCGCCGGCGGCGGCTGGGTCCTGTCGGCGATACAGCAGACGTAAGGTCCGGCTTTCGTTGGCCTTTGGGCCGCCGGTCCATGTTCCGGCGGCCTAAACCGCGTGACCCCGGGGGCAAAGCACCTTACGGTACTCCAGCCGGTCCCATGGGTACACCGGACGGTCCCCGTGTATCGTGGGTCGAATCAGGAGGGAAGCCGTGAGCAAATACGAGGAGCAAGCCTACCGGGTCGGCGGTGGGAAGCCCAATCCCAACGCCAAGCCCAACGTGCCGCTTCTGAAGAGCCAACTCGCCAGATTGAAGCACGATCTCGCACAGTTCATCGCCCGCAAGCCGGACGGCTCGGTGATCGCCCCCCTGAAGGAGCGTATCCGGGAAATGGAGGCGACCATCGCCAGCGCGGAGGCCGAGAACAAGCGGGAAAGGCAATCCGCCCGCAATCCCGAAGATGACGACGATGTCGGCGGCTCGCGCCAGGAGATCAGGTCCACGTCCAGCCGCTTCCCGCCGCGTGGCCGGCCGGGCCGCTCCGGCTACTGAAAGCCGCCTGCCGGAACCCGTACCCCGAATGGGAACGCCCGCGCGTGAAGCCACGCGCGGGCGTTCTTGTCCGTATCGCCGGCCCGACGTCGGCCGGACGTCAGAAGGTGACGACAGAGCGGATCGACTTGCCCTCGTGCATCAGGTCGAAGGTGTCGTTGATCTGGTCCAGCGGCACGACATGGGTGATCAGGTCGTCGATATTGATCTTGCCGTCCATGTACCAGTCGACGATCTTCGGCACGTCGGTCCGTCCGCGCGCACCGCCGAAGGCGCTGCCCTTCCACACGCGGCCGGTCACCAGCTGGAACGGCCGGGTCGAGATCTCGGCGCCCGAGGGGGCGACGCCGATGATGGTCGAGATGCCCCAGCCCTTGTGGCAGCACTCCAATGCTTGGCGCATCGTATTGATGTTGCCGATGCATTCGAAGCTGTAGTCGGCACCGCCCTTGGTCAGGTTGACCAAGTACGGGACGAGGTCGCCTTCGACCTCCTTCGGGTTGACGAAATGCGTCATACCGAACTTCTCGGCCATCTCGCGGCGCGACGGGTTGATGTCGACGCCGACGATCATGTTGGCCCCGACCATCCGGGCGCCCTGGATCACGTTCAGCCCGATGCCGCCCAGGCCGAAGACGACCACGTTGGCGCCGGGATGGACCTTGGCGGTCCAGATCACGGCGCCGAGGCCGGTCGTGACGCCGCAGCCGATGTAGCAGACCTTGTCGAACGGGGCGTCCTCGCGGATCTTGGCCAGCGCGATCTCCGGAGCCACTGTGTAGTTGGCGAAGGTGGAGGTGCCCATGTAGTGCCAGATCGGCTGACCGTTCAGCGAGAACCGGCTGGTGCCGTCGGGCATCACACCGCGGCCCTGGGTCTCGCGGATCGCCTGGCACAGGTTGGTCCGCTGGCTCAGGCAGTATTCGCACTGGCGGCATTCCGGCGTATAGAGCGGAATGACGTGGTCGCCCTTCTTCAGGCTGGTGACCCCCGGCCCGACATCGACCACGACGCCGGCACCCTCGTGGCCCAGGATGCAGGGAAACTTGCCCTCGCTGTCGGCGCCCGAGAGCGTGTAGGCATCGGTATGACAGACGCCGGTGGCCTTGATCTCGACCAGCACTTCACCGGCCCGGGGGCCTTCCAACTGTACTGTCTCAATGCTGAGTGGTTTGCCGGCCTCGAAGGCTACGGCAGCACGTACGTCCATTACAAAGTCCCTCCCAACCGAGACATTTCTTCCCTTGTGCCGCGATCGTTGACCATTCGTCCGGTGAGGTCAATCGTCCAACCGTCTAATGCCTTGATTTAGCACGTTGGTGGTAACGAATGTGATCGGCGAAGGAGGCCAGGAAGGTCTTGAGGAAGTCGATCGTGCCCTGATCGGTCAGCCGTCCCTCCGGATCGAACTTGGAATTGGCCTGCCCGATCATCACTTCGGGCCGATTCAGCACGAATCCGTTCAGGTACGTGAAGAACTGACGCAGGTGGGTCTGCGCGCGCACGGTGCCGAGCACGCCGGGGCTGGCACCCATCATCGCGATGGGCTTCGCGTCGAACGGCTGTTCCGGCGGCCGCGAGGCCCAGTCGATCGCGTTCTTCAGCACCCCGGGCACCGAGTAATTGTACTCCGGAGTCGAGAACAGGATGCCGTCGGCCGCCTTCAGGGCGTCGCGCAGGGCCTGGACCGGTTCCGGGTAACCGTTCCCGGTCCGGACGTCGTCGTTGTAGAGCGGGATGTCGGCGATGTCGAAGATCTCGATCGTCACGCCGGGCGGGGCGAGATCGCGCGCGGCCCGCAGGGCGGCCGTGTTGAGCGACCCTTTGCGCAGGCTGCCGGAAATTCCGACGATACGCAGGGGCGTCTGTTGTTCGGTCATGGAAAAGCTCCTTCGAGTCTCGCGGGGGAAGGGGATCCGGAGGTCCGGCTGCCGTCCGGAAAGCATGGGAGGGGAACGCGGGGCGCCGCGGAACGATCCACGGCCGCGGAGAACAAGATCGCTTCGATCCGCGCGCCCCGCCGGGGTTCCGCCTGTAATCCGGCTCACAGCGCCGCGCGGCCGGTGCGGCTAACGTCCCGCCGACAAGTCCGGAACGACGCTCGACGGGGAGGCCTCAATGTCGGTGATGGAAGCAGGGGATCGGGATGCGGCGATGCCCGCGACGGCGCCGCCGGCCGCCGGGCGGTCGACGCCGTACGGTCCGGCCAAGCGCCTGCTGGACATCGCGGCCGCGGCGATGCTGCTGGGCCTGCTGGCGCCGTTGCTGCTGCTGACCGCGCTGGCGGTGAGGCTGGAGACGGCAGGGCCGGCCCTGTTCAGGCAGCGGCGCTGCGGTGCCGGGGAGGGGACGTTCAGCGCGCTCAAGTTCCGCACCATGCATGTCGATGCCGAAGCCCGCCTCGACAGGCTGCTGGCGGCGGATCCGGTCCTGAGGGGCGAGTACCTGCGGCACCACAAGCTGCATGACGATCCCCGGGTGACCCGGGTCGGCCGCCTGCTCCGGCGGACCAGCCTGGACGAGCTGCCTCAGCTCTGGAACGTGCTGGCGGGCGACATGAGCCTGGTCGGCCCGCGCCCCTACATGCCCCACGAACTGGAGGCCCATCCGGGAGCCCGCGCCGCGATCGCCCGCGTGAAGCCCGGGATCACCGGCCTGTGGCAGGTTTCCGGGCGTCACCGCACGACTTTCGAGGATCGGATCCGGCTCGACCTCGCCTATGTGGAGGGGCGGTCGTTCCGGCAGGACATGGCGATCCTCCGGCGCACCGTCACCGTGATCGTGCGGGCGGACGGCATCTGAGGCGGAGGGGCGCTTACGCCCTTGGTCGTCCGGGGCCGGGATCCGGCGTGGCCAAGGCAGGTTCCGGATCCGCTGGCCGGCCAGCCGGCATCCCCTGGCCCCGAAGGCCGCAGCAATGATCTAACCCTTGCATCGAATCATCTGACTTCTTTCCCCACTCTTCTCGGTATTCTTCGCAGATGCGAAATTCCGCTCTACGGATAGCCGCCTGATCTTTTCGACCATCGAGATGTTTTTCGCGGAGCCGGGATCCACTATCTTGGTCGTCATGAAGGTATCGAGGGCGGCCATCATACTGTTTTGCCTGTCCGGCGCCGAACCCGCGATGGCCGATCCTTTGCGCGTGGAGGAGGTGGCCGCGGGAGTCTTCGTCCATGCCGGGCTGCCGGAATATGCCGAGCGCTCGAACCGCGGCGACGTGGCCAACATGGCGTTCGTCGTCGGGACGCAGGCGGTCGCGGTGATCGACACCGGCAACACGCCCGCCCTGGGCCGGGATCTGCGCGAGGCGATCCGGCAGCGGACGGACTTGCCGATCCGCGTCGTGATCAACACCCACATGCATCCGGACCACGTGTTCGGCAACGGCGCCTTCCTCGACGACCGCCCCGACTTCGTCGCGCATGCCAATTTCCAAGGCGCCCTGATGGCCCGTGCCGATACCTACCAGCGGCGCCTCGAAGAGGAGTTCGGCGAGGAGGCGGCGGCCCGGGCCGTCCTGGTTCCTCCGACCGTGACGGTCGAGGCCACCCACCGGATCGACCTGGGGGGCCGCACCCTGGAGCTGACGGCCCACCCGACCGGCCATACCAACAACGACCTGACGGTGTTCGACGGCGCGACCGGCACGCTGTTCGCGGGCGATCTGGTGTTTCAGGAGAGGCTGCCCACGGTCGACGGCAGCGGGCTCGGCTGGCTCGGCGTGCTCGACGCCCTGGACCGGGTACCGGCCCGGCGGGTCGTGCCGGGCCACGGGCCGGCATCGTCCCCCTGGCCGGAAGGAGCCGAAGACACCCGCCGCTACCTGACCGCGCTGGTCGGCGACATCCGCGCCATCCAGAAGGACGGCGGCACCATCGACCGGGCGTCGGCCGAGGCGGCCGCGTCGGAACGGGGGCGCTGGCGCCTGTTCGACGAGGACAACCCCCGGAACGCGGTGACCGTGTTCGCCGAACTGGAGTGGGAATAAGAAACCTGATCGGAGGATCGCATCATGTCCGCACGAGCTTCGCGTCCGGCAATCCTGCTCGGATCTTTCCTGGCCGCCCTGCTGCTGACCGTCGGCTCGGTGCCGGCCCAAACCCGCCCCAGCGACGCCAAGCCCGAGGACTACGCCCGCTGGGACAGCGTCAGGGAAGTCTATTTTCCCGACCGGGAGATCGAGGACGGCAGCGCGTTCCTGTCGCTGGAGGCGCCGTACCGGGCGCACGACGCGGCGCTCGTCCCGATCACCATGAAGGCCTCGATCCCGGAGGATGCCGGGTGGTCGATCCGGACGCTGACCCTGCTGATCGACGGCAACCCCGTGCCGCTCGCCGGCAAGTTCCACCTCCATGACGACCGCAAGGCGCTGGAGATCAGCACGCGGGTCCGGGTCAACGAATATACCCTGATCCATGCCGTGGCCGAGACCAGCGACGGCCGCCTGCTCAGCGCGGAACGCTACGTCAAGGCGGCGGGGGGCTGCTCGGCTCCGGCCATGAAGGACCCGCAGCAGGCCCTGGCCCGGCTGGGCAAAATGAAGCTTAACCTGCCGCAGTCGGTCCCGGCGGACGCGCCGGTGACGGCGCAGCTCCTGGTCAGCCATCCGAACCACAGCGGCATGCAGTTCGACCAGATCTCGCGCACATACGTGCCGCCTTACTTCGTCAGGTCGATCAAGGTCAGCTATGACGGCAAGCCCCTGATGGAGGTCGAGACCGACATCTCGCTGAGCGAGGATCCCAGCCTGCACTTCACGTTCCAGCCCAGGGGACCGGGCGAACTGGACGTCCGGGTGACCGACAGCAAGGACCAGGTCTATACCGGGGACTGGCAGGTCACGCCTGAGCCGGCGAGCTGAGCCGCCGCCGCGGGTTCACTGGGGAAAGCACTCCAGGTCGGCTTCCACCTGGGCCAGGCGGAAGCGATCCTGGAGGTCCTTCATCCATCCGACGCCGCGGAACAGCATCGCCCGCTCGCCCGGCTGGTCCTGCATCCTGCGGATGGTCTCCAGCTGGACGAAGCTGTTGTAGGGGATCGTCCGGGCGATATGGTCGATGCTGCAGGAGCAGCGTTCCATGACTTCCTGGGTCTGCCCGTTGGTCGCCATGCAGCCGATCACGTAATCGACCCGCGCGGCGGTCGGGTAATCGTGGGGGTCGGCGGTGGAACCGGCCGTCTGGGCGCTGGCGCCGCCGATGGAGAGTGCCGTCGCCAGCACGATGATCACAGCCTTCATCTGAAGGTCCTCCCGTTCGTTTGTCTCGGTTATACCAGTATCGGCGCCGCCGGCGCAGTCGTCCGTTCGTGATGAAACGATCCGCCCGGTGTTGATGGTTCTTGACGGTGGTGAGAGCCACCGGGAATCAACAAGAAGACTGGAGGATGTTCATGCAAGTGAAGAAGGTTTCCACGGTCGCCGCCATTCTGGCGCTGACCCTGGGGAGCGCATCTGCGGCGTTCGCTCAGCAAACCAATCCCGACGGAACCCTGATGCAGGAACGGCAGGGCGCCATGGGCAACCAGCAGCAGCCCCCGAAGCCTGCCGACCAGTCCGGCAACCTGTCCGGCAGCGGCGCCGAAAGCGAGGCCGAGGCGGCGACCGGGGGCGGTACCGAAGGCAGCCTCCAGTTCGGTCCGAAGGACGCCGATTCCAACTCGCTCGCGGCCCAGCGCCAGGGTGCCATCGGATCCCAGGAGCGTCCGCCGGAAGCGACTCCCCAGGGCGGAGCCAAGCAGTAGTCCGAAGAGCCGGCTGCGCCCCGCCCTCAACGGGGCGCACGCTCCTCCCCGGCCGCCCCTTGGGGGGCGATCCGGTGTTCCACCAGCCATTGCATGCCGCGCAGCCACGCGCGATCGTTGTCGCCCCGGATGTCGGCGGTGCCGCGGGCGATCACCTTGCCATCGGCGAGGTCGCGAACGACGATGTCCATGCTGAGGATCAGCGTGCTGATCTTGTTGACCTTGCCTATCACCGCCACCTGGCCGCCCATGTCCCGCGCGATGTCCAGCAGGCACTGTTCGCAGGACAGGTGATCGCCGATCCGGCCGGCGGCGGGAGCGAGGTCCAGCGGGGCATAGAGGCCGGTCTCGGCCAGTTCGCGGCGCAGCGCCTCGGTCGTCGCCCGGATCCGCTGCTCCTGGGCGGGCGACCGTCCCTCGCCGCTGGTGTCGACCAGCTCGATCTCGAAGACCGCGGCGGGCAGGGGCGCCGCGACGGCCGGCAAGGCCGCCGTCAGGAGTGCGATCAGCAGCGGAATCAGCCGTGACATCGGTGTATGCTTCCTTTGAAAACGATCAAGAATGAAGAGCGACCAGAGGGAGAGACATGGGTTTCCGGAATTCCGTACAGACGAGCCTCAAAGCCGCGCTGCTCGGGGCGGGCCTCGCCGCGATGTCCGCCGCCGCGGCGCACGCCCAGCCGCGGGTCGATACCCCTCCCGACTGGCCGTGCGTCCAGGTCTTCGTGCCGACCCTCTCCGCCGCCACGATCTGGGCCGGCCCGCCGGTCGATGATTACCTGAAGGCATGGCCGGAAAACCGCGAGATCGCCTCGCTCGCGACGCGGGCCGTCTCCCGCGCGGTTCCCGACGACGAAGCCAACGCGGCGGTCGACCGGTTCGCCGAGGGCATCCAGGGCGACCGGAACGAGACGCTGACGCTGCTGTTCGCGGGCGTCTTCGACGAAGCGAACCGCACGCGGAGCAGGGCGGTCGACGCGATCCGCAAGTTCGACCGGGCGCAGAAGGGCATGCTCGCCAACATGACGAAGACGGTCGGCGAACTCGACAAGGCCCGTGCGGCGGAGCCTCGCGACGAGGCGCGCATCCGCGAGCTCGGCGAGCAACTGGCATGGCAGCGCCGGATCATCGAGGAACGGCACCGCTCGCTGGGCGCCCTGTGCGAGCAGCCCGTGATCGTCGAGCGGCGGGTGGGCCAGCTGGCCCGGACCATCGCGAACCACATGGAGTGACGCCACCCTAAGGGAAGCCGCCGGACTCTGCCCGGGCAGGTCCGGGCTCGGGCTGGACCGGTTCCAGCGGCAATCCCGCCGAGGCCCAGCCACCGGCCCCCTCGGGGTAGTAGTGCACGGCTGCGTAGCCGTACCCGACGGCGCGGAGCGCCGCGTTCCAGGACATCCAGCAGTCCGGCTCGCAGAAGAAGACGATCGGCCGGCCGCGGTCGTCCCCGGTCAGGCGCTCCAGGCTGTCCCGGAAATATCGGTCCATGTCGTCCGACAGGGCGCCGTACCCGACATTGGGCAGCCAGACCGCGCCGGGGACGGTGCGCCTGGCCTTGGGCATCCAGACGGCGTCGGCGGGGAGGGTGGCCGGGCGGGGCGGGGCGGGGTAGACGTCGATCAGCACGGCCTCGCCGGATTTCGCCATCTCCTGGACCCGCCCGGTGCCGACCGTGGCGGCGCCGGGAACGGACTCGGGCGTCGGCGCCCGGTAGTCGGACATCCTGAAATCCGCCGGTTTGGGGGGCGCCGCGGCGGACGGCGCAGAAAGCGTCGCCGCCGCGACCAGCGCGGCGGCGACGGTCCGACCGATCACCGGGTGACGGCGGCGGACTGGAGCTGACCGTTCGAGGTCAGCAGCGGAACATTGTACTGGGCCAGCACGGCGTCGATGTCGCTCTGACGGCGCTGGATGAAGTCGTTCAGCCAGTGCTTCCATTCCGGCTCTTCCACGCGGATGCCCATGGTGATCGGAAACTCGACGCGGGTTCCCTGATCGCCGACCAGCGGCACCACCGTCAGCTTGGTCGGCTGCTGGGCCGCGAAGTAGCCGGCGATCGGTCCCCACAGCACCGTCGCGTCGATCTTGCCGGACGAGACGTCCTCGACCGCGCGGCGCGCCGGGTTATCGACCCGGGTATCGACGTCGAGCTGGTAGGGCTCCAGGTTGTTGATCCGGTTCATGGTGGCGAGCGTGGCGCCCGGCGTCTGGGCGACGACGCCCATGCGCATGTCGCGCAGGGCCGGATCGTTCATGGCCGTGATCTTCGACCCGGTACTCTCGCGGTACACCAGGGAATAGACCGAGCGGTAATAGGGGTTGGTGTTCTGCATCAGCCCCTCGCCCGACGCCGCTCCCATGACGATGTCGCATTTGCGGGCGCGGAGCGTGTTGCGGACGAAGCCGATGGTCTGGGGCCACCACGTATAGACGACGGGAACGCCCAGTTCCTCGCCGATCATGGCGGCGATCTTGTTCTCGAACCCTTCCAGCTTGTCGTTGGAGAAGGGCAGGAGGTTCGGGTCGGCGCAGACCCGAAGCGCGTCGCGCTTCGGCAATTCGACCGCCGAGGCCGTGCCGGCCGCCAGCAGGGCGGCGGCGACCAGCATCGAGATTCGTGCCAGCATGTCAGATCTCCGTGACGGCAGCGTCACTTCCCGGTGCGATGTTTGCTGATCCGTTACTTCTTGATACGTTCGGGGCGGCCGCGGTCGATCTTCCCGTCGGCCCGGGCCTTCAGGTACCCGTAGATGTCTGCGACGTAGAGCATGACGTTCTGATCGGTCCCGAAGGACGGCATGACCCGCTGCCCCGAGGCGCCGGCCTCCTGCTTGCCGTTCGCGATGATCTCGGCGAACTGGTCGTAGTCCAGCCTCTTGACCGACTCCACCAGGGCCGGCGCGAAGGAGCCGCCCAGGCCGTCGGGGCCGTGGCAGACGTGGCAGGAGGAGTGATAGCGCCGAAACCCGTTGTAGGTTCCCTGATCGACCTTGCCGTCCTCGACGATGTAGGGCTTCTCGTAGGGATCCGTTTCGGCGTCCTGGGCGTGTGGAGTTCCGGCTGAGAGGAAAAAGAAGGCGGCGCCGGCAGTCGCGACCCGCGTCAGGAAAGACAGATTCATGGCGTTCGATTTCCAGTGAAACGAGCCGGTGTTTCCGCCCCTCGCGGAGCGGAAACACCGGGAGTATTTATCGGTACTTGGTTCTCAGCGCCCGGGGACCGATCAGTCCGGCAGCGTGAAGACGGTCAGCACGCCGCCCAGGTTGGTGTACTGGCCGAGCGAGGCGTGCGCGCCGACGGCGCCCAGACCCGCATGCGGGTCGTTCAGGCCCGCCGCCAAGCCGATGCCGGCCCAACCGCCGATGCCCGACAGCACCGCGATGTGCTGCTTGCCGTCGGCCACGAAGGTGTTGACGTTGCCGATGATGCCGGACGGGGTCTTGAAGCGGTACAGCTCCTTGCCGTCCTTCATGTCCACCGCCACCAGGAAGCCTTCGAGCGTGCCGTAGAAGGCGACGCCGCCCTTGGTGGTCAGAGCGCCGCTCCACACCGCGAACGCCTCGGGCTTCGACCAGACGATCTTGCCCTCGGCCGCGTCATAGGCGATGAAGTTGCCCATGCCGCCGTGGGAGTTCGGGGCCGGATACATCGACAGCGTGGCACCCACGTAGGGCTGGCCGGCGCTGTAGGCGACCTCGAACGGCTCGTAGTCCATGCAGATGTGGTTGGTCGGCACGTAGAACAGGCCGGTATCCGGCGAGAACGACGCCGGCTGCTGGTCCTTGGTTCCCAGCGCCGCCGGGCAGATGCCTTCGGAGTTGGTGTCCGGGCCGTTGGCGAAGGTGCTGTACTTCTCGTTCACGGCCGGGCGGCCGGTCTTCATGTCGACGTGGGTCGCCCAGTTGACGGTCGGGTCGTACTTCTCGGCGACGAGCAGTTCGCCGGTCGCGCGGTCGAGCGTGTAGACGAAGCCGTTGCGGTCGAAGTTGACCAGGGCCTTGACCTGCTTGCCCTTGACGGTGATGTCCGCGAGGATGTTCTCGTTGACGCCGTCATAGTCCCACTCGTCGAACGGGGTCTTCTGGTATACCCACTTGACCTCGCCGGTGTCCGCGTCGCGGGCGAAGATCGACATCGACCACTTGTTGTCGCTGCCTTCCCGCTTGCCGTCCTTGGCGCGCTGGGCCGGGTTCCAGGTGCCCGGGTTGCCGGTGCCGTAATATATGAGGTTCAACTCGGGATCGTAGGTGTACCAGCCCCAGGTCGTGCCGCCGCCGATCTTCCACTCGTCGCCGTTCCAGGTCGACACGCCCAGGTCGCGGTCGCCGATCGGCTTGCCGAGCATGGTGGTCTTCTGCGGGTCGATCTTGACGTCGGCATCGGGACCGGTCGAGTAGGCCCGCCAGATCTGCTTGCCGTCCTTGATGTCGTAGGCGGTCAGGTGGCCGCGGACGCCGAACTCGCCGCCGGAGATGCCGACGAAGATCTTGTCCTTGACGACCACGGGGTTGGCGGTCAGGGTCTCGCCCTTGGCATGGTCGCCGTTCTTGACCTTCCAGACTTCCTCGCCGGTCTTGGCATCGAGCGCCACCAGCGTGTTGTCGGCCTGGGCCAGGAAGATCTTGCCGTCGGCATAGGTCACGCCGCGGTTGACCGTGTCGCAGCACATCACCGGGATCACGTTCGGATCCTGGCGCGGCTCGTACTTCCACAGGATCCTGCCCTTCTCGGGGATCGAGAGGGCGTAGACGATGTTGGGGAAGGGGGTGTGGACGTACATGACGTCGCCGATGACCAGCGGGCCGCCTTCGTGGCCGCGCAGGACGCCGGTGGAGAAGCTCCAATCGACCCGCAGGTCCTTGACGTTCTGGGTGTTGATCTGGTCGAGCGGGCTGTAGCGCTTGCCGGAGTAGTCGCCGAGCTGCATCGCCCAGTTGTTCGGGTCCTTCTGCAGCTTCATCACTTCGTCGTTGGCGTATGCCGTTCCCGCGGTGATAAAGGCAACCGTGGTCAGCAGGATTTTCATCCGCCGCATATCTGTCTCCTCCCGAGTTCGTTATTCTCTGACGCAACCGACTTTGTGATCGATCGGCGTTCCCTTGCCGACCGTCTTTCCGCCTCCGTGGCAATGGGCAGATTTTTAGAAGATCACCGTAACGCCTCTCCCGGGGGCGGACAATAAGACTTTAGAAGGCACCAGTCGGAATGACCCTAAAGCGTTGAAACTGCGTGCACCTATCGCTCTGGCGTAAGATCTTTTGATGGGTTGCCGACACATTAGTTCGTACTAAAAGGCGAATGAAACTAAGTTTTAGCAAACTTACTGCAACGTTTCCGTGGCAGTGCGGCATTCTTCTTCGGCGACGCAACATGAAAACTGTCGCGACAAAAAAATTCCCGGGGCGAATCGGCCAAGGGAACCGATCGAATCGGGTGGCACTGGCAATCCGCGAAACCGTTGACAGGTTCATCAGGCCGCCCCGCCGACGATCCTCAAGCAGGGATCAAGGTCCGGCTATCGCGTAAAGAGCCAAGTGGAGAGAGATTCAGATGATTGAGTTGGTTCTGCTCGTCTGCCTCGCGTCCGACCCGACCAAGTGCCACAAGGAATGGCCTCCCTTCGAGTCAAGCCAGATGAGCATGCACGCCTGCATGTTCGAGGGTCAGCGGCTCGCCGTGCAATGGGCGGAAGCCCATCCCAAGTACCGCGTCCGCAAATGGAGCTGCGGCCTGACCGGGTCCTGAGCAAGTCGCCTCTCGAAGACTCCGGAAATTTTCGCTAATGTCACCGGCGCGGACCGATCGCCGCCACGCCGGAGGACGCGATGACCTTGATCGACATCGGCAGGGATTTCTCCCTGGTCACGGGCGGCCGCCATCGCAGCGGCGGCCCCCACAGTGCCGAGGCGTTCCGCGACGACCTGCTGGTCCCGGCCCTGAGGCGCGGGGACACGGTGGTGGTAAGGATAGGTGGGCCGTCCTATTCCATGGCGTGGCTCCAGGAGGTTTTCGCCACCCTCGACACCGCAGGTTTCTCGCGCGAGGACCTCGCCCGCCGTATCGTGATCGAAGCCGATGGGGAGTATCGCCGAACGAAGCTGGCGATCGAATCCTACATCCTCGGGCTGCCGCCGTCCTCCGAATCGCTGGAATAAAGTCCTCCGACCGTCGAGCCGCCCCTTGGCTCCGGACCAACTCGCGGTTATAGTGAACAAACACAGAACATGCGTTTGCAAACTATGGCTCGGGGGCGGATCCATGTGGGAGGACAAGGCGTTCCTGGGCAGCCTCCTCGGCGGCGCGCTGGGCGGCGCGATGCTGACGGCGCTGACCAATACCGCGTTGAACCGCATGGGCTTGCGCAGCGGCGACCTGTCGGCGCGGATCGACGATCTCTGCCGCGACATCGAGCGCTTCGCCGATGCCGGCGTTCGCGCCTGGAGCCTGCCGGCCGCCGAAATGGGCGTCGAGGGGATCCGCCTGCGCGCCGAGATCCTCGGCCTGCAGCGCCGGATCGAGCTGTGGCTCGACCTGCTCGACCGCGAAAGCTGGGTGTTCCGGTTCGACGCGGATGCCGACCTGATCGGCCTGTTCGAAGCGGTCAGCGGCGGCGACTTCGCCGAGTCCGGGCGCGGTTCCGACCCTTTCCGCTGCCAGGACATCCAGCGCCGGGCCGCCGGGCTGGTGGTGACGGTCCGGCGCTCCCGCAGGACCCTGCTGCATGGGCTTTTCTGAGGCTCCTTTCGTCCTAAGTCACCTTGCCTGCGACAGGAGGTTGCCGATGACCGGAAATCTGGACGATCCGAACGCCAAGGTGCTGGAGATCCACCACAGGCTCTGCGTCGCCTACGACTGTCCGGTGGCCTATTTCCACAGCCTGGACCCGCTCAGCGAGCTGGTTTCGTCCCTGTTGTCCCACCGGACCCGCAATGCCGATTCGGGCCGGGCCTTCAAGGCGTTGCGGGCGGCCTATCCGGACTGGGCGGCGGTGCGCGATGCGCCGACGGACGAGATCCAGCAGGTGATCTCCGGGGTGACCTGGCCGGAACAGAAGGCTCCGCGCATCCAGCAGATCCTGCGCGGCATCGCCGAGCGGCGACGGGGCGAGCTGTCGCTCGACTTCCTGGCGGACCTGCCGGTCGCCGAGGCGAGGGCCTGGCTGGAGGAGCTGTCCGGCGTCGGCCCCAAGACCAGCGCCGCCGTGCTGAGCTTCAGCACGCTGCGGCGGCCGGCCCTGCCGGTGGACAGCCATCATCACCGGGTCGCCGTCCGCACCGGCATGATACCGGCCACCCTGGCCGTCGGTCCCGCCCATGCCGTCCTGTCGGCCCAACTGCCGGAGGAATGGACCGCGCAGCAGATCTACGACAACCACGAAGTCATGATGCTGCACGGCCAGCGATGCTGCTACTTCCGCAATCCGGCCTGCGGCCGCTGCGTCCTGCTCGATCTCTGCCCGACCGGGCAGCGGAGGCAGGCGCCGCGCGCGGACGCGGAGGCGCAGCGGCCGACCGCGTGACGGGGCATCGAGACCGGCTCACCTCGTGGCGGCGAGCAGCTTGGCCTTCAGTTCCTTGACGCGGTCGTAGCCTTCGACGATGTCGCACAGCCGCAGCCGGTCCACGATGATCTGGTTGATTTCGGCGCGGGACAGGCCGCATTTCACCGCCGAGCGGATCTGCTCGATCGCCTCCGCTTCCATCGATCTGGTGATGGAATCGAATTTCGCCTTGGTCTGGTGCTCGATCTTGAGCGATCGCGACAGGTCCTTGAACTGGCGGAGCGCCGAGGCGCGATCCTCGGCCTCCGCCACTTCGGCATCGCTGGAGGTGCCGGGATTTGCCGCGACCGCCGCGCGGGCGGCTGCAGATTTCCCGGCGGTGCGGTCCAGGTTGTCCATGACGAAGTCGCCGATCGCCCGGCGGGTCCGGTCGAGCGTGCGGTTGTCGATGTTGACCGTTCCCCACTGGCGCTTGCGGCCCAGGCTGTCCAGGCTGCTGACCAGCCGGCTGGCGACCTTCGCCGCCACCTGGATGTCGGTCTCCGGGATGTCGATCAGCCGTTCCGCATCGTCGCCCAGCCGGTCGATCACCGACTGGGTCAGGTCGCCGACCAGCATGTCGCGCTGCCGCTGGGTCGCCTGGAGCTTCACCCGCTCCAGGAGCTCCAGGATCTTCGCCGGCTCTCCCGACAGGGACAGCAGGATGCGGGTCAGCAGCGAGACGTCCTCGGGGGTCGGCAGGGCGACGAAGGCTTCCTCGATCAGCTGCACATGGTGGGCCTGGAGGTCGTCGAACGGCTTTGGGGGCAGATCGGCCTTCATGCGCTCGATCTGCGCGCCGAGCTGCAGGAAGCCGCCCATCTCGGCGATCTGGACCAGCACGTCGTCGTCGCGCCCGATCCGTTCGATCCGCAGGCGCGTGTCCAGCTGGGCACGCTTGACGAAATCCGCCAGGATCCCCGCCGCCACCGGCCACAGGCGCTCCCCCAGGGCCAGCATGAAGGTCCTGTCCAGCGTCGTCTTGCCCGCCAGCTCGGCCCTGATCGCGGCGGCCTTCTGGGCGCCCAGGCCGCTTTCGACCAGGTCGACCACCGGCCGGATGATGGCGCGGTTGAACCGCCGGGTGCCGCGCCGATAGCGGAGCGGCGTGTCCAGCAGGTCCTCCACCGGGGAGAACAGGATCCGGGCCATGGACAGCGGGCGCGGGGGCTTCAGCCAGAAAAGCCGGTGGCGGACCTTGGCGATCGCGTCGTCCAGCTGCGTCCTTTCCGGCAGCGTGTCCACCATCCTGACGATCTGGACCAGCTTCTCGTCCGAGGCCTGGGCGATCGCGAGGCCCAGTTGCTGCAGTTCCGCCCAGTTCAGCGTCATCGCATGGCTCCCTTCAGCAACTCGTTCCGGACCACCTGGTCACGGAGGTTCCTGCCGGTGCGCCAATCCTGGTTCAGCCGCACCCACTTGCGCTGGATCGTCCGGGCTTCCTGCTCGAGCCCGCTCTCGGTCCATTCCGAAACCTCCTTGGGCATCACCGGGATGAGCCTGGCGAGGTCCAGGATCGCGTCGCGCTGCCGCTCGTGCGGCTCGTTCACGACCGAGGTCCACAATGATACGATGTAGGACCATCCGTCCAGCAGCCAGGCGAGCCGCGACATCTGGCCGCTGACCACTCGGGAGTCGCGGTCCCAGTTGCGCATGATGCTCAGGACGTTGCGGAGTATCGCGTCGGTTTCCACCAGGGTGAGCCGGGCCATGGTGGTGGTATGGATCGCCACCTGGACGGCGAACCGGCCGACCTCGGCGGCGCCGGAGACGTCCCGGCTCTGCCATTGGGACACCGTCTCCTGGAACGAGTCCAGGTCGAGCAGCAGGCGCCGGAGCCGGCCGGGCGCCGGAGCCCAGGGCAGCCCCACCGAGAAGGTCGACCGGGTCAGGCTCTCGATCCGTTGGTAGAGGATCTCCGGCGAGATGTTGAGCGCGCCGGAGACCTGGAAGATCGCCCGCTTCATGCGGGCTTCGGTATCCTCCCCAGGGCGGCCGGTCATGAGTTCCTGGGCCGAGATGCCGGCCAGCTTCAGCAGGTCGACGACCAGCAGGAAGTTGGTCAGCAGCGCCTCCTCCTTCTCCTGGGCGAGAAGGGCCTGGGCGCGGCGCATGGCGTCGCGGCCGGCCAAGCCTTCCGCCGCGACGCCGAGCGTCGCGGTGCGCACGGTCGCCGGATCGATCCGCTCGACGCGCAGCACGGACTCGTAGAGGGCATGGTCATGCATGGTGATCGTGGCGAACTGCACCAGGGAGCGCCAGGCCAGGATATAGGAGCCGCGGCCGCCGGCGAGGTTCGGCAGGATCAGCTCCACGGAGTCGCCGGTCGACTGCCGGATTCGGGCCTGGACGAGTAGCGGCGTGGTGAAGTCGACCGCCACCCCCCGCTGCGCGAAGGTGGACGGAGCGAACTCCGCCGGCTTTTCCATGATCTGTCCGATCAGATCGGCCGAACTCATTCAGAAGGTCTCCAGTGGGCGATGCTCGACGGCAATTCGAATATCATATTGCGGTTAATACAATATATCCTGCCAATGGATCGTAATTTACTTCTTGCCCCCGGAACCGGCTTTTCGTGATGGTTGCCCGCGGCGCATGTTGGCCTGGGTACCGGTGCGGGCACGTACCGCTGCGGCACCTTCGCGAAACCATTCTGATCGGGGGCACCCATGGCCGAACCGGACGCAGCCGGATTTCTTCCCGCCCGGCACCACGCGGATCTGGGCGACGCCTTCTTCGACGTGGTCGAGCCGGCGGACTTCCCGAAGCATGTCCTGCGCTGGCGGAACGACCGCTGGGCGCGCCGGGTCGGGCTGGGGAACCTGACCGAGAGCGAGTGGATCGCGCATTTCGGCCGATTCGAACCGCTGCCCGGCAGCCTGGCGCGGCCGCTGGCGCTCCGCTACCACGGGCACCAGTTCCGTAGCTACAATCCGCAGCTCGGGGACGGGCGCGGTTTCCTGTTCGCCCAGCTTCGCGACCCCGTGGACGGGCGTCTTCTCGATCTCGGCACCAAGGGCAGCGGCGAGACGCCGTGGTCGCGCGGGGCGGACGGCCGCCTGACGCTGAAGGGCGGCGTCCGGGAGGTGCTGGCGACCGAGCTGCTGGAAGCCCGGGGCGTCAACACATCCAAGAGCTTCAGCCTGATCGAGACCGGCGAGAACCTGTTCCGGGGCGACGAGCCGTCGCCGACCCGGTCCTCGGTCCTGGTCCGGCTCAGCCATTCCCACATCCGGATCGGCACCTTCCAGCGGCTGGCCTATCTGGGCGACCAGGACGGCCTGCGGCGGCTGGTCGACCACAGCATCCGGCACTATATGCCGGACGCCTGGAGCGAGGACGAGGGCGCGCGGACCCTGGCCTTCTTCGAGCGCGCCTGCGCCAACGTCGCCCGCATGGGCGCGGAATGGACCGCGGCCGGCTTCGTCCACGGTGTCATCAACACCGACAACGTGACCGTGACGGGCGAGAGCTTCGACTATGGCCCGTACCGTTTCCTGCCGGTCTACGACCCCAAGTTCGTCGCGGCCTATTTCGATCCGGTCGGCCTCTACGCCTTCGGGCGCCAGCCCGGCGCGTTGCGCTGGAACCTGTGCCGGCTGGCCGAATGCCTGATTCCCTTCGCGTCGCCGGCCAGGTTGGAGCTTGCGGTCAACGGTTTCGACGGCCTGTTCGCCGGCGCGCTGGCCCGGGCGACCCTGGACCGGCTGGCGCTGGAACACGGCGAGCCCGCCGCCGACCTCGATTTCGTCAGCGCGCTGTACGGATTCATGGCGTCGAGCGGGGTGCCGTTCGAGCGCTTCTTCTTCGACTGGCGCGGCGGCCCGGAGAGCGAGCGGCGCGCGGGCGAAAGCCCCGCTGCCGGGCTGTACGCCGGGGTCGACTTCGCCCCGGTCCGCGCCGGCCTGCTGGGGCGGCGGCCGACGGGGGCTGCGAACCTGTCGCATCCTTACTTCGGGGGCAACCCCTGCACGCTGCTGATCGAGGAGATCGAAGCCCTGTGGGCACCGATCGCCGAGGCGGACGACTGGTCGCCCTGGCGGGCCAAGCTGGAGGAAATCGCGACCGCGGCGGAGGCGTTCGGCACCCTCATTCCCGGGCGCAGTTGACCTGGCCCACCGCCGTGTAGCGGCAGACCATGCCGGTGCTGAAGCGGAACCGCTCCGTCCCCTCGCGCCGGACCGCGACCCCGTTGGAGAACTGGACCCAGCCGAGCGAGTCCATATGGGCCTGGATCCCGTTGGAGAACAGAAGCTCGCCCTTGGGCGACTTCGCCACCTTGACGCCGTCGGACATCAGGATGTCGTTGGCCCCGTCGCGGAAGGCGGCGATCCCGTGCGAGCACCGGACGCCGCCGATCGAGACGGCGCATGCGAAGGGCTGCTGGTGAGGACCCAGGACGACCATCGCGAAGACCGCGACTTCCAGCACGTTCATGATCACAACGGAAATCCCAGGCACCCCGAAACCGATGGGCGGGGTATAGCGCGGGAACGGTAAAGATACCCTGTAGCGTCTTGACGCTTCGTGGCGTGCGGCGCCGCCGGTCCCGCGGCAGCGGTAATGTGTCCCATCCTCCCCTCGGCCGATTCGGTTGTAATACTGCTGACATGATGGGAACCAGCCACCGGATGGATGCGGCCATGGGCGACGGGAAGACGGGCGGAAAGAAAAAGAAGAAGGCGGTCCTGGAAATGGCGGGAGAGGTGCTGCGCGACGCCCGCGAGGTCGCGGCGGTCGAGGCGCACTGGCACGTGCTGGGATCGGGCCAGGTGCCGGACAAGCCGGTGAAGAAGTACAAATACATCGACGAGCTGGCGAAGCTGCAGTTCGAGCTCATCAAGCTCCAGGAATGGGTGCGGGTCGAGGGGCTGAAGGTCTGCATCATCTTCGAGGGGCGGGACGCCGCCGGCAAGGGCGGGGTGATCAAGCGCATCGCCGAAAGCCTGAACCCGCGCGTCTGCCGGATCGTGGCGCTGGGCACCCCGACCGAGAAGGAGCGGGGGCAATGGTACTTCCAGCGCTACGTCGCCCAGCTGCCCGCCAAGGGCGAGATCGTCCTGTTCGACCGCAGCTGGTACAACCGCGCCGGCGTCGAGAAGGTGATGGGCTTCTGCACCGACGACGAATACGAGGAGTTCCTGCGTTCCTGCCCGCTGTTCGAGGAGATGCTGGTCCAGTCCGGCATCATCCTGATCAAGTACTGGTTCTCGGTCAGCGACGAGGAGCAGGAGCGCCGCTTCATCGAGCGCACCACCAACCCGATCAAGCGCTGGAAGCTGAGCCCGATGGACCTGGAGTCGCGCAAGCACTGGGTCGAGTATTCCCAGGCCAAGGACGTCATGCTGAAGCACACCGACCTGAAGCGCACGCCCTGGTACATCGTGGATGCCGACAACAAGAAGCGCGCCCGCCTGAACTGCATCGCCCACCTGCTCCGCCAGATCCCCTACAAGGACCTGCTGCCCGAAGCCCTGGAACTGCCACCACGGCAGGAGGACACGGGGTACAAACGTCCGGCGAAGTCGGACCAGCGCTGGGTGCCGGGGATCTATTGAGGGGGCGGCGCGTTCCGATCCGCCTCAATCCTCCGCGTGGCCGGGCCGGGAGCGGGTGATGGCGACGCTCAGCAGGATCACCGGCAGGATGCCGACGGCGACGATCGCCAGCGCCGGGGCGGAGGCTTCGGCCAGGCGCTCGTCGGCGGCGAGCTGGTAGGTTCGCACCGCCAGCGTGTCGAAGTTGAAGGGGCGGACGATCAGGGTCGCCGGCAGCTCCTTCATCACGTCGACGAACACCAGCAGGCCCGCCGTCAGCAGGCTGCCCAGCATCAGGGGCGCATGGACCTTGACCAGCGTGCCCGACGGGGTCTGGCCCAGCACGCGGGACGCTTGGTCCATGTTGGGCCGGATCTTGCCCAGGCTCGCCTCGATCGTGTTGAACGATACGGCCAGGAAGCGGACCAGATAGGCGAAGATCAGCGCCGCGATCGTTCCGCTCAGCAGCAGGCCGGTGGAGATGCCGAAATGCTCGACCAGGAAGGCGTCGAGCGCATTGTCCAGCCGGGCGAACGGGATCAGCACGCCGATGGCGATCACAGATCCCGGCACCGCGTAGCCCATCGAGGCGATCCGCACCGCGCCCTTCAGGACGGGGGAGGGGCGGAGCCGCAGCCCGTAGGCGAGGACGACGGCCAGGGCGACCGCCAGGACCGAGGTCAGCGCCGCCAGCAGGATGCTGTTGGTCGCCAGGGTCCAGAACATCGCTCCCAGGAGCGCGTCGCCGTCCTCCAGGGCAAGGTCCAGCAGCGCCGCCGCCGGCACTAGGAAGCCCAGCAGCAGCGGCAGCACGCAGGCGGCCAGCGCCGCGGCGCCGCGCAGGCCGCGCAGGCGGTAGCTGGGCAGGCGGCGGTACCGGCTTGTCGTGTGGTGGAACTTGGCGGATCCCCGAGACCAGCGCTCCATCAGCATCAGCACCAGAACGAACAGCATGAGCACGGAGGCGAGCTGCGCCGCCGCGACCGGCTGGCCCATGGCGAACCAGGTCCGGTAGATGCCGGTGGTGAAGGTGTCCACGGCGAAATACTGCACCGTGCCGAAGTCGGCCAGCACCTCCATCAGGACCAGCGCCAGCCCCGCGACGATCGCCGGCCGCGCCAGGGGCAGCGCCACGCCGAAGAAACTGCGGTAGGGGCCGCGCCCCAGGGTCCGGCTGACCTCCAGGACGCAGACCGACTGCTCCAGGAAGGCGGCGCGCGACAGCAGGTAGACGTAGGGGTACAGCACCAGGGTCAGCATCGCGACGGCGCCGCCCAGCGAGCGGATGTTGGGGAACCAGTAGTCGTGGCGGGTCCAGCCGGTCAGCTCGCGCAGCGTCGTCTGCACCGGCCCGACGAACTGCAGAAGGTCGGTATAGACATAGGCCATCACATAGGCCGGAACCGCCATGGGCAGCAGCAGAGCCCATTCCAGCACGCGGCTGCCGGGAAACCGGCACATGGTGACCAGCCAGGCCGTTCCGACGCCGATCACCAGCGTGCCCGCCCCGACGCCCAAGACCAGCTTCGCCGTGTTGCCCAGGTAATAGGGCAGCACCGTCGAGGCGAGGTGGGACCAGACGCCGTCGGTCGGAATGAAGATGCGGCTCACCACCACCACCACCGGAAGCGCCACCAGGCAGGCGATCAGAAGGGTGGCGGCCGTCCAGCCGCTCGGCAGCAGGCGGTGGCGGGCTCGGTCGGCGGCGATGCTCAGGGCGTTGAGGGTCAAGGGTTCGACTTCGCTGGAACGGGGTTCACCGGGAAACCGCTATCGTTCCATATGCTGCTAATAAGTCGCAATGACAAGATCGACGCACCCGCCCCGGTTCGGGGCAGGTCCCTGCCCGGAGCGGGATTATTTGGTGCCGAACATCCGGTCGCCGGCGTCGCCCAGGCCGGGAACGATATAGGCGTTCTCGTCCAGGTGGCTGTCGAGCGCAGCGGTGAAGACCGCCACGTCGGGGTGCGACTTCTGGAACACGCGCACGCCTTCCGGCGCCGCGACCAGGGCCATGAAGCGGATGTTGCGGTCCTCGACGCCGTGGCGGTTCAGCACGTCGCATGCATAGGCGGCGGAGTTGCCGGTCGCCAGCATGGGGTCGACCAGGACGAAGATGCGGCCCTCCGGCTCCGGCAGCTTGACCAGGTACTCCACCGGCTGCTTCGTCTCGTGATCGCGGTAGAGGCCGATATGGCCTTCGCGCGCGGACGGCACCAGCTCGTGCAGTCCCTGCGCCATGCCCAGCCCGGCGCGCAGGATCGGCACGATGGCGAGCTTCTTGCCGGCCAGCACCGGGGCGTCCATCGGCGCCAGCGGAGTCTCGATCCGCTCCGTCGTCATGGGGAGGTCGCGGGTGATCTCATAGCCCATCAGCAGCGCGATCTCCTTCAGGAGGGCGCGGAACCCCATGGTCGAGCGGTTCCGGTCGCGCATGTGGCTGAGTTTGTGCTGGATCAGCGGGTGGCTCAGGATAAACAGGTTCGGAAAGTCGGGATGGGTCTGCATGGGGCGGGCTTTTCCGAAGCTGTTGAGGCGAGGCGGTCGAATGACTGCGGCAGAATAGCGCGCGGAGGCGGAGCGAGAAAGGGTGGTTATGGGCTGGGCCACGGCCGGCGAGGCCCTGGACGTCGAGGGCCGGAAAAGACTGGGGCCGGAAAAGACTGGAGCCGGCACGCTTGCGCGGCCGGCTCCAATCCAACGAACTCGATGTTGCCGATCCCGATGCCGGCTCGATAGCCGGGGGACCGACCGTCAGGTCAGGCGGCGGCCTGCTGCTGCTCGACCTTGGCGGCGATGCGGCGCTTGATGCGGCGCGCTTCGAGGCTCAGGGACGCGTCCTTGGTGTCGAGCAGGAAGGCGTCGAGGCCGCCCTTGTGCTCGATCGTGCGGATCGCGTTGGTCGACAGGCGGAGGCGCACCATGCTGCCCAGAGCGTCGCTCAGCAGCGAGGTTTCCTGCAGGTTCGGATGAAAGCGGCGGCGATTCTTGTTGTTGGCGTGGCTGACGTTGTTGCCAAACATCACGCCCTTGCCGGTCACGGCGCAACGTCGTGCCATCGGACAGGTCCTTAACTCTGTGAACACAAAAACCAGGTCCGGACGGCACCTCCGCCCGGCGGAAGCGGGTTTATAGGCAGGCCGTCCGGAGAAGTCAAGCCGAGGGGACCCGGAAATCAAACTTCCAGCGGCCGGGACGGCCGGGCGGGTCCGGCCGCCGGGGAAGCCTGCTGCAGGTCGACCAGCTCCACCATGGCCGGCGTGATCGGGAAGGGCAGGAAGTTCGCGGCGACGCGGGCGAAGCGGTCGGGAGCGTCGGTCGCCAGCAGGCGGATCTCCGCCGGGAAATGCACGTTGCGGGAGGCGACCCCGGCGCGGTCCAGCATCAGGGCGACCCTGTCGGCGGTGGTGCGGGCGCTGTCCACCAGGACAACGCCAGGGCCGACCACCGTCTCCAGCACGGGGCTCAGGAGCGGGAAATGGGTGCAGCCCAGCACCAGGGTATCCGGCCTGGAGCCGGCGTCCTTGTCCGCGAACAGGGGCGCCAGATAGCGCCGCGCGGCGGCTTCGGCCACCGGCCCGTCGAGCCAGCCTTCCTCCGCGAGCGCCACGAACACCGAGCAGGCCCGGGTGGCGATCTCGGCGTCCCCCCGGATCCGGCGGATCGCCGCCTCGTAGGCGCCGGCCCGCGCCGTGCTCTCGGTCGCGATCACCGCGATCCGCCCGCTGGCCGACGCGGCGCAGGCCGCCTCGGCGCCCGGCTCGATCACGCCCGTCACCTCGATCTGGGGATAGGCGTCGCGGAGCGCGTCGAGCGCGTGGGCCGACGCGGTGTTGCAGGCGACCACCAGCAGCTTGATGCCGCGCCCGACCAGCAGCCCCGCCGCCTGGACCGCGTAGCGGGCGATCGTCTCGGGGCTCTTGGTGCCGTAGGGCAGGCGGGCGGTGTCGCCCAGGTAGAGCAGCTGCTCGGTCGGCAGCCGCTCGCGGAGTGCCCGCAGCACGGTCAGGCCGCCGACACCGCTGTCGAAGATGCCGATCGGCCGGTCATGGAAGGTCATGGAGACTCACCGGAGGGAGGGCCAGGGGAAAGGATCTCCCGACCCTGGGCCAATATGGTGAAGACGCAGTTAATCAAGATTGCCGCCACCCGCGGCACGCTCAGGGCAGCAGCTTCAGGCCCATTTCCCAGAACCCGGCTTCCAGCCGGCTCGCGGTCGTGAAGGTGCGGGCCAGGTCGGGGAACCGCGCCTCCCCGCCGCGCCTTCCGTACAGGCTGTCCAGCTGGTCGATCTCGGCCGCCGCGACGGCGCGGTATTCCTCGCCGGCATACATCTCGATCCAGGCGCGGTAGGGGTTCCCCTCCAGCCGCGTCGCCGGATCGGCCGTCAGTTCCGCGGCGATCTCCGCGTAGCCGACGATGCAGGGCGCCAGCGCCACGTGCAGGTCGAGCAGGTCGCCGGCCGTGCCGCGTTCCAGCACGTAGCGGGTATAGGCCAGGGTGCCGGTCGCCTCGGGAGAGGCCGCCATGGCCGCCTCGTCCAGGCCCCATCCGGCGCAGAACCCGACGTGCAGCCCCATTTCCAGGTCCAGGATCGCCGAGAGCGACGCGCCCGCCTGCCGCATGTCGGCCAGGGTGTCGCTCTTGTAGACCGCCAGCGCGTAGGCGCGGGCGAAATGGATCAGGAACAGGTAATCCTGGATCAGGTAGTGGCGGAACGAGGCTTCGGGCAGGCTGCCGTCGCCCAGCCGGCGGACGAACTCGTGGCGGGTGTAGCCCGTCCATTCCGGTCCCGCCGCCTCCTTCAGGCGGTCGAACAGGCGTGCGGCCATCGGGCGTCAGCCCATCATGTTGCGCGTGCCGGAGGGCAGCCGGACCGTCAGGCCGTCAAGCTCCTCGGACATGATGATCTGGCAGCCCAGGCGGGAGGTCTTGGTCAGGCCGAAGGCGAGGTCCAGCATGTCCTCCTCGTCCTCGGACGCGTCGGTCAGCAGGTCGTACCATTCGGGTTCGACGATCACGTGGCAGGTCGAGCAGGCCAGCGAGCCCTCGCACGCCCCTTCCAGGTCGATGTCGTTGCGATGGGCGATTTCCAGCACCGACAGGCCCAAGGGCGCATCCACGTCGCGCTTGTTGCCCTCGGTGTCGATGAATGTGATCTTCGGCATGATGCCACAACTCCGTCGTTCTTCACTTACCGGTCGAAAACCCGAGACGCGGGACTAAAGGTTCGACCTATCGCCCCGTCAAGCGAATCCTTCATCATTTCCACCGATTTCCTCCGCGTGTCCTCCCGGCGCGTCTCCCCGCGGACCGTCTCAGGGAGCGTCGCCGCGCAGGCCGGGACGCCGCCGCCGCGCCGCGCCGGTGAGCGCTTCGAGCCGCTCCAGCCGGTGGACGATGAGCGCCGCGGCGTCCAGGTCCCCGGCGCGGAACGCGGACGACAGGTCGTGGATGCACTGCTCCGTGCCGCGGGCGGCCTGGTTGGCCACCCGGTCCAGTTCCGCCGTGTCGCCGGCACCCGCCAGGGCGGCCTCCATCCCGTCGAGTTCCGGATCGGCGGGGGTCGGCTGGCCGGCGCCATGGACGATGTCGAGCAGGAACCGGGCGCGGCGGATCGGATCGCGCAGCGTGTCGTAGGCGTGCCTGAAGGCGTCGAACTGCGCCCGCGCGTTGGATTTCTCCCGCGGCCCCTTGCTCTCGAACCGTTCCGGCGCGAGGGTCCGGCGGAAGCCGGCGAACTGCCGCTCCAGCGTCGCGGGGTCCAGGTCGAAGCGGACCGGCAGCCCCAGCCGCGTGAAGGGATCGATCGAGCGCGGCGGCTGCACCGTGCCGCAGTTGTGGCAGAACAGCGCGCGCGGCGAGACCGAATGCGAGCAGAGCCAGCACGGGACCAGGTCTCCCGCCACGGTTCCGGGCCCGCCGCCGATTCCGCCTTTTCCCGAGCCGCCCCGTGCCCCGCCGCCTTTGCGTTCAATCATGCCGCATCGCTTCTGAATGTTATGGAGCCAGAATGTCATGGAGCCGGTGCCCGGGGTGACGGAACCCGTATCCCGCGGGCTGGCCTGCGTCCTTACAGGTCGTGCGTCTTTACAGATAAGGTGTTCCCCGGGCAACGCCATACGTCGCGGCCAGACCTTCGGACAAACCGTCAGGACCCGGCCGTGGCGCGTGCCCGGCGCCGGCACAGCGCGCTCCAGGCATCGACGAAACGGTCGATTTCCTCCGGTCCCGTCGCCCAGCCCAGGCTGACCCGGATGGCGGAGGACGCTGCGCCGGCATCCACGCCCATCGCGGTCAGCACGTGCGACGGCTTGACCTTGCCGCTGGAGCAGGCAGAGCCGGCGCTGACCGCCACGCCGGCCAGGTCCAGCGCCATGATCTGCGTTTCGCTCGGGATGCCCGGGATCGACACGCAGGTCGTGTTCGATACCCGCGGCGCGGCTCGGCCATGGATCAGCACGGGCACGCCGGCCGCTTCCGCCGCCTCGGCGATGCGCCGCTCCAGCCCGTCGCGCAGCCGGCCCAGCCGATCCGTCCCGTCCGCGGCGTCCCGAGCGAGCCTGGCGGCGGCGCCGAACCCGGCTATCCCGGCGACATTCTCCGTGCCGGCCCGGCGGCGCTGTTCCTGCCCGCCGCCGCGGAGCACGGGAATGATCGGGATGCCGTCCCGCACCACCAGGGCGCCCACGCCGTGGGGACCCCCCAGCTTGTGGGCCGACAGGGTCAACAGGTCGATCCCGAGCGGGTCGGCGTCGATGCCGATGCGGCCGGCCCCCTGCACCGCGTCGCAATGGAACAGCGCGCCGTGGGCATGGGCGAGGCGCGACGCCTCGGCGACCGGCTGGATCACGCCCGTCTCGTTGTTGACCAGCATGACCGAGACCAGGGCCGTCCCGCCGTCCCGCGCCAGCATCCGGTCGAGCGCCGCGAGGTCGACCGTGCCGTCCCGCGTGACCGGGATCCGCTCCGCATCGGGAACGGTCTCCAGCACGGAATCATGCTCGATCGCCGACACCAGCACGCGGCGGCCGTTGCCCCTCGCGGCTCCCGTGGCCAAGGCCGACGTGTTCGCCTCGGTCCCGCCCGACGTGAACACGACCCGCGCCGGGGCGACGCCGGCCAGCGCCGCCACCTCGGCCCGCGCGTCCTCCACCAGCCGCCGCGCGCGCCGGCCGAAGCCGTGGACGGAGGAGGGGTTGCCGGCGGTCTCCAGCGCCGCCATCACGGCGTCGCGCACGGCGGGCAGGATGGGCGCGGTCGCGTTGTAGTCGAGATAGGCCGTGCCGGGCATCTGGGTCGGATTCTCCAGCTTCGGGTCCTATTCGGCCGCCGCGGCCCGGGGTTCGCTGACCGCTTCCGGCAGCATGACGTGCGACGAGCCGAGGATGCGGCGCTCGCAGACGTCGGCGACGGTGACGCTGCTGAGGTAGAGGTGGATCTGGTTGCCCAGTTCCTCCCACAGGTCATGGGTCAGGCAGCGGCTGCGGTTGGTCCTGCAGCCGGCCGGCGACCCGGCGGCGCAGCGCGTGGCGCGGATCGGCTCGTCCACCGCCAGGATGATGTCGGAGATCCGCATCGCGTCGGCCGGATGGGCCAGGAGATAGCCGCCGCCGGGACCGCGGACGCTCTTGACGAGGCCGCCCTTGCGCAGCTTGGCGAACAGCTGCTCCAGGTACGAGAGGGAGATTTCCTGGCGTTCGGCGATGTCCGCAAGTGCGATCGGGCCGCCGCGGCTGCTGCTTGCAAGATCGACCATCGCCATCACGGCATACCGCCCCTTGGTGCTCAGTCTCACGTCGGCCTCCCTGTTCCTGTTCCCGGGCGGTGCATCGGCACTACCCCTGCGATGTCCCGGTGATCCCGCCATGGATTTGCTTGCGAAGATGCTTGATCACTCGGTTACTCGCTGTGATATAGTCGGCGGTCTTGTCGGACTGGTATGACCAACGTCTGGGCTATACCCGCTTGATGACGTTGGAGGTATCATCCGATATATGATGACCCAGTGCAGTGGTCAAGTATTGCAACGGCGGGATCTTCTCATGCTCTGGTGAATATCCTACCTTCCGCCTTGGTTTTTCCCTTGGTCGGGATTTTCATCGAGCCCCGCCGCCCATGCCGCCAGGTATGGGCCAACCTGTTTTCGCCGGGACCCAAACCGCAATGCCTGAAGTAATGATCAATGGACCGGCCGGACGGATCGAAGGCCGGTATATTCACGGCAAGCAGCCCAACGCTCCCGTCGCGCTGTTCCTGCACCCCCATCCCCATCATGGCGGAACCATGAACAACCGGGTGGTCTACACCCTGTTCCATGCGTTCGGCCGGCGCGGCTTCTCGACGCTGCGGTTCAATTTCCGGGGGGTCGGGCGCAGCCAGGGCAGCTACGACCGGGGCGAGGGGGAACTGAGCGACGCGGCCTCGGCGCTCGACTGGCTCCAGACCTTCAATCCCAACGCGTCGGCCTGCTGGATCGCCGGACACTCGTTCGGCGCCTGGATCGGCATGCAGCTCCTGATGCGCCGCCCGGAAATCGACGGCTTCATCTCGGTCGCCCCGCCGGCCAATTCGTTCGATTTCAGCTTCCTCGCGCCGTGCCCGTCCTCGGGCCTGATCGTCCACGGCAACAAGGACGAGCTGGTGCCGGAAAACTCGGTCCACAAGCTGGTCAACAAGCTGTCGCACCAGCGCGACATCCGGATCGAGTACAAGGTGGTGGACGGCGCCACCCACCTGTTCTCCAACCATGTGGAAGCGCTCGACAAGCACGTGGACGACTATCTGGACAACGCCCTGGGAAGCCGCATGGCGGCGGTCGCCGAATAGGCGGCCGTCAGCTTTCCAACTCCTCCCCATCCAGGCCGGCCTCCGCCAGCCCCAGCACGCCGAGCACGCGCCAGGCATTGACCAGGCGCAGGGTGCCTTCCCCCTTCTCCAGCGCCACGACGGTGGCGTGGTGGACGCCGGCCAGTTCGGCAAGCTCCTTCTGCGACAGCCGCTCCGCGAGCCGTCGTTCCCGGGCCATCCGGCCTATGCGGCGCAGCGAGGGAAGCTTATCCATAGAGCCTCCTCCAGGCTTCGCGCACCGTTCCGCGATAGGCCGCGGCCTGCTCCTCGGGCAGGCCGAGCGGCTGATCCAGATGGCCGAACAGCCGGTCGCCGTTGCGCGCCAGGGAGGCGAGCGCGGTCTCGGCGGCGCGCCGGCCGAGCCCGAGCCTCTCCGCGAGATCCAGCAGCAAGGCCCGGTCGTAGGTGTCCCACTGGCGTCGCTCTCCGTCGATCTCCAGGCCGAAGCGCGTGGTGTAGCCCTGTGCGGCGTAGATGTATCCGTTCAGCGCGTCATAGACCGGAGCCAGCCTCATCCCGGAAGGCGTTTCGAGTAGGCTCCAGTTCTTCATGTGGCAATCGACGTTGCCGAGCAGCACGTAAGCCGCCAGCCTGCGGAACGCGCGCCGGGCGTCCAGCAGCGGAGCCGCCGAGCGGCGCAAGGCGGCGGCCAGATCCTCGTAGCCCGCATCGTACTTTCCCTGATGATCCCGGCCGGGCCGGCGGTTCAGCACCTGCATGAAATCCTCGCAGCGTAGCTTTGCCTCTCCATGCCGGTCGAATCGCCGGACGATCAGGCCGACACCGTCCACCCCCTCGACGGTTCCCACCCGGGCATCGCAGACCTCTTCGCTTCCCAGCAGGACGCGGCATAGCTCCAGGGTCGTCGCTTCGTTGCGGATCATGCCGGGAAGCATGCGGTCGGGATACTTGGCGATGAAGGGGGCCGGCCCGTCCGCGCCGGCCGGAGCGATCAAGCCGTCCCGGCCGGTACAGAGGATCTTGGCCTGGACGCCGCTGATCGTCCGCTCCACCGCCGTCGCGGCGCGGTCCAGGGACGACGCCATCACCTTGGGAGCGTTGCTTGCGGGGTGTCCGGCAGGGTCTTCCATCCCGACCGCGCCGACGCAGTCGCGGCCGTAGGCCAGGAGGATGCCGAAATCGTCGGCACCGTCGATTTCCGCATAGGCGCTCTGGCGCTGCCTGAGCCATCCTTCCGGGCCGAGATGGGCGAAGAACGGGATGAGACCGTGGGGATCGTCGTGGCTCGGCCGATCGGCCGGAAGGGCGAAACCGATCATTTCGCGGAACCCGTCGGCATATTCGAAACGTGTTCCGCCCGCCGGTTCCTCGCTAAGGGTTCCGGCGCGCAGGCCCTTGTAGGTGACGATTCCGTACCGGAGGGTAGCCATGGTATGGTTTTCCGTACTAAACGACCCTCAGGGGGCGCCGTTGGTACAATAAACCATACCGGCACGTAAGTTGGTACGGAAAACCGTCCCGATCAGGGCTCGTTGAAGCGTCCGCCGGTGAGGGGGCGGGGAACGCCGGTGGTGCCCGGCACGCTGAGCGGCAGGCCGGCGCGGCTTCGGACCGCCAGATAGGCGAAGGCCTGCGCCTCCAGCGCGTCGCCCTGCCATCCGACGCTGTCCACCGGCTCGACCGGCACGCCCAGCATGTCCCGAAGCAGGTCCATCAGGAAGCCGTTCAGCCGGCCGCCGCCGGTCACCAGCCAGCGCAGCGGCGGCTGAGGCAGCAGCGCGGCCGAGCGGGCGACCGCGCCCGCGGTGAAGGCGGTCAGGGTGGCGGCGCCGTCGGCGGCGTTAAGCGCCTCGACCGGCGAAACGTCGAAGCCGTCGCGATCGAGCGATTTCGGCGGCTGCTTCTTGAAATAGGGGGCTGCCAGAAGGCGGGACAGGACGCTCTGGTCGATGGTGCCGGATGCCGCCAGGGCGCCGTCGGCGTCGAACGGCCGGCCGGTGCGGGACAGGACCCAGTCGTCGATCAGGGCGTTGCCGGGGCCGGTGTCGAAGGCCAGCACGTCCTTGCCCCCGCGCCGGCCCAGCCATGTCACGTTCGCCACGCCGCCGATGTTCAACACCGCCAGGGGGCGGTCCAGATCCGCCGACAGCGCCTGGTGGTACAGCGGGACCAGCGGGGCCCCCTGGCCGCCGGCGGCCACGTCGGCGCTGCGGAAGTCGTGGACCACGGGAATGCCGGTCAGCGAGGCCAGCAGCGCGCCGTCGCCGATCTGCCAGGTGCGGCGGCGCTCGGGGGCGTGCAGGATGGTGTGGCCGTGGAACCCGATCAGATCGATCGGACCGGTCCGTTCCGCCAGCCGGCGCACCACGCCGGCATGCAGCTCCGTCAGCTCGCGCTCGACTTCCCCGACGGGACCCCGGCCGCCGAGGCAGCCGCGCAGCCGCTCGCGGAAACCGTCATCGTAGGGAACGGTGATGAAATCGCCGGTTTCGACATAGGTGAGGCCGTCGGTGCGGATCACCGCGGCGTCGATGCCGTCGAGCGACGTGCCGCTCATCAGGCCCAGGGCGGTCCGAACGGGGTTAAGCGTCATGTTGGCTGCTATGGTGCTGGCAAAGAAGGGCGGGTGCCGCCCTGTTTCCCATGGGAAGGCTAAGGCGCGCAAGCCCCGCTGGCCCGGTTCGGCGGTTTGTGCTAACAGACGCCGCCCTCGGAACCCTCCTTCAAGACCTGGACCCTAGAGATGAGCGATCTCCGTTCGGAATTCCTGCGCATCCTGACCACGCGCGGATTCATCCATCAGTGCACCGACCTGGAAGGCCTGGACGCGCTGGCCTCCGAGGGGATCGTGACCGCCTATATCGGCTTCGACTGCACGGCGGACAGCCTGCATGTCGGTCATCTGGTCTCGATCATGATGCTGCGCTGGCTGCAGCGCTGCGGGCACAAGCCGATCGTCCTGATGGGCGGCGGGACCACCAAGATCGGCGATCCGACCGGCCGCGACGAGAGCCGCAAGATGCTGACCGACGAGCAGATATCGGCCAACATGGACGGCATCAAGCGGGTGTTCGGCCAATTCCTGACCTTCGGCGACGGGCCGACCGACGCCGCCATGGTCAACAACGCCGACTGGCTGGAGAAGCTCGGCTACATCACGTTCCTGCGCGACATGGGCGTGCATTTCACGGTCAACCGCATGCTGACCTTCGACAGCGTCAAGCTGCGGCTGGAGCGCGAGCAGCCGATGACTTTCCTGGAGTTCAACTACATGATCCTCCAGGCCTACGACTTCCTGGAACTGCACCGCCGCGTCGGCTGCCGGCTCCAGATGGGCGGCTCCGACCAGTGGGGCAACATCGTCAACGGCGTCGAGCTGGGCCGCCGGGTGGACCAGGCCGGCCTGTTCGGCCTCACCACCCCGCTGATGACGACCGCGTCCGGCACCAAGATGGGCAAGAGCCTGGGCGGGGCCGTCTGGCTCAACGCCGACCGGCTCTCGCCCTACGATTACTGGCAGTTCTGGCGCAACACCGAGGACGCCGACGTCGGCCGCTTCCTGCGCCTCTTCACCGAGCTGCCGCTGGACGAGATCGCCGAGCTGGAGCGGCTGGAGGGGGCCGGCATCAACGAGGCCAAGAAGCGCCTGGCCTTCGAGACGACCCGGATGTGCCACGGCGAGGCCGCGGCGCTGGAAGCCGCCGAGACCGCGCGGCGCACCTTCGAGCAGGGCGGGCTGGCCGAGGGCCTGCCGACGGTCGGGATCGCCCGCGCCGAGCTGGACGCCGGCATCCCGGTGATCGACCTGCTGGTCCGCGCCGACCTGGCGGCCTCGAAGGGCGAGGCCAAGCGCCTGATCAAGGGCGGCGGCGCCCGGCTGAACGACGCCGTCGTGGTCGATGAGGCGCAGGTGACCGGCACGGGCGACCTCAACGCTGAGGGCGTGCTGAAGCTGTCGGCCGGCAAGAAGCGCCACGCCCTGGTCAAGGCGATGTGAGGCGGCGGCCGGCTTGCCGCCTCCGGTTCAGTCGCTCTCGGGATACTCGTAGACCCAGGGGCTCTTGTCCGTGCCCGCGTCGTGGTCCAGGAAGAAGAGGTTGCGGAGGAATCCCGGAGCCAGCACGGCCAGCGGGTTGACCCGGACCGACGGGTCGTTCAGCGGCCCCTGGATCTGGTAGGTCGCGGCGAAGATCCCCTGGCCCTCGCCGCCGGTCAGGATGTCGCCCAGCACGGGGATGGAGCCCAGCAGGCGGTTCAGGCCGTAGATCGGCACGATGGTACCTTGCAGGTCCGCGCGCTCGCCCCCAACGTCGATGGTCCCCTCCATGGTCAAGCCCAGCGCCGACCCGGAGGTGCGCACATCGTCGAAACGCACCTTCTCCTGCCGCTCCTCCCAGCTGAACTCGCCGGTCAGCTTGGAGAAGCCGAGGCTGCGGCCTTCCACCAGTTCGGCGAACCCGCTGGGCGACACCGCATTGAGAAGTCTGGCCAGCACCGGCGCGTTGACCATGGCATAGTCGCTCATCTCGATCCGTCCGGCCAGCGGGCTGCCCGGCCGGGACGGGTCGGTGCGGCCGACGATGGTCAGCTTGCCGCCGCGGATATTGTCGAACAGGTCCAGGGCGTACAGCATCGCGCCGGCGTCGCCGGTCTCCAGCACGAGCCGGCGGCCCGCCGCCTCGGGCGCGTACTGGAGCACGAGATGGGAACCGGACTGGCCGACCCGGGCATTGACCTGGGCCGCGGTCCATCCCTCCGGGTCGCGCTGGAGATTTGCCGAGACTTCGCGCAGGCTCCGTCCTTCGCCCAGGACGACCCGGTCCACCGCCGCCGTCACTTCGAGCGGGATCTTGTCCTCTCCATCCGCAGGCTTGCCCTTCTTCCCGTCGCGGAGCGGGCGCAGGTCAAGGCTCTGCCCGGAAAGGTTCACCTTCCAGCCGCCCCCCGCCATCGGCGCCGCGTCGCCCGCCAGGCGGGTCGCCCCCAGCGACAGGCCGGCCACCGTCACGCCCCGGACGGCGCCGTCCGGCGCCAGTTCCACGGCGCCGGTGGCCGCGAGCCCCGACGTGTCCAGGGCGATGTCGGACAGGCGGACGGGGTCGCCCCTGGCCAGTTCCAGCGTCGCGCGGGCGGTTCCGGGCATGCCCGGCCGCTTGGTCCAGTCCAGGAGTTCGACCGCCATGCCGGCGTCCCGCAGGTCCAGGTTCGCCGCGAGCCTGCCCTGGCCCGGTTTCGCGACGGTATAGACGGCGTCGAGGCCGACCGGTCCGGTCAGGAAGGGCCGGGTCGGAAAGCCCAGCCTTTCGCGGTCGGCGTCCCCAAGCACGCCGCGCGCGGTGATCCGGGTCAGGATGTCGGCCTTGGACGAGAAGCTTTCCATCCAGCTGAAATCGGCCGGGATGCCGTTGACCCGCGCATTGCCGGCGATCACCAGCTTCTGCGGGTCGAGCGTCAGCTCGCCGTCCGCCTTCGTCACCGGCAGGCGGGGCAGCAGGCCGCTGACCGACACGTCCGACAGCTTGCCCTTCGCGCCGAACACGATGTCGTCCACCGTCAGGCTGTTGAACAGCGGGAACTTGAAGGTCAGCCGCGCGCTGGCCGATCCGCCGACCGACGACGGCTTCAGCCCCAGCTTGTCGGGAAAGCCGAGCGGCTTGTGGTTCAGCACCTCCAGCGCGGTCCGCAGCGGGCCGGAGACCGGGGTCGCGATGTCGATCGCCTGGTCATCGCGGTCCAGCCCGGTGATCACGATCTTCGACGCGCCGACGGCCATGTCGCGGAGTTGCCCGCCCTCGGCGTCCACGGTCAGGGTGCTCGGGGAGATCCGGACCACCCCGTCCACCCCGGTGACCGGCGGCAACTCCTTGAAATAGCGGACCTGCACGCCCTTGACCCGGATCTCGCTGTCCAAGGATGCCAGCGTGGACTCGTCGGGCGCGTCCAGGTCGATCACCGCATGGGCGGTCGCGCGGGCTTGCTCGGCGCGGCCGGCCGACAGGTTCTCGGTGATCCAGCCGCGCGGGTTGGCGGCGACTCCCCGGGGCCATAGCCGGTGCAACTCGTCGATCGGCACGCCCGTGATCTCGGCGGATCCGGTCACGTCGAGCTTGCGGTTGCCGAGATCGAGCGCGACGGCGTTCAGCGAGACGGTCGGCCCGCCCGGATCCGGGCCCAGGGCCGCGGTGAATTCGTCCACCACGACGCGGCGCTTCAGGCTGTCGAACGAGGCGCGAAGCCGCGCCTGCGCCAGTTTCAGCGGTTCGGCATAGAAGTCGGGCAGGGTGAGGGTACCGTCCCGGCCGGAGACGTCGATCTGCGCCTCCATCGGGACGAAGGCGCGGTCCAGGCGAAGCTCCGCCTTGCCGTCCAGCACCATGGCGGCGCCGGACAACGCCGCCAGCGCGGGAGCCCGGCCGGCCAGGTCGGCCGGCGACACATTGCCGAACCGTCCAGTCACCTCGGTGATCCCGTCGGCACTGCGGAACCGGAGCCGGGCATCGAGCCGGACGACGCGGTTGCCCATTTCCAGGTCGAGGCGGGCGCTGCCGCCCAAACCCGCCTCGTCGCGCCGAAGGATGACGTCGCCCCGCGGCGCCTGCCAGACCTGGCCGAGCAGCCGGTCGTCCAGGGTCAGGCGCGCACCGGAAACGCGGACTTCTGACAGGCGCGACAGCGGGCCTGGCTTGGTGCCGGGCGGCTGCTGCAGCGCCTTCAGCACCTCCTCGACCACGTCGACCTCGCCATGCTCGACCGGCAGGTCGCCGGTGCGGACATCGACATCGACCGTGCCGTCCGCCGCGCGCTGGAGTTGGATGTCCGGCTGGAAAACCCGGAGCACGGTCGGCTGGACATGGCCCTGCACCAGCTCGCGCATGTCGAAGCTGATGCCCAATGCCGGCACCGCCGCGATCAGCGCGCCGGTCGGACCGTAGATGCGGGCATCGCGGGCGCGGATGTCGAATGCCTGGAAGTCGAACGCGCGGTCCCCGTCCTCGGTCCCCGTGCCGCCCCAATTCAGCACGGTCTCGCCGATGTCGACCCGGACGCCCATGCGTGAGTCGTTCAGCGTCTGCTCGATCACCGGGGTCAGGAAATCGACCTGGATCGGACCGCCGGACAGACGCCACAGGAACAGCGCCACTACGACCGTCAGCCCGATCAGGACGGCGCTGACGGCCTCGATCAGCACGAGGCCGGTAAATCGTCCCGCCTTCCGGATCACCTCGACGCGTCCATCCCGATGACTGTCCCCCTGGCGAAAATACAGGCACCGTTCCCGGCGCCACGGTTGACCCGAACGCTTCCGGCGCGCAGTCTCGATTCCATCTCCGGCCCGCGCCGGACCTCCGCAGCGAACAGTCCAGCCGCCATGACAGCCGCCGACGCCCTTTTCGACCCGACATCCCTGCCCAAGCCGGCGGACCCCAACGCGACCTCCCTCGGGCTGGAACGCTGGGCGGAGCAGGCCGCCCGCTGCCCCGACGCCGAGGCCGCCGCGTTCGCCCGCGCATATGCCGAAGACCCGGCGGGCCGCCGGCTGCTGGAGGCGGTGTTCGGAAACTCCCCCTTCCTGACCCAGGCCATGGTGATGGACCTGCCCTTCGCCCGGCGCATGCTGACGGAGGGATGGGATGCCGGTTTCGACGCCGAACTGCGGGCGATCCGCGCCGAACTGGCCGGCGAGCGCGACATGGCGCGCCTGATGGCGAGGCTGCGGGTCGCCAAGCGCCGGGTATCGCTGGTCACCGCGCTGGCCGACATGGCGGGGGCATGGGACCTTGCCCGCGTCACCGGGGCGCTCAGCACCTTCGCGGAGGACGCGCTCCGCCTGTCCTGCAACCATCTGCTGTCGAAAGCGGCGGCGGGCGGGGCGCTGATCCTTCCCGAGCCGGAGCGGCCGTCGGTCGGAAGCGGTTTGATCATTCTGGCCATGGGCAAGTTCGGGGCGCGAGAGCTCAATTATTCCAGTGATATCGATCTGATCGTCCTTTACGACGACCATGTCGTCCAGACCACCCAGCCGGACAACATGGCCCGGACCTTCGTACGTCTCGCCCGCGATCTTGTCCGCATTATGGAGGAACGTACGCGGGACGGCTACGTCTTCCGCACGGATCTCCGTTTGCGCCCGGATCCGGGCGCCACGCCGCTGGCGGTCTCGATCTCGGCGGCGGAATCCTACTACGGCAGCCTGGGCCAGAACTGGGAGCGCGCGGCCATGATCAAGGCCCGCGCGGTCGCCGGCGACCTGGAGGCGGGGGCTCATTTCCTGCGCTTCCTGGTCCCCTTCGTCTGGCGCCGCAGCCTGGATTTCGCGGCGATCCAGGACATCCACTCGATCAAGCGCCAGATCAACGCCCACCGGGGCTACCGGACGACGGCGGTGAACGGCCACAATGTGAAGCTGGGCCGGGGCGGCATCCGGGAGATCGAGTTCTTCGCCCAGACCCAGCAGCTGATCTTCGGCGGCCGCGACCCGACGCTCCGGACCTCGGGCACGGTGGAGAGCCTGCTGGCCCTGGTCGCGGCCGGCCGGATCGAGCGGTCGGTCGCCGACGACCTGATCCGCGCCTACGGTTTCCTGCGCAAGGTCGAGCACCGCGTCCAGATGAGGGACGACCGCCAGACCCATACGCTTCCGGCCGACGATGCCGGGATCGCGGCGCTGGCCGCCTTCATGGGCTACGACGCGGCGGAGCCGTTCCGCGCCGACCTGCTGGGCACGCTGGCCTTGGTGGAGGACCATTACGCGGCCCTGTTCGAGGAGGCGCCGCCCCTGGCCGGCGCGGGCAACCTCGTGTTCACCGGGACCGAGGACGATCCGGACACCCTGGCGACGCTCCGTGCCATGGGCTTCGGCAACCCGTCCTCGGTCGCCGCCGCTGTGCGCGCCTGGCACCATGGCCGCTACCGGGCGACCCGGAGCACCCGGGCGCGGGAACTGCTGACCGAACTGGCGCCGACCCTGCTCCGGGCGCTGGGCGACACGGCGAACCCGGACGACGCCTTCAACCGCTTCGACGAGTTCCTGGCCCGGCTGCCGGCCGGCGTGCAGCTCTTCTCGATGTTCTACAGCAACCCCAACCTGCTCAACCTGGTGGCCGAGATCATGGGCAGCGCCCCGCGCCTCGCGGGGGTGCTCAGCCGCAACCCCAACCGGCTCGACGCGGTGCTGACGCCGGGATTCTTCGACGCGCTGCCGTCCCGCGGGGCGCTGGCCGAGCAGCTCGGCCTGCTGCTGCGCCAGGCGCGCGATTTCGAGGACGTGCTGAACATCACCCGCCGCTGGACCAACGACCAGATCGTCTGGGCCGGCATCCATATCCTGCGCAACATCACCGACGGCGAGCGCTGCGGGCCTTTCCTGTCCGACGTCGCCGACCTCGGGCTGGCGGCCCTGGAGCCGCGCGTGACGGAGGAGTTCGCCCGCCGCCACGGCCGGTTCGACGGGCATGGGGTGGCGATCCTGGCGCTGGGCAAGCTGGGCAGCCGCCAGATGACCCTACGCTCCGACCTGGACCTGATCATGGTCTACGACGTGCCGCCGGACCTCGGCACGTCCGACGGCGAGAAGCCGCTGGCGCCGAACGAGTATTTCATCCGGCTGACCCAGCGCATGATCAACGCCGTGACGGCGCCGACCGGCGAAGGACGCCTCTACGACGTGGACATGCGGCTTCGCCCCAGCGGCAATGCCGGCCCCCTGGCGATCAGCCTGGAGAGCTTCGCCCGCTACCAGGCGAACGACGCCTGGACCTGGGAGCACATGGCGCTGACCCGCGCCCGGGTGATCCACGGTCCGCCCGGCCTCGTCGAACGGCTGGAAGCCGCCGTGCGCGGGGTGCTCACCCGCCCGCGCGATCCCGACAAGCTGCTGCGAGACGTCTCGGAGATGCGAGCCCGGATCGACAAGGAGTTCGGCACGACCGACATCTGGGACGTCAAGTATGTCCGGGGCGGCACCATCGACGTGGAGTTCGTCGCCCAGTACCTGATGCTGCGCCACGCGGCCGAGCATCCGGAAATCCTCAGCGGCGACGCCGCGGCCGCGCTGCGCGCCGCGGCCCGGGCCGGCCTGCTGGACGGCAGGGTCGCGGACGACCTGTGCGCGGCGCTGTCGCTGTGGCGCCGCATCCAGGGCTTCCTGCGCCTGACCACGGAGGGCCGGTTCGTAGCCGAGAAGGCCCCCGCCGGCCTGCGCCAGGCCCTGATCCGCGCCGCCTTCCCGGAAAGCGCCGATGACGCCGGCTTCGGCTTCGACGCGCTCGAAGCCAAGGCCCGCGGCATCGCCGCCCGGGCGCACCGCCATTTCGTCGATCTGGTGGACGAGCCGGCGGCGCGGCTGGCCGACCTGGGGTGACGCGACGCCGCTTGGCGAGGTCGTCTTTCCGGCAGTATCCCGCCAGTGTTCCGGCACAGTGGTCGTGAGTGGGGCGCCGTAGGTCGGCCTCGGCCGAAGGCCGACGCCGACAGCATGGCCGGAGCGTTGATGCAGGGCGTCGGCGTTCGCCCTGGCGGGCGAAGGCCGACCTACGGCGAATTGCTCTAAACCATTGTGCGACAACACTGATTCCAGTCAGGCGAACCAGATCCCGTCGTCGATGTACGGAGCCCGCTGCATCTTGTGCTCGACCGATTCGGAGAAGCCGACCAGCGCCTCGGTCCGCGTCATCCCGGCGTCCAGGGCGCCGGTCCAGTTCCGCAGGCCGTCCGGATCGCCCTGGCGGTCCAGCACGTTTCGGTACAGAAGGTCGACGAACCCAGCGTTGTCCACCGCGCCGTAGCGCTGCTGGAACTCGTTCGAGCCGATGAACCCTCCGGCGGCCTCGTGCAGCGTCATGCCGGCCTTGACCGCCGCCGTCCAGCCGACCAGCCCTCCCGCGTCGGGAAGGCGGTCGAACGCGCTGTCGTAGAGGCGGGCCACCGCCGCGGCCTGGTCGTCGCGCAGCCAGAGTCCCCGCTCGATGACGGGAGCGGTCCGCTGGACGTTCTCCACCGACTCCGAAAAGCCCACCAGCGCCTCGGCCCGGGTGAGGCCGGCGCCCAGCGAGCCGGTCCAGTTGGTCACGCCCGCCTCCTCGCCCTCGCGATGCAGGACGTTACGGTAGAGTTGCTCGACGAAGCCCCGGTCTTCCAGCGGACCGTAGCGGAGCCGGAACTCCTCCGACCCGACGAAACCGCCGGCAGCCTGGGCGAGCGTCAGCGCGCCGGCATCCAGGGCCGCCTTCCACGCGAGCAGGCCGCCCGGGTCCGGCGCACGGTCCAGGGCTGCGCCGTAGAGCCGGTGGACCTGCGCCGCGGTATCCCCCGTATCGGTCACGTAACGGCCGTCCGTGAAGACCAGATGCTCCACCCCGCGCACGGTATCCACGCCGTCCGGACCCGATACCCTGACGTCGCCGCCCGTGTCGAAGGTCACGGCATGCTGCCGCCGGGGTCCCGCCCAGATGGCGGTGTCGATGCCCGGACCGCCGTCGATCAGGTCGCTCCCGGCGCCGCCTTCCAGCCAATCGTCGCCGGTGCCGCCGTAGAGGCGGTCGTCGCCGTCACCGCCGAAGATCCGGTCGTCGCCGCCCTCGCCCCGGATCAGATCGCTTCCGGCACCGCCGCGCAGCAGGTCCGACCCGGCGCCTCCGGCAAGCGCCAGCCCGACGGGGCCGTCGCCGAAGGAACCGCCGTCGGCGGCGGCGAAGGCGCTGCCGCGCAAGGCGGCGATGGCCGCCAGCTTCTCCGGGAGGACGGTGCGCCAGTCGTCGGCCAGGATGCCGCCGGTATCGGTGGAGTTCGGGTTCCACGACCACCACGCCCAGGACAGCCCCGCCGCGGGCTGGCCTGCGTCCGTCACGCCGTCGCCGTCCAGATCCCCGTTCAGCGTCGCCGTGAGTTTCGACAGCCAGACCAGGTCCTTGGGGTCGTTCAGCCTGGTGCCGAACTCGCCCAGCATCACGGGAGCGATGTTCTGCCGCGCGATGAAGCCCCACTGGGTGTCGAACAGGCCCTGGAGCTGCGCGGCGTAGTCGTCGGCTTGGAACCAGGGCTGCCGATGGACGGAGTCGGGATAGTCGTGGGGCGAGTAGACGAGCTTGTTGGCGACCGGCAACTCGACCGGATGGTCGGCGACGCCCTGGAGATTGCCGCCCCACCAGTACCAGCTTCCCTTGTAGCTCTCGATCCCCTCGACCAGGATAAGCCAGTCGGGATTGACCGCCTGGATCGCCGCGCCGGCCCGCTCGGCCGCCGCCTTCCAGTCGGTGGCGGGATTGCCGTCGCCCCAGGTCGCCTGGCCGTGCGGTTCGTTGTGCAGGTCGGCGGCGACCACGGTGCTGTTGCCCTTGTAGCGCTGGGCCAGCATCACCCAGTCGTCCATCCACTCCTGGTCGGTATGGGCGCCCTCGTACCACAGGCCGTTCTGGTTCGGCCCGTCGCCGGCGGCGCTGCGGTGGTGGTCGAGGATGATGCGCAACCCGATCCGCCCGGCATGCTCGACGATCCTGTCGATGATGCCGAGGCCGTCGAGCCCGACCAGGTCGGGGTTGAGGGTGCCGTTGATGTTGGCCGGAGCCCTGCCGTCCAGCAGTTCGGACGAGAAGGGAAGGCGGATCGCGTTGAAGCCCGCGTCGGCCATCTGCTTCATCATGTCCTGCCAGTTCCGGGCCTGCAGCCCGTCCGGCGAGGCGCGCAGGGATTCCAGGCCGAACCAGTTGACGGCGGCCAAGCGGACCGGCGTGCCGGCGGCATCGACGATCTCGTTGCCGCGGGTGGACAGGAAGCCGTCGGCGACCACGCCGGGCGCCGCGGGCGACGGGCCGTCGTCGTCATGGATCGTTCCGGTCGCCTGCCAGCGGACCGGGACGGCCCCCTCGGCCAACTTGACCACCAGCCGCACCGTCTCGTTCAGTTCCGCCACGGTGTCGCCGATGACGTCGATCCGGACGGTGGCCCTCGTCTCGCCCGGGGCGAAGGTCACGGTGCCGCCGGCGGTCCGGTAATCGGTCCCGGCGGTGGCGCCGCCCGCGGCCGTTTCCCAGCGCACCGTGACCGGCGTCGCCGACGCCTGCGACAGGCTGAGGTGGAACGTTAGCGGCGTGGTGCCGGAATCCCCCTCGACCGCGAAGCCGTCGGTCACCGTCAGGTACGGCATCGCGTCCGCCTGCCCGGGAGCGGACGGCAGGAACACCGGTTCCGCCGGGGTCCCCTGCGCCGTGAAGCCGATGTTGGCGCTCTGGCCGGGCGCCAGCGTCCCGTTCATGCCGACATTGCCGAAGGTGGTCACTCCCGTCGGGGAGGGCAGCGCGGTGACGTTCCACCAGGACTGGAGGACCCAGGGCGCCGTGAACGACAGGTGCCAGTCGGTCACGGTCTCCGGACCGTCGTTGACCACCAGGATCTCGGCCGCGAAACCCTGGTCCCAGACATTGCCGAGCTTGAAGACTGTACGGATACCCATGGAACTCGCCCTTGATCATCTGTCGGAGCAAGGACGATTGATAGTGGGATTCGAGACGAAATTAGCCCTTTATAAAGAGTTGGGCCGTGCCGCATGCGCGCCACCCCGATGGCTGCGCCATTTTTTCTAGCGCGTTCGATAGGGGTAATATGCGACACTCGCCGCGCGGATTGCTGCGGGTAAGGGTGGAAGATCGGCATGGACGTCGCCGGGTTCAGGTTCGCGGTCGAGACGCTGGAGAGAGGCAGGTGGTCGGTCCTGTGCCTGATGGCCGACGACATCGCCGCCGCGCGCATGGCCTATTCGCTGATGACGCTGTACCCGTTCGACGGCGTGCGGCTCGCGCTGTTCGACCCCGCGCTGGACGACAGGCCCGAGCGGGTGATCTGGGAGCATTTGAAGGCGACCGGGGAGGAAGGGCATGACGCGATCAATGCCGACGATGTCCTCGACCTGACCCCGCTGCCGGAAGGGCATTTCCCGCACGACGACGGCGGCGAGGAGGGGCCGCGCTCCTTCCGCCTGGGGTCGGAACCGGAAATCGACGATCCGGGAGCGGTCGCCAGGCACAGGCTTTCCCGCGGCAGGTCCGCGGCGGCCCCGAAAGCGGCGTCCCGCCTCTGGCCTCCCGGCCGGCGGCTAGCCGGCAGGGCGATCGGCGCCGGGCTCGTGATTTCCGGAATTTTCGGTGCCGCCTTGCTGAACCTGCCCGAACGGCCGTCGCCGCGTCCGCCGGAACAGCCCCTGCGTCTCGCCGACCTGGGACCGGCACGGCCAGAGGCTTCCGCGCCCCCGGTTCTGTCTCCGGCTCCGGTTCCGGTGGAGCCCGCCGCCGCCGACCCCGCCCCTGCGGAGCCGGCTTCCGGCGCGTCCCCGATCCTGGGCAAATGGGCGAAGGACACGCAGGCCTGCGCCAACGACTTTCTGATCTTCCGGCCGGACAGCAGCATCCTGGTCGATGCGCGGCTGGCGCTCGCCTCGGGCGGGCCGGTCTTCTACGGCACGGAGGGAGTGGACATCACTGTCTTCGACGAGACCTCGGAATCGCGCTACCGCGCGCTGGCCCCGGACCGGCTCCGGCAGGTCTCCTATTTCAGCAGCCGGACCGGCCTGCACGAGGGCGGGCCGACGCTGGTGCGCTGTCCCGACGCCGAGCCGCCGCCAGGGGTGGAATGGGCGCCGGACCCGATCGACCGCGCGACCGCGCTGTCACGGCTCGACGAGGCCCGGTCCCGTTTCGAGGCCGCCCGCGCGGTGGCGGGAACGCCGTCCGTCCCGGCCCCCCTGCGCGGGCGCTGGGGCGCGCGGTGCGACATCGGCTACCTTCAATGGGAAGACGGCGTCCAGACCTCCTGGAGCACGTTCGGCGGCGACGAGAAGCGCGCGATTTCGGCCTACAAGGAGTTGGGCACCCGCTTCACCATCGTGTTCGAGGGCGGCTATACCCAGTTCTACGACCTCGTCGCCGACGACCAGATCGTGCTGGCCGGCATCGGTGCCCAGGGGGTCATGACCGACCCGGCGCCGCCGCCCTGGACCGGACGGCGCTGCCCGCTCCCGGCGCAGTCCTGACTCACGCCCCGCCGATGCGGCGATAGACGAAGGGCGGGGGCGCCGCGCCCGCTTCCCGTTCCGCCAGGGCGAAGATCTCGTCATGGAACGGCGACAGCCCGCAGGCCGGATCGACCGCGTCGGCCTTGCCGGTCAGCGCGAAGGCCTGGCAGCGGCAGCCGCCCCAGTCGATCTCCCGGCGGTCGCAGGTCCGGCAGGTCTCCGGCATCCAGTCGGTGCCGCGATAAGCCTGGAACGCGGCGGAGTTCCGCCAGATCTCCCCCAGCGGATGGTCCTGGACGCGGTCGAATTCCAGCCCGGTGATGCTCTCGGCCGCGTGGCAGGGCAGCACCTTGCCGGCCGGCGAGACGTTGAGGAACTGGCGGCCCCAGCCGCCCATGCAGGATTTCGGGCGCTTGGCGTAATAGTCCGGGACGACATAGTCGATCATCAGCCGGCCCTTCAACCGCTCCCGCGCCGCGGTCACCACCTCCGTCGCCCGGTCGAGCTGTTCGCGGGTCGGCAGCAGCGCCGCCCGGTTCTTCAGCGCCCAGCCATAGTACTGGACATGGGCGACCTCCAGCCGCTCGGCCCCCAGGTCCAGGGCGAGCTGGATCATCTCCTCCAGCCGGCCGAGATTGTGCCGGTGGACGACCGCGTTGACTGTCAGCGGCAGGTCCGCCTCGCGGATCAGGCGCGCGACCTCCAGCTTGCGGGCCTGGGCGCCCGCGAAATTGCCGATCCGCTCGGCGCTCTCGATATCGGTGTCCTGGAAGCTGAGCTGCACATGGTCCAGCCCGGCGTCGTACAGTTCCTTCAGCCGGGCGGCGTCGAGCAGCACGCCCGAGGTGATCAGGTTGGTGTAGCAGCCCAGCTTGGCCGCGTGCCGGATCAGTTCCGCCAGGTCCTTGCGCACGGTCGGCTCGCCGCCGGAGAAATGGACCTGAAGGATGCCCAGCTCGGCCGCCTCCGTCAGCACCCGCTTCCAGGTCGCCGTGTCCAACTCCGCGCCGGAGCGTTCCAGCTCCACCGGGTTGGAGCAGTAGGGGCATTGCAGCGGGCAGCGGTGGGTCAGCTCGGCCAGCAGCGCCAGCGGCGGGGCCGGAGCGGCCTTTGCGGCCCTGTCCTTCGCGGGTGACGGCGAGAGGGCGTTCATGTCGTGATGATCCCCTTGTCGGCCAGATCCTGGAGCATGGCGACAACGTCGGCGGCGACCACGTCGCGTTCCGCCTCGAAGGTCCTCGCCAAGTCGTCGATGATGTCCTTCAAGGTGGTATCCCCGTCGCAGCGTTTCAGGACCTCGACCGCGATTTCGTCGGGCATGAAGACTTTTTCCGGGGCCAGGACGACCCAGGCCTCGCGGGCCTGGTCGAACCGGAACTTCACGTGCCGCGGCAGCCGCGGCACGTTTTCCTCGGTGATCGTCGCCATGGCTCAGCGCCGCTCGGGCACGAGGGCGCCCGGGGGGATGTGGCCGGGGGAGACATAGGCGTGGTAGAGCGCGTCCAGCTGGGCCCACAGCACGTCGCACTTGAACTCCAGCGCCGCCAGCACCGCCTGCTGCTGGTCGGGGCGGCGGGCTTCCCGCTTGACGTAGGCCAGCGCGAAGTCGGCGTCGCGCGGCGCCTCGGTCAGGCGGTTGTTGAAGTAGGCCAACGTTTCCTTGCTGACGAAATCATAGTTCGCCAGCATGCCGGAGACCCGGTTCTGGATGATGCCGGGCGAGAACAGCTCGGTCAGCGACGAGGCGACCGCCTCCAGCACCGTCCGGTCGCGCACGAAATGGACATAGGCTTCCACCGCGAACTTGGTCGCGGGCAGGATGCCGGCGCAGCTCTCCACATAGGCGGTGTCGAGCTTCAGCCCCTCCGTCAGTTTCAGCCAGCGGGCGATGCCCCCTTCGCCGGGCTGGGTGCCGTCATGGTCGATGATGCGCTGGCGCCAGGCCCGCCGGTCCTCGACGCTGGTCAGCCGGGACAGCACGACCGAGTCCTTGATCGGGATGTTGCACTGGTAATAATAGCGGTTCAGCGCCCAGGCCTGCACCTGGCCGAAATCCAGCTTGCCGGTGTGCAGCAGCTGGTGGAACGGGTGGAGGCTATGATAGCGCGCGGCGCCGATGGCGCGGAGGCGTTCTTCGAGCTGGTCCTGGCTCAGCAGTTCGGTCATGGCGAAACTTCCCGTCCGTCTTCCCCCACTTCCCAGCCGGCCTCTTCGACGGCGGCGCGTTCCGGGCTGTCATCCAGCAGGATGGGGTTGGTGTTGTTGATGTGGATGAAGATCTTGCGCCGGATGCCGAGGTCGGCGAAGGCGGCCAGCGACCCGTCGGGGCCGGACACGCTCATGTGGCCCATGCGGCGGCCGGTCTTGCTGCCGACGCCGTTCAGGACCATCTCGTCGTCCCGCCACAGGGTCCCGTCGAACAGCAGCAGGTCGGCCCCGCGCAGGCGGTCGGCCAATGCCGGGGTCAGCTTCGCACAGCCGGGAATGTAGAAGAAGCTCCTGCCGCCGCCGCTGATGCGGAGGCCGACGGTGTCCTCCGTCTCGCCGTCCAGCACGGGGGCGGCGTCCTCCAGGTAGAGCGCCACCTTGCCCGGCACGGCGAACATCTCGACGCGGATGCCGCTGGGGCCGTCGGGGCCCACCAGCTCGACCGGATCGTTCAGCGCCAGGGTGCGGCGCTCGACGAGGTCCGGGTTGAGGACCTGGAAGATGCTGTTGGCGGCCAGCACCGCATGGATGCGCGAGGTCGCGTAGAGCGACAGCGGCTGGCTTTCGCGGAGGTTTATCAGTCCCGCGATATGGTCCACGTCGCCGTTGGTCAGGACGACGCCGGCGATCGGGCTGTGCCGCTTGCCGTGACGCGGGTGGAGCAGGGGAGTGCTCAGGATCTGCTGGCGCAGGTCGGGCGATGCGTTCAGCAGGAACCAGCGCTCGCCGTCGGCGCTGATCGCGAGCGACGACTGGGTCCGGGGCTTGGCCGCCGGATCACCGGTGCGGGCGCGCCGGCAAGTGTCGCAATTGCAGTTCCATTGAGGGTAGCCACCGCCGGCGGCCGAGCCCAGCACAACTATCTTCACGGCCGTATCCAGTCTTCAACCGCAGGCGGGGGCGGATAGCTTAGATCTCAGCGCAGGCGTAGCAGTTGATTTCCATGCCGACGGCGATCTCGACGATGCGGGGGGTCTTCCACTTCATAGCGTGATCCTCTCCAGGTTGATGTTACGAGCAGCACTCGCCTCACCTTTTCGCGGTAAGGAACTCCATAATAGCGTTCCGGACGAGACTGTAACGCTGTACTTTGGTCTAAGTGCCGATCAGGTCAAGGGGAGGCCCCCGATCGGATCCCCGATCGGGGCCATGACCATTCGGGGTTCGCCTGCCGTCGCGCCGGGCCGTGCGCCACTCCGTCACCGTCACGGCGACCGCCAGCCAGAAGCCGCCGACCAGATAGCCGCTGGCGACGTCGCTGAGGAAGTGGACGCTCAGGTAGATCCGGCTGAAGCCGATCAGCATGATCGCGACGGCTCCCCAGAACAGCACCTCGAAGCGGGCGCGCGGCTGGGTCTGGATGGTGCGCCAGACGCTGTAGGCGATGAAGCCGTAGACAGAGATGGCGGCGGTGGCGTGGCCGCTGGGGAAGGCGGGGCTGTGCTCGTCCAGCAGGTCCCAGGCGCCCGGCCGCTCGCGCGCGATCACGTATTTGGCGGTCCAGGTCGTCACCTGCGCCCCGATCAGGCAGATCCAGAACGGGACGACCAGATGGCCGCGGCTGCTGCTCCACCACAGCAGGGAGGCGACCAGCCCGACGATGGTGATGGTCGGCCCCTGGCCCCACAGGGTCAGCCAGACCATGGCCCCGATGAAGGGCTCGACCCGGTGGGCGTCGAACCAGCGGTCCACGGCGTTGTCCAGCGCCACCAGGTCCTCGGCCTCGTGCAGTTCCTGCACCATCCCGCCGAACAGGGCCACCAGATAGACCGTGAAGATCACCATCAGGGTCAGGGGCAGCCCGGTGAACGGGCGGGTGCTCAACCGCGCCTTGAGGAACCGGAACGTTTGCGGGAAACGGCTTTCGAACAGCGCCACCACCGGCCGGTCCCGTACCCAATGCCGCGACATCCTGACCGGCCCCTGGAGGCGCTCCGCTCCCCGACCGACCAGCCACAGCAGTCCGCGCGCCAGCCCGTAGAGGATTGCCAGCCCGGCGGCCAGGAGCGCCACCGCGAGCAGTAGATTCAAGGTGGAAATGGCGGACCTCCCGACGCTGACCAGATGTCGCATCAACGCCGGGGGACCGGCGAAGTTGCCGGCCGGATCGCGTCAGCCGAAGAAGCCGATGCGGTGGACGACGCCGACGCTGACCCGGCGCATCAGCTCGTACAAGCCGTTCATCGGCTGGAAGATGCCCTCGTTCTCCCGCTGGTAATTCTGGCTCTCGTCGCTGACATAGGTCGCCCGCTCCCCGAAGTCGCCGGTCACCGCGTCGTCGGTGGTCGCGGGGAAGATGCGCTCCAGCTGGCTGACGGCGGTCGGGATGTCCAGGTGGAGCACCCGCGTCAGCAGCCGGGCATGGGTCGTGTTGTGCTGGCTGCTGAACTGCGGGATATGGGTCGCCAGCAGGAAGATCTCGTGGATCAGCGCGATCCGGACAGCATGCAGGATGGCCAGCTGCTCGCGCGCGGCCGGGGTGACCAGCGCCCCGCAGCCGCCGCCCTCGACCAGGGCGAGGCCGTCGCGCAGCAGGCAATAGTCGGCGAACAGCCTTCGGCCGACCTTGGTCTGGCGGGCGTGGAGCTGGGTGTCCTCCAGGTACCGGGCCAGCCGTCGCATCTCCTCCGCCCGCGCCTTGTCCGGCGTCTTGGCCGCCCGCAGCAGCCACAGCCCGGGATCGAGCGTGTCCACATAGGCCCGCAGCGCGTCGGGCGACGCGATCGCGGCGCCGTACTCGACCATGCCGATCAGCTGGCGGAACCGGCTGGACCGGGCATAGAGCTGGCGGAACCGTTCCGGGTCCTTGCCGATCGCCTCGCCGACGCCGCTGATCGTGTTGGCCGGCAGGCCAAGCTGCTGGAGGATCGCGTTGTGCGGAATCGCCCGGATCTGGCTGACCGAGGCCTGCTCGCTGTCGTCGGCGCTGTCGTGCTGGCGCTTGATCGCCCGGCTGCCCGACGGGAACAGCAGGTTGGTGCCGAAGGCGCCCAGCAACGCCGCGTAGTCGGGGTTCCTGACCAGCGAGACCTGGAATTCCTTCACCGTGGTGAAGAACTCGGTGATGTAGTCGGGATCCTCGTAGAACGGATCGCTCCGCGCGTCGCCCCGGTCGCCCAGCATGTGCTCCAGGATGCGGGTGACCACGGCGAAGGCGCCGGCCGGCGTCACGAAGTAGAGGAAGCCGTCGCCGCCCTGGAAGCTGACCTCCTGCTTGAAGTCCACCTTGTTGTCGGCCAGGAACTCCAGCGAATAGGGGGTCGCGGTGTAGCTCAGCCGTTCCTCGAACCCGGCGGGATGGGCGCCGCGGCCGATCGACTCGCCGTGGGTGTCGAAGATCACCAGTTGCACGCCGGTCAGGCCGTGCTTCGGGAACAGCCGCGCGATGCGCAGCCGCAGCCGCTCGATCGAGGCGGACGCCGGCGTCTGCCCCAGGTAGCGCCCGGCGTCGGAGAAGCCGGTCTGGATGCAAAGCCGCCCGCGCGCCTGGACATAGGCCCGGTAGTGGGGGTTCTCCAGCAGCTGGTCGATCACCCGGCTGCCCAGCTCCAGCGCCTTCTCCGTCTCGAACAGCGGGCTGATGTCGATCTTGTCCGCGACCCCGAACAGGCGGGCGTAGTAGAGCGCGGTCAGCGGCGTGAAGGCGGATTCGCACTCTGCGATCAGGAACCGGACGGGAGTGGTGGCGTCGGCATATTTCAGCATCTGCGCCACGATCATGAACAGCCGCTTGGCCGAGGTCCGCTCCGACATGATCGAGCCGAAATTGATCGTCTGCGGTCTGACCCTGTCCAGAAGCTCGTTCAGCGACGCCAGGTAGGACTGGCGGTAGCGCGGGTCGTCAGGCGCCGTTTCCATCCCGACAGTCTTGCGGATCGCGTTGTGAAGCTGGGTCGCGTTGATCCGGACATGGGTGTGCGCCATGCCCAGGCCGTAGTTCGCCAGCTCCGCCCGCAGGGTGCACAGCCGCCGGATCGCCGGGCCCCGGTCGGTGCCGCCGGAGGTCGCCAGCCGGATGACGCGGTCGATCAGGCCGATCGCCTGGGAATTGTCGATCAGCCGCAGCGAGATGCCGTCATGCATGCGCTGGGCGATGCGCTGGATGTGGGGCAGGGCGCCGGCCTCGCCGGGGTCCTGGCCGAACACGCCAATCTCGTCGGTCACCTCGTTGATCGCCAGCGCCAACCGCGATTCCAGCAGGTCCAGGGTGTGGCGGATCTCCTCCCCGGCCGAGGCGAGGCTGCGCACGGCGCGCACCTCCTCCCGGTAGTGGCGGAGCTGGCCTACCTGGACGATCAGGCGCTTGCGCAGCGTATCGGTCCATCGGATGTCCGACCTTCCGTCCAGGTCGTAGCCGACCCAGCTCGCCACCGTGATCATCTTGGGCGTCAGCTCGGTCCAGCGCTCGGGATAGACCTCCTCCGCGACGGCGTAGACGATCGCGTAGAGCCGGCGCAGCGCCGCCTGCACGTTGCCGATCGCGATCAGCGACAGGTTGTGCTCCCGCGTCAGGCTCAGGTCGTCGTCGGGACGGTGGGCCAGCCCGGCCATGTGCTCGATCAGCTCGGCGCGGGTCGAGTCCGACAGGGGCGTGCCGTCGCCGGCCCGGCCCGACGCCAGGGTGGTCAGCAGCTCCATCAGCTCGCCCGACAGGTTGAAGGTCGGGTGCGCGGTCATGACGATGCCGAACAGCTCGCGCTCCACCTGGGCGCGGAACGCCTCGAACGGAACCGGGGCCTTGGCGCCCGGCGGCACCGCCAGCGCGCGGATCCGCGTGGCCAGGGACGCGGCGTTGGCCTCGGGATCCATCTCCCCGACATAGCGCGACAGGCGGGCGGCGCGGCCAATGAAGCCGTCGGCGGACAGGTATTGGATCAGCTGTTCCAGCGTCGCGTAGGAGACCGAGCCGTCCTCGATCTTGCGCGACAGCTCCAGCGCCACCCGCTGCACCGGGTTGCTGAACGGATCGTCGTCGGTCGCGGCGGAGAACCGCCTCAAGGCCTCGCCCAGTTCAGCCGTCAGGGCGGCGAGGTCGGCGGGCGACGCGCTTCCCGCGGGAAAGCTGGCGTCGGCGGTCAGCAGAGGCCAGCGCAGGTCCGCCACGGGCGATCGCCCGGATGGCGACGTCGGGCAGGTTTCCGGCGCCGGGCCGGGCGCGGGCGGGACGGGGACGTCCGGAATGGGGGCGATGTCGGAGACCGGGGCGTCCTGAGGCATCTTGCGGGCTTTCATGGGGCGGTTGCGGCCCGGGACGGCACCGGCAACGGGTGCGAGGGGGCGCCGTGGCATGGCGTCGGTCTCTCCCTTGTCGGGGCTTCCGGGGAAGCTTGGTCCAGGCGGGACGGCGCGCCGAAGGTGCTGCGCCGCGGTACGGGAACGATGCGTCGGACCGATTCGCCTGTCAACGGTTTAGGGTCGCGTTTTATGGAAATGTCCGTCGCGGTGCGGCAAGGACCGGCGCCTCCCCTCCGCCTGTGCCTTCCATTGCGGGCGAGACGGCTGCTAGACTGGAGCATGACCCATGATCCCGACCCTTCGGACCAGGCCGCCGTCGTGGATTTCCTGTCCGCCCCGGACACCCACGGGGGCGCCGAGGTCGAGCGCGTCGATACCCACGGAAGCATCGTCTTCCTGGCCGGCGATCGCGTCTACAAGCTGAAGCGCGCGGTGCGCTTTCCCTACATGGACTACGGCACGGTCGAGCGCCGGCGCGCCGCCTGCGAGGCGGAGGTGCGGCTGAACCGGCGCACGGCGCCCTCGGTCTATCTCGGAGCGGTCCCCGTGCTGCGGCGGCCCGACGGCTCCCTGGCGCTGGGCGGGATCGGGGCGCCCCTTTCGAGGTCCGAAGGCGTCCCGGCCGACTGGGTCGTGGTGATGGCGCGGCTGGACCAGGAAGCCCTGTTCGACCGCATGGCCGATCGCGGCGCGCTCACGGCCGGGCTGATGCGCGAATTGGCGGAGACGATCGGCTCCTTCCACGCCGGGGCCGAGGTGGTCACCGACCGCGGCGGGGCCGACGCCATGCGTTGGGTGTTCGAGGACAATGTCGCGGAACTGGCGGAGCGGCCGGACGTCTTTCCTCCCGACCGGGTCCGGGCGCTCGGCACGGCCTCGGCCGCCGCGCTCGACCGGCTGGGCGGGTTGCTGGACCGGCGGCGCGAGGGCGGTTCCGTGCGGTTCTGCCACGGCGACCTGCACCTGCGGAACATCTGCCTTGTCGACGGCCGGCCGACGCTGTTCGACTGCGTGGAGTTCAACGACGACATCGCCATCGTCGACGTGCTGTACGATCTGGCCTTCCTGCTGATGGACCTGGAGCATCGCGGGCTCCGCCCGCTGGCCAACACGCTGCTGAACCGGATGCTGGAATTGACGGGCGACTGCGACGGGCTGGCGCTGCTGCCGCTGTTCCTGTCCGCCCGTGCGGCGGTCCGGGCCAAGGTGCTGGCGAGCGGTGCCGGGGCGCAGCCCGATCCGGCGGCGGCCCATGCCGAGGCCCTGTCCTACCTGGACCATGCCGTGAGGGCGATCCACCCGCCGAAGCCCATGATGGTGACGCTCGGCGGCCTGTCCGGGACCGGCAAGACGACCGTCGCCCGCGCCCTGGCGCCCGGCATCGGCCCGGCGCCGGGGGCGGTGGTCCTGCGGAGCGACGTGCTGCGGAAGCAGCTCTTCGGCGCGGCGGAAACCGAGCGGCTGCCGGCCGAGGCCTATGCCGGGGAGGCGACCCGCCGGGTCTATGCCGGACTGCTGGAGCGCGCCGGGCGCATCGTCCGGGCCGGGCACGCCGTTATCGTCGATGCCGTCAATGCCCGGCCGGAGGAGCGGGCAGACCTGGAAGCGGTGGCGCGGCACGCCGGCGTGCCGTTCCGGGGTATCTGGCTGGAGGCGGACGCCGACACCCTGATGGCCCGCGTGGGATCGCGGACCGGCGATGCGTCGGACGCGGACGAGGCGGTTGTGCGCCGGCAGCTACTTTATGAAATTGAGCCGCTGACCTGGCATCGCATCTCGTCGGTCGGTGATATGGAATCCGTCATATCAAATATAGGGAAAATTATCAGATAATTGCCACCAAATGGGTGGCGGCACGGATACATGCCACGGCGGCAAGATTGTCTGTGCGAATTGATGTGCATCATTGTGGAGCGTGGCTGACGGTCTTAGTCTTGCGCTAACCATAAGGGTTCCCCGATCGAGGGAGAGACTGGAATGCTCCGAAAAATCCTGGTGCCGCTGATCGGCCGCGACTGCGATCGCTCGGTCCTCGCGATGGGCTTCTCCGTCGCCAAGACATTCGATGCCCATGTGGAGGCGCTGCATGTCGGCGGCGACCCGCGCGACATGGTTCCGATGCTGGGCGACGGGTTGTCCGGACCCATGATCGAGGAGATCATGAAGGCGTCCGAGCAGGAATTCGCCGCCGACGCCGAGATCGCCCGGAAGCATTTCGAAGCGGCGCGCGCGGCCGCCCAGGCGGCCCTGGTTCAGTCCGCTCCCGGCCCGGGCATGGCATCGGGCCGGATGCGGTCGGTGACCGGCGTGATGGAGGACGTGATCCCCCACGAGGCGCGGCTGGCCGACCTGGTCGTCTTTCCGCAGACGGCGGGAATCGGCGACAGCCGGCTCTCGGTGACGCTGGAAGCGACGCTGCTCGGATCCGCCCGGCCGCTGCTGCTGGCCCCGGAACGGCCGCCGGCCAAGATCGGCGGAACGGTGGCCATCGCCTGGAACGGTGGGGCCGAATGCGCCCGGGCGGTCGCGGCCGCCATGCCCTTCCTGATCCGGGCCGCGGCGGTCCGCATCGTCACGGCGGACACCGCCGTCACCTCCGCCGAAGAGGCTGCGCGCTTGGCGGACTATCTGGCCTGGCACGGCATCCAGCCTGCGATCGACACGATCCGGCCGGCGAAGGAGTCGGTCGGCGCCGCCCTGATCGCCCGCGTCGGCGAACTGGAGGCCGACCTGCTGGTCATGGGCGGCTACGGCCACAGCCGGGTCCGCGAGATGATCCTCGGCGGCGTCACCAGATACGTCCTGTCCCATCCCGGGCTGCCCGTCCTGATGGCGCACTGAGGAGACGGGCGCGGAGGAACGGCGAGGCGGACGCGAATATTCCAAAAGCCCCGGACAACAGGGGCGACATACCGGAGGAGTTCCAAGACATGATCACGATAGAGGACTGCATCGCGCTCAGTGAACTGACCGAAAACGAAATCCTGGCCATTGCCGAGCACGAGCACGTGCCGGAGATGATCGCCCTGGAAATGGGCAACTATCTCCTGCACCGGCCCGACGGCGAGACCTGCATCAAGGGGATCATCCTCGACGACATCAGGCATGCGCAGGAACGGGGCGACATGCGGAACGTCGCCCGCCTGAAGCTGGTGCTCCGGCACTTCATGGACACCCACCAGGAAGGCAGGCTCTGCTGAACGGGGTCCCGATGCGCGCGGCCCATGGCGGCAGAATCCAGGAAACCGGTACGGTCGTTTTGACGGCGTGGCGGCACGGAATACCGTAGGTCGGCCTTCGGCCGAGGCCGACCTACCGCAAACCGCAACGGTGCAGCTGCAAGAACGAAACCGGCCCCCGCGTGAGCGGGGGCCGGATCGGTATCGTCGATGCGCGCGGTCAGTTCAGGCCGTACTTGACGAGCAGCCGGTCGAAGGTGCCGTCCTGCTGGATCACTTCGAAGGCAGACTGCCACTCCTCCATCTTGACCAGGTCGCCCTTCAGGCTGGTGCCGATGAAGGAGCCGGTGATCTCGACCGGGGTGCCGAACACGAGCTGGTCCTTGCGGCCGATGCCGCGCCACTCGCTGACGGTCATCGGGTTGATGCCGTAGATCGACACGACCTTGCCGGCGGCCAACCCTTCGACCAGGGCCTTGTTGGACGGGAACTCGACGGTGTTGGTCAGCCCGTATTCCTTGAGGAAGGTCTGGGAGGAGCTGCGCTCCAGCACGCCGATCGACGCGACCTTCTTGGCCTCCTCCGGCGTGTTGATCGGCGTCGTGCCCGGCAGGGTGGTGAAGGACCGCTTCATGTCGAACATCTTGGTGATCCAGCGGAAGCTGTTCTCCCGCTGCGGCGTCCGGGTCAGCGGGAAGATCACGATGTTCGCCTCGTTCTGGGCGATTTTCGACGCGTCGGTCCAGAGCATCATCTCGATCGGGGCCGAAACCTTCACCAGCTTCTTGATCTCCTCCACGACGTCGTACAGGAAGCCCTTGTCGGTTCCCGAATCGTCGGTCAGGGGGGGCAGGACGCTGGTGACGATCCGGATATCGGCCCGGGCGGTGCCAGCGGCGAACAACCCGGCGCACAGCACCAGGGCTGCGGCGGTTTGGACGGCCTTGCCGAAAAAGCTGCTCTTGTTGCCCGCACCATCGCGCTGGAACATGGGTGGTCCCTTTCGATTTGTTGTAAGTTCCCGGTCGGTTGCCCAGGATCCTCTGTCGAAAGGGTTACTCTACAATTAATATGATGTCAGTGCGGCAAAATTACCAGTCATACGAAGTGTCGGGTGCATTCTAAGGAATGGCCTAGGCCGGAACGGATAGGGGCGGCGGATTCAGGACGAAGCTCCCTCGGGTGCGGGCCGAACGGTCCATCGCGCCGCCGCGGCATCGTCATCGTCCTTGGCCTCGACCCAGCGGCTGCCCTCCGCGGTCTCCTCCAGCTTCCAGAAGGGGGCACGGGTCTTCAGCCAGTCGATCAGGAAATGGCAGCTCTCGAACGCCGCTTCGCGGTGGGCGCTGGCGGTGGCGACCAGCACGATCCGGTCGCCGGGTTCCAGGCGGCCGTAGCGGTGGATGATCAGCACCGCCTGGAGCGGCCAGCGGCGCCGCGCCTCGTCCTCGATCCCGGCCAGCTGGCGCTCGGTCATGCCCGGGTAGTGCTCCAGCGTCATGGCGCTCGGCCCGCCGCCCATCTCGCGCACGAGTCCGACGAAGCTGGTGACTCCGCCGATGGCGTGGTTGCCTTGCGTGAGGGCCGCCAGCTCGGCGCCGACGTCGAAATCCTCCCGCTGGACGCGGATCGCCATGTCCTTCAGCCTCCCGTGACGGGCGGAAAGAGAGCCACCTCGTCCCCGGCGCGGAGCGGATGGTCGGGACGGGCATATTCCTGGTTGACCGCCACCCGGATGACGGCGGCGTTCCCGAAGGCGTCGGCGAACCGGGGGCCGCGGGTGCGCAGCCACTCGACCAGGGACGCCACGTCGCGCACATGCTCGGGCGGCGCCACCTCCTCCTGGGTGATCCCGGTCTTGGTCCGTAGCCAGGCGAAATAGAGCAGCTTCATGGCGATCGTTCCTGATATGGCTTCAGCCGTGCGGTTCCGGTCTCAGCCCGCGCTGCGCGCCGTGTTGGCGCCGTGCGGCTGGGCCGGGCGGGGCACCGCTTCCGGCTCGGGTTCCCGCTCCTCGTTCATGTGCTTCCAGCCGGCCTGCATGTAGTCCCAGCCGGTGATCAGGGTCAGCAGCCCGGCGGCCCACAGGCCCAGCTCGCCGATCGCCTGGACCGGCACGCCGGACGGGCCGTCGTCGCCGACGATCAGGATGCCCAGCGCCACCATCTGGATCGCGGTCTTCCATTTGGCGAGCTTGCTGACCGGCATGCCGACGCGGATCCCGGCCAGGAACTCGCGCAGGCCCGAGACCAGCACCTCCCGCAGCAGGATCACGACGGCCGGCAGCACCGAGATTCCGCTCAGCTTGTCCACCGCCACCAGCATGAACAGCACGGCGGCGACCAGGAGCTTGTCGGCGATCGGATCGAGGAACTTTCCGACGATGGACACCTGCGACCAGCTCCGCGCCAGGTAGCCGTCGAAGTAGTCCGTGATCGCGGCCAGCGCGAACAGGGCGCACGCGGTCCAGGCCGCCCAGTGCTCACGGACGAAGAACAGCCCGATGATGATCGGGATGACGATGATCCGTGAGAGCGTGAGAAGATTGGGCAGGCTGGTCAGCATGACAAAAGGCTCTGATTGGCGGCGTTCCGGCGGACCTGGATCGGCCCGGCGGCTGGAGCGGCATTCTAGCCGTCTGGATGGAAGTGGTCATAAATCTTTTTCGCCACCGTCCGGTTGATCCCCTCGACTGCCTCCAGGTCGGCCAGGCCCGCCCGTTCGACGCCCCGGGCCGATCCGAAATGGTGCAGCAGGGCCTTCTTGCGCGACGGTCCGATCCCGGGGATCTCGTCGATCACCGACTGGCCGATCGCCTTCGTCCGGCGCGCCCGGTGGGTGCCGATGGCGAAGCGGTGGGCCTCGTCGCGCAGCCTCTGCAGGAAATAGAGCACCGGGTCCTTCGGGTCCATCCCGAACGGCGGCCGGTCGGGCATGAAGAACCGTTCCCGGCCGGCGTTGCGGTCGGGACCCTTGGCGATCGACACGACCGCCAGATCGGCGATGTCCAGGTCGTTGAACACTTCCATGGCGGCGCTCAGCTGTCCCTGGCCGCCGTCGATCAGCACCAGGTCGGGCCAGGTGCCGCGTTCGCGTTCCGGGTCCTCCTTCAGCGCGCGGGAGAAGCGCCGGGTCAGCACTTCCCGCATCATGCCATAGTCGTCGCCCGGCGCTATGTCGGAGCGGATGTTGAACTTGCGGTAGCTGTTCTTCATGAGCCCGTCCGGCCCGGCGACGATCATGCCGCCGATCGCGTTGGTGCCCTGGATGTGGCTGTTGTCGTAGACCTCGATCCGCTCCGGCACGGAGTCCAGCCCGAAAGCCTCGGCGACGCCTTCCAGCAGGCGGGCCTGGGACGCGCTCTCCGACAGGCGGCGGCCCAGCGCCTCCCTGGCATTGACCAGCGCGTGGTCGACCAGCCGTTTCTTGTCGCCGCGCTTGGGCTCGACCAGCTCGATCCTGTGGCCGGCGCGCAGGCTCAGCGCCTCGGCGATGAGATCCTGCTCCGCCGGTTCCTGGCTGACCAGGATCAGGCGGGGAGCGGGCTTGTTGTCGTAGAACTGGCTGATAAAGGAGCCCAGCACCTCCGGCAACTCCAGGTTCCGGTCGTGGCTGGGGAAATAGGCGCGGTTGCCGTAGTTGCTGCCGCCCCGGAAGAAGAACACCTGGATGCAGGTGGAGCCGCCGTCCTGGTGGCAGGCGATCACGTCGGCGTCCTCGACCCCCTCGACATTGATGTCCTGGTGCGCCTGGGTGGCGGTCAGCGCCCGGATGCGGTCGCGGTAGCGGGCGGCGGTCTCGAAATCGAGCGCTTCGGCGGCGGCCTGCATCTGCCGGGCGAACTCCGCCTGGATGTCGCGGCTCTTGCCCGACAGGAAGGCGCGCGCCTGGGCCACCTGGGCCTGGTACTCCTCCGGCGTCACCCGCCCGACGCAGGGCGCCGTGCAGCGCTTGATCTGGTACTGCAGGCAGGGTCTGGTCCGGGTCGCATAGACCGTGTCGGCGCAGTTGCGGAGCTGGAAGGCGCGCTGGAGGGCGGTCACAGTCCGGTTGACGGCGCTGCCCGACGCGAACGGGCCGAAATAGTCGGCCGCCTTGTCGCGCACCCCGCGGTGCTTGGTCAGCTGGGGATAGTCGTGGTCGCGGGTGATCTTGATGTAGGGGAAGGACTTGTCGTCCCGCAGCAGAACGTTGTAGCGCGGCATCAGCCGCTTGATCAGGTTCGACTCCAGCAGCAGCGCCTCGACCTCGGTATGGGTCGTGACGAACTCCATGGTCGTCGTCTCCGCCACCATCCGCTGGAGCCGGTTGGGCAGCTTCATCACGTGGGTATAGTTGACCACGCGCTTCTTCAGGTTCTTGGCCTTGCCGACATACAGAACGTCGCCGGCCTCGTTCATCATCCGATAGACGCCGGGGCTATTCGGCAGCGTCCGGAGATATCCCCGGATCACCTCCGCCCCCTGCGCCAGGTTGCCCGCGCTCGCGCGCCGGCGGGCCGCCGGAGCGGGGGACGCTGCGGGTTCCGCCGTCTTGGTGATATCGGGCTCGGTGATATCGGGCGTGGGCTGTACGGTCTGATTTGCTGCCATGATGGGCGGTATGTTGGCGGTTTTCCACGGTCGGTCAACCGCTGCCGTCAACCGGCGAGCGGAGATGCCGGTTCCGACTCAATCGCTTCCCGGCAGAGGCCTGGAGTGCTTCGGGACTATCCACGGAAACTGTGGATAACTATGTCGATAACCTGCGGACGACTCACCGGGAAATCAGTATATCTCGGCGTTTCCAGTATCTGCCTAAATATGAGGCAGAAAACGCAAGTTATTGTTTTCATTCATGAATTTTCCTGTCAAGCGGCTGCGGCATGAGGCCGGGTCGCTTTTTCAGGGTTGACAAGACACGGACCGCCGCGAGTGCGGCGGATGTGCAAAACTCGAAAGGAGAGGAGCCCCAGGTCTGTCGCCATGACAGTTCCGTGTATTCGGATACTGTCGTCCGGACCTACTCGACTGCCACGAATCCGCGTCCCGGCTGTGCCCAGCCAAGATGCTCGCCGCCGTCCAGCGCGATCATCTGCCCGGTCATCGCGGGAGCGTCCAGGATGAAGCGGACCCCGTCGCAGATCTCCTCCGGCGAGGTCGGCCGCTGGAGCGGGATGTTCTCCCATTGCGCTGCGAAATGCTCCTCCGTCTGGCGGTCGTTCTTCAGGGTCGGCCCCGGCCCGATGCCGTTGACCCTGATCCGCGGCGCCAGCGCCAGGGCCAGGGTCCGGGTCAGCGTCCACAGGCCGGCCTTGCTGAGGGTGTAGGAGAGGAAGTGCGGCGTCAGGTTCCAGACCCGCTGGTCCAGGATATTGACGATGCAGCCGCGCTCCTCCGCCGGGAGCTGCTTGGCGAACGCCTGGGAGAGCACCAGGGGGGCCCGCAGGTTGGCTTCCATGTGCCGGTCCCAGCTCTCCCGGTCGGCGGTGCCGATCTCGTCCCGCTCGAACACGCTGGCATTGTTGATCAGCGCGGTCAGCGGTCCCAGCCGCTCGGCCGCCGCCGGGACCAGCCCGACCGTGTCGGCCTCGCTGCCGAGGTTGGCCTGGACGGCCGCGGCCCTGCCGCCGGCGCGGGTGATCTCGGCCACCACCTCGTCGGCGTCGTCCTTGGAGGTGAAATAATGGACGGCGACCCCCCAGCCGTGGGAGGCAAGGTCCAGCGCCATGGCCCGGCCGATGCGTTTGCCGGCCCCCGTGATCAACACGGCTTTCTTCTTGATCGTTACCATGGCGCCAATCTAGCCCGCCCTGGTCCGCTGGCAAGCGGCTTCACGCGCCGACCGCCTGCAGATGGCTGACCAGCCCCTGTCCGGCCCGCCACAGATGGAGGGCCAGGGCCGGCGGCTCGTCCGACACGGTCGGCGTCGAACCCGGTTCCAGGGCGAGGGCGAACTGGAAGGCGGCGCTCGGCGCGGTGCTGACGGCGGTGCCGTGCCATCGGACCAGGGTCGGACGGTGGACATGGCCGCACAGGATCCGTTCGACCGCCGGGTGCTCCTCCACGAGGCGGGCCAGCCGTTCCGTCCCGAAGCAGCGCAGCGCGTCCATGAAGCCGATCCCGACCTCGTGGGGCGGGTGGTGCATCAGCAGGAGGGTCGGCCGCCCCGGCGCCTCGGCGAGGCGGTCGGCCAGCCAGTCGCTCCGCCGGTCGCACAGCAATCCCGGTGTCTCGCCGGGCACCAGCGTGTCCAGGGCGATCAGCCGCACCGGCAGGTGGTCGATCGCGTAATGGAAGAACGGTCCGGGGAGCGGCAGCCAGGGCTGGCCGGCGCACAGCGCGCGGAGCGCGTCCCGGTCATCGTGGTTGCCGGGGATCGCGCACCAGGGCGGTTCCAACGGGGCCAGCAGCCGTGCCAGCGCCTCGTACTCGGCCGGCCGGGGGCCGTTGGCGAGATCGCCGGTGATCACCACCAGATCCGGGCGGGGACGCAGGCGGTTCAGGTGCGCCACGGTGGCGGCCAGGGCGGCGCCGGTGTCGATCCGGCCCGCGGCGAGCGTGCCTGGTTCGGTCACATGAAGATCCGTGATCTGGGCAATCAGCATCGCGGCCACTCATCGTAGGGAATGTCGTGTGGCATGCTACTTGAAGACGACCGGCCGGCAAAACCATCTCACACGGAGTTCCGATCGGGCCGTTTGCCCGGTCATGCGGGGAGGAAAAAACGGATGCCGGTGCCGCACAGCCGATTCTGGCAGGATTTGACAACCAAGGAGTTCGCGGCGCTGGATGCCGAACGCACCATCGCCGTGCTGCCGGTCGGCGCGGTGGAGCAGCACGGGCCGCACTTGTCGGTCTGGGTGGACAGCGCGATCAATGCCGGGATCGTGGCGCGGGCGGTGCCGCTGATACCGGACCAACTGTCGGTGCTGGTCCTGCCGATGCTCCCCATCGGCAAGTCGGACGAGCACGAGGCCTACCCCGGGACCCTGTCGCTGTCGGCCGAGACCCTGATCCGAATCTGGACCGAGGTGGGCGAGAGCGTCCACCGCGCGGGCATCCGCAAGCTGGTCCTGTACAACAGCCACGGCGGCCAGCCCCAGGTCATGGACATCGTGGCGCGCGACCTGCGCGTCCGCCTGAAGATGTTCGTGGTGACCTGCAGCTGGTTCAGCCCGGGGCTGCCGGAGGGGCTTTTCCCGCCGTCCGAAATCGTCCACGGCATCCATGGCGGCGGCATCGAGACCTCGATGATGCTCCACCTGCGCCCCGACATGGTGCGCCCGGCGGAGCGCCGGAAATTCGACTCCCTCAGCATCGAGATGGAGCAGGAGTTCAAGTACCTGACCCCGGAAGGCAAGGTCGGCTTCGGCTGGCAGACCCAGGACCTGAACCTGTTCGGCGCCTGCGGCGACGCGACGGACGCCGACGCGGATCGGGGCGCCAAGCTGGTCGACCACGCCGCCCGCTGCCTTGTCGAGCTGCTGGGGGAGGTGGACCGTTTCCCGCTCGACGCGTTGCGCGACCGGGTGTGACGGCGGTGCCGCGGCTGTTTGCCTGAATTTTATACAAGTGCCGCTCCGGCGACGTTTTTTCGGGCAGCGAAGATGCCGCACCAGTTAGAGCTTCAACATTCCCACGGTGGTACGGATTTTGCTGAATGCTTGACCTGCCAAATGGCGGCATCGATCGGGCGCCGACGGCCGTCCGGATCGCCCGTCCACAGTTCACTCAAGGGGGGCGGGGTCATGGTCCCCTCCGCATTGGACCTCGCCCCCCTCTTTTCCCGGTTCAGGGCGCCGCCGTGCCGGAGCCATGGGCAACGCCCGCCTGCCGGCCGCCGAGCCGCCCCCGCCGCTGATTCTGCTCGCTACTCGGGATATCATGCTATGCATGGTGCCGAGGGCGCCCCGGCGCTCCGGGCCGAGGCGCCGGCAAGAGAGCACCGCCGGACGGGAAAACCGGCAAATCCGAGAGAACCGCATCCGCAGCCGAAAGACCGGTTTCAGATCATGCCGATCCCGTTCCAGAAGTCCTTCGCCGGCGCGTCCCTGGGCGCCAAGTTCTGGCTGAAGAAAGCCACCGTTCCCCTGTCCCTGGTCGAGGACCCGCCGCCCGAGGTGGCGATCCGCGCCGGCGGCGACGGCCTCGCGACGGTCGATCTGCGGATCGAGCACGGCAAGGTCGCGGCGGTCGTTCCCGGCGGCACGGCGCCCTGCTGCGGTCCCGGCGTCACCCTGGAGAACGGCCTCGTCTGGCCGTGCCCGGTCGATCTCCACACCCATTTGGACAAAGGGCACATTTGGGCGCGCCAGGAGAACCCGGACGGCACCTTCATGGGTGCGCTCGGCGCCGTCGAGCGGGACCGCGAGGCCCATTGGAGCGCCCGGGACGTGGCCGCCCGGATGGAGTTCGGGCTGAAATGCAGCTACGCCCACGGCACCGCCGCGGTCCGCACCCACCTGGACTCGCTAGGGAAGCAGGCCGAGATCTCCTGGCCGGTGTTCGCCGAGGCGCGCGAGCGCTGGGCCGGCCGCATCACCCTCCAGGCGGTCTCGCTGATCATGATCGAGACCTACCTGACCGACGAGGCGGTCCGGATCGCCGACCTGGTGCAGCGCCATGGCGGCGTGCTGGGCTGCGTCAGCTACATGATCCAAGACCTGGACGCGGCGCTCGACCGGCTGTTCGCGCTGGCGGCGGAGCGCGGGCTCGACGTGGATTTCCACGTGGACGAAACCGGCGACCCCGGGGCCGAGAGCCTGCACCATATCGCCCGGGCCGTGCTGCGCACCGGCTTCAAGGGCAGGGTGCTGTGCGGCCACTGCTGCAGTCTGGCCGCCCAGGAACCGGAGCGGGCGCTCGCCACCCTGGACCTGGCGGCCGAGGCGGGGCTCTGCGTGGTCACGCTGCCCATGTGCAACCTCTATCTCCAGGACCGGGCGCCGGGCCGGACCCCGCGCTGGCGCGGGGTCACCCTGCTGCACGAGATGCGGGCCCGCGGCATCCCGGTGGCGGTCGCCTCCGACAATTGCCGCGACCCGTTCTACGGCTACGGCGACCACGACATGGTGGAGGTCTACCGGGAGGCGACCCGCATCCTGCACCTGGACCGCCCGTTCGGCGACTGGCCCCGGACCACGGCGCCGGTTCCGGCCCATGTGATGCGGCTGCCCGATGCCGGCCTGATCGGGGCCGGCCGCACGGCCGACCTGATAGTCTTCCGGGCGCGCACCTACAGCGAGCTGCTGTCGCGGCCCCAGTCCGACCGCACCGTCCTGCGTGCCGGCGTTCCGCTGGAGGCGAAGGTGCCTGACTACCGGGAATTGGACGAGCTGTTCGCGTAAGCCGCACGCGGCCGGGCTGTCTTGCCCGCATGGCTTGCATGCGCGCAACGCCGGTCGGCAGGCTCGACTTTGCGTGCCGACAAAGCCATGATCATTTTAGTAAAGGGGTGCTGACGGTTTCGTATGCACCTGTCGAAGCTCCTCCCTAGAAAGGCCGGTCTGGTCGCGGCCGGAACGATCCATGAAGCTGATCGGTCGCCTGTTCATCCTTGTTGCCCTGCTGGGTCTCGGCGGCGGGGCTTGGTGGTACTTCACCGTCCACCAAGCCGCCGATATGCCGACGGCCGCGCAGGCGCCCGGCGGCAGCGGTCCCGGCGGCGGGGGCGGGCCGCCCGGCGGCATCCCGGTGGAGGCCGAGCAGGTCGAGGTCGGCGACGTGTCGCGCACCGTGACCTCTGTCGGGACGCTTTTCTCCGACGAATCGGTCGTGATCCGGCCGGAGGTCGCGGGGCGGATCACGGAGATCCGGTTCAACGAGGGGGAGCGGGTCCGCAAGGGCACCGTCCTGCTCAAGCTCGACGACGCCATCGCGCGGGCGACGCTGGAGCAGGCCATGGCCAGCCTCAATCTCAGCAGGACCGAGGCGGACCGCGCCGACGAGCTGTACCGCCAGGGCTCAGGCAGCGCCCGCGCCCGCGACCAGGCGCGCGCCAAGCTTCTGGCGGACGAGGCGTCGGTGTCGCTGGCGAAGGCCCAACTCGCCAAGCTGGACCTGACGGCGCCGTTCGACGGCGTGCTCGGCCTGCGCCGGGTCAGCGTCGGCGACGTGGTCCAGTCCGGCAAGGACATCGTCAACCTGGAAGCCATCGACACGCTGAAGCTGGATTTCCGCGTGCCCGAGCTTTACCTGCCCTCGGTCCGGGTCGGCCAGACCCTCGCGGTCACGGTCGACGCGGTGCCGGGACGCAGCTTCGCCGGCACCGTCTACGCGATCGACCCGCTGGTCGACGTCAACGGCCGCAGCATCAATGTCCGCGCCCGCGTTCCCAACGGCGACGACGCGCTGCGGCCCGGCCTGTTCGCCCGCGTCACCCTGACCCTGACGACCCGCAAGGATTCGATCCTCGTGCCGGAACAATCCCTGGTCGCAGTCGGGGCCGACCAGTTCGTCTTCAAGGTGACGGACGGAAAGGTCCAGCGGGTCAAGGTCCGCACCGGGGAACGCCGCGCCGCCAAGGTCGAGATCCTGGACGGGCTCCTGCCCGGCGACGTGGTGGTGACCGCCGGGCATCTGAAGATCCGAGACGGCGCGCCGGTCACCGTGGTCCCCCCGGTCGGGAGCTGAGGCCATGCAGATCTCCGAACTCAGCGTCCGCCGCCCGGTGCTCGCCACGGTCATGAGCCTGACCGTGCTGCTGATCGGCATCGTCGCCTACCAGCGGCTGGCGGTGCGCGAATATCCCAAGATCGACGAGCCGGTGGTCACCGTGACCACCAAGTACCAGGGCGCCAGCGCGGAGATCGTCGAGAGCCAGGTCACCCAGCCGCTGGAGGAGAGCCTGTCCGGCATCGAGGGCATCGACGTGATGTCCTCCATCAGCCGGTCGGAGACCAGCCAGATCACCGTCCGCTTCCGGATCACCCGGGACCCCGACGTGGCGGCCAACGACGTGCGCGACCGGGTCGGCCGGGTGCGCGGCTCGCTGCCGGACGAGATCGACGAGCCGGTGATCGCCAAGGTCGAGGCCGACGCCCAGCCGATCATCTACCTGGCCTTTTCCAGCGACCGGAACACCCCGCTGGAGGTGACCGACTATGCCGACCGGTTCGTCAAGGACCGGCTTCAGAACCTGCCCGGCGTCGCCGACGTCCGGATCTTCGGCGAGCGCAAGTACGCCATGCGGATCTGGCTCGACCCGACGCGCATGGCCGCCTACAAGGTCACCCCCCAGGACGTCGAGACGGCGCTGCGCCGGCAGAACATCGAGATCCCGGCCGGTCGGGTGGAGAGCGCCCAGCGCGAGTTCACCGTCGTGTCCGAGACCGACATGCGGACGCCGGCAGAGTTCGAGAACGTTATCCTGCGGGACGAGTCGGGCTATCTGGTCCGGCTGCGCGACGTCGGCCGGGCGGAGCTGGGCGCCCGGGACGAGCGGGTCAACGCCCGGTTCAACGGGCGCAACGCCGTGGCCATGGGCGTCGTCAAGCAGTCCACCGCGAACCCGCTCGAGGTCTCCGGGGCGGTGCAGCGGACGCTGCCGGTGATCCGCGCCGGCCTGCCGGAAGGTATGAGCGTCGATATCGGCTACGACAGCTCCGTCTTCATCGCGGAATCGATCGACGCCGTGTTCCACACGATCCTGGAGGCGATCGTGCTGGTCGTCCTGGTGATCTTCTTCTTCCTGCGCTCGCTGCGCGCGACCCTGATCCCGCTGGTCACGATCCCGGTGTCCCTGATCGGCGCCTTCGCGATCATGTACGTGTTCGACTTCAGCATCAACACGCTGACCCTGCTGGCCATGGTGCTGGCGATCGGGCTGGTGGTGGACGACGCGATCGTCATGCTGGAGAACATCTACCGCCACGTGGAAGAAGGGATGCCCCCGTTCCGCGCGGCGATCCAGGGCTCCCGCGAGATCGGGTTCGCCGTCGTCGCGATGACCATCACGCTGGCGGCGGTGTACGCTCCGATCGGCTTTCAGACCGGGCGTACGGGACGGCTCTTCACCGAGTTCGCGCTGACCCTGGCGGGCGCCGTGCTGGTCTCGGGCTTCGTGGCGCTGACCCTGTCGCCGATGATGTGCTCCAAGCTGCTGAAGCACCAGACGCGCCACGGCTTCTTCTACAACGCGATCGAGGCGCTGCTGAACGGCCTGACCAACGGCTACCGCTGGCTGCTCCGCGTCTCGCTGAAGGCCCGGCCGCTGATCCTGCTGGTCGGGATCGGCGTCGCCGCGGCCAGCTACGTCCTGTTCGGGCAGATCAAGTCGGAGCTGGCCCCGACCGAGGACCGCGGCACCATCGTCGGGATCATCATCGCCCCGGAAGGATCGACCATCCAGTACACCGACCGCTATGCCCGGGCGATCGAAGGCTTCATCAAGCAGGTCCCGGTGGTCGAGAAGTTCTTCATGGTCGTGGGCTTCCCGGTGGTCAACCAGGGCATCACCTTCGTCCGGCTGACCGACTGGGACGACCGCGAGATCAAGCAGCAGGAGGTCGTCCAGCAGCTCGCGCCGAAATTCTTCGGCGTTCCCGGCACCCTGGCGTTCCCGGCCAACCCGCCCTCGCTGGGCCAGAGCCCGACCGAGAAGCCGATCCAGTTCGTCATCCAGACCTCGCTTCCCTATTCCGAGCTCCAGGGCATGGTCGACAGGATGCTGGCGGAGGCGCGGACCAACCCGGGTCTGGTCAACGTCGACACCGACCTGAAGCTGAACAAGCCGGAACTCAAGATCTCGCTCGACCGCGACAAGGCGGCCGACCTGGGGCTGGAGATCGATACCATCGGCCGCACGCTGGAAACCCTGCTGGGCGGCCGGCAGGTCACCCGGTTCAAGCAGAACGGCAAGCAGTACGACGTGGTGGTCCAGGTCGCCGACGTGGACCGGACCAACCCGGACGACATCGCCCGGATCTATGTGCGCGGCAAGCAGGGCGAGATGGTCAGCCTCGCCAACCTGCTCAAGGTCGAGGAACGGGTCTCGCCGAAGGAGCTGAACCATTTCAACAAGCTGCGCTCGGCCACGATCACCGCGACCCTGGGGCCGAACTATACCCTGGGGGAGGGGCTGGCCTTCCTGACCGCGGCCGCCGAACGGTCGCTGCCGGCGGCGGCCCAGGTCGACTATGCCGGGCAGAGCCGGGAGTTCCGCGAGTCGAGCAGCAGCCTCTACGTCACCTTCGTGCTGGCGCTGGCCTTCATATACCTCGTGCTGGCGGCCCAGTTCGAGAGCTTCGTCGATCCCTTCGTGATCATGCTGACGGTGCCGCTGTCCATGACCGGCGCCTTGCTGGCGCTGAAGCTGACCGGGGCCACCATGAACGTCTACAGCCAGATCGGGCTGGTGACCCTGGTCGGCCTGATCACCAAGCACGGCATCCTGATCGTCGAGTTCGCCAACCAGCTCCAGCGCCAGGGGGTGGAGGTGCGCGACGCCGTCGTCCGCTCCGCTGTGCTGCGCCTGCGGCCGATCCTGATGACGACGGGCGCCATGGTGCTTGGCGCGGTTCCGCTGGCCCTGGCGACCGGCGCCGGGGCGGAAAGCCGGCAGGCGATCGGCGCGGTGATCGTCGGCGGCATGCTGCTGGGAACCCTGCTGACGCTGTTCGTCGTGCCGACGGTCTATACCTACATCGCGCGCAAGAAGCCGTTCGAGCATTCGGTGCCGGCCGGCGCCCAGCCGCATCCGGCGGAGTAGAGGCCCTCAGGCCGATCCCCGGGTCAGCAGATCGGCCATGACGGTCAGCAGTTCCGCCGGGCGCACCGGCTTGCCGACGAAGGCATCCATCCCGGCGGACTGGCAGGCCTCCCGGTTGTCGCCGTCGGTATGGGCGGTGACCGCGACGATGGGGATCCGGCCGGTATCGCCGGGCATGGCCCGTATCAGGCGCGTCGCCTGGATGCCGTCCATCCGGGGCATCATCACGTCCATCAGGACCAGCTGGATGCCGCCGTCCTTCATCGCCTCGACCGCCGCCTCGCCGTCTGGGACGATCCGGGTCTGGTAGCCGGCTTTCCGGCAGATCAGGTCCACCAACTTCTGATTGATGATATTGTCCTCGGCGATCAGGATCTGCATTGGGACACCGCTTGAACCGAGTGGACCGAAATTCGAATCTACTGGCCCTTTATGAAAATTTTCAATCCGAATATGGCGAACTTCTCAGCCTCGTCCTTGGTCGCCGGGTCAGAAGCCTGAGAAGGTCTTCTCCACCTTGCGCAGGAACCGGCCCCGGCTGTCCGGGGTCGATTTGTCCATCGACGGGTAGGCCATGTGGACGGTCCGGCAGCCGCGCGCCAGCAGCGGCTTCAGTCCGCGCATGAAGACCGCCTTGCCCGGCTCGCGCATCCAGAGCTTCATGAACCACCACGGCGCCCCGTGGGTGGTCACCACCGCGAGCTTCCGGATATTGGCCAGGCCGGGCTGGATCCGCCCGCCGTCCGCCGGCAGGTGGAAGGCCACGCCCGGAAGCCAGACGCGGTCCAGGTAGCCCTTCAGGATCGCCGGCACGCCGTACCACCAGGTCGGAAAGACGAAGACCAGTGCCTCGGCCCAGCGCAGGGCGTCGACATATTCCTGGACCGGCGCCTCGTTCTCGCCTTGGGCGTAGTGGGCTCCATGTTCGGCGGCGCTCAGCCGGGGCTCGAACCCGCGGGCATAGAGGTCGAAGTCGCGGACCTCGTGGCCGGCCCTGGCCAGGGTGTCGACCACGGTGCGGTGGATCGCGGCGTTGAAGCTGCCGTCGGAAGGGTGGGCATAGATGACGTTGATTCTCATGCCGGCCTGATTAGCGGAACGAGCAGGCGGGTTCCAGCGGCATGGAAGGCCAGCGTGATCGTCCGGCAGTCGACCAGCCGGGTTTCGGCCGGCTCCGCCCCGGTGCCCGGGTTGACCGGAAACGCGGGGAAGCAGGCGCCGGCGAGGCTGAGGCGCAGTCTGCTGCCGGCCGGCACCGTGGCGCACAGCGCCCGCATGGGGATCCGCAGCGGCCGGGTCGGAGCACCTTCCTCGACCCGGGCATGGCCCTGCGTCAGGTTCAGCGCGCGCCCGTCGGGCTCCACCTCGGACAGCACGGCGGAAACGTCGAAGCTGGGCGCGTCGGCCTCCACCGTCAGTTCAAGGACGACCGTCCCGGCCAGCAGCACCGGCGCCGACAGCGGTTCGGAGGTATAGCAGGCGACGTCGGCCCGCTGGTCCACGTCGGCCCGGTCGCGCATGCCGCCGAGGCCGGAGGCGTGGCCGCCGACGGTGGGGACCGGCCGCCAGGGGTCGTGAACGATCCGGTCGGCCGAGGCGATGCCGGGGCGCTCGGCCAGGACTCCGTCCTCCGTCGTGGCGGCTGCCAAGCCCGTGCTGGAGATATGGAGCGCGGCCGGCTCCGGGTCCGGAACGGCGTCGAAGCTCCGCCAGCACCCGGCGCACAGATCGAACAGTTCGACCGCCGGAGCTTCCGCGTCCGCAATGCCCTTGAGGAACCGGTCGAACCAGGCGAGCTGCTCGCGGTCGATCGAGCGCGCCGCCTCCGGACCGAAATCGACCGTGCCGGCCCGGCGTCCCCAGGGCAGATGGCACCAGGGGCCGACGATGAGGCGTTGCGGCGCTTCCGTCCGGGCGCTGATGTCCCGGAAGGCCGCCAGCGTGCCGGTCAGCATCTGGTCGAACCAGCCGCCGATATGGAGCATCGGCACGTCCACCTGCCTGCCCTCCAGCGCGGTGCGCGGCGAAATCGCGTCCCAATAGGCGCAGGGCAGGGGGGTGCCCAGCCAGTCGTCGTAGTGGGTGTAGCGGGCATAGCCACGCAGCACCCGCGGATGGGTGGGCAGTTCCTCGTCCAGCGGCAGCGCGCGCGAGGCGGCATAGAGCGCCTGGTGGGCGATGAAGTCGTGGCGGCGCCGTGCCGCCTCGGCCGCCATCTGGATTCCCCAGCCCAGGTTGTCCGCCAGGCGGAAGGCGCCGCCCTCGTAGGCCCAGTCGCCGTGCATGTCCCAGCCGACCATGGCCGGGCACAGCGCCTTCAGCGCAGGGGAGCCGCCGGCCAGGGCCAGCAGCTGCGCATTGCCCTGGTAGGAGAAGCCGTACATGCCGACCGCCCCGGTCGATCCCGGCAGACCGGCTGCCCAGGCGACCGCGTCGGCGCCGTCCTCCGCCTCGTGCTCGAAAAGCCGGAAGTCGCCCTCCGACGTGCCGCAGCCCCGGACGTCCTGGATCACCACGATGTAGCCGTGCGCCGCGTACCAGGCGGGATGCGCGTAGACGACCGTCGAGGCGATCGCCCTGCCGTAGGGTTGGCGCATCAGCAGCACGGGGAACGGGCCGGCGGCGTCGGGCTCGTGGATGTCGGCGTCGAGCCGGACTCCGTCGCGCGTGGTCATGGACACGGTGCGGGGCCGCCGTACCGGCAGCGGCGGCGTCCTGCGGTCCCGGGCGGCCCGAGCCGGAATCATGGCGACCATGGCCCCGACGGGGTGGTCCTGCCGTCGGCGACGGTCTCGACCATGGGGTTCATGTAGCTCGGTCCTTCAAGCCGTTCAGCAGGTGGTCGGAAGTCGTCACGAAGCCGAAGCATTGCTTGACATTGTACAGCGTCGCTTCGAGGCAATAGCTCGGCGACGTGGTGGCGCAGCAATCGTTGACCAGGATGCAGTCGTAACCCAGGAAGCTGGCGTCCTGCAGCGTGCACATCACGCCCTGGTCCAGGTTTACCCCGGCGAACAGCAGCGTCGTGACCCGCAGATTGCGCAGGATACTGTCGAGGTCGGTATCCCAGAAGCCGCTCATCCGGTATTTCGCCACATGGATGTCGGTCGGCGCCACCTGCAGCCCGTCCACGATCGCCGCGGCCCAGCTGTCGCGCTCCAGCACCCTGGCCCCGGCGGCAGGGCCGGCGGCGCCGGGCAGGGGGTCGCCCAGCCCCAGTCCCTCGCCGGTCGGGTCGTAGACGTGGAGGATCGACGGGCTCAGGTTCAGCCGGTCCGGCCGGTTGCCCCAGTTGACCCACAGCACCGGCACTCCCGTCGACCGCAGTCTGGGCAGTAGCGCGGCAAGCGGGGTGATCGGCGTGCGGGCGGGCGTGACGTCCACCCCGACATGGGCGAGCCAGCCCTGGGGCGAGCAGAAGTCGTTCTGCATGTCGATCACCACGATGGCGGTCCGTGCCAGATCGATCACCAGGTTCTGCGGCTCGGCCCTGGCGGCGAGCGGGCGCGGCGTCGCCGGTGGCCGGACCATGTCGACGGTTTCCCTGGATACGCGCCACCGGTTGGCCGGTACGGAGCCGAGCGGAGTCATCGCCAAGTTCTTCCTCCCATGGTCGCGGGTCGCCTTGGTAGCCCCGAATCGCATATGCCGTGCCAAAGGGAGCGGAGCCGGACGTACCGCCGCTGGGTCATGGCTGCCGCGCCGGAGGGCGCTCTCCTGCACAGGAATTGTGCGGACCCTTGCCCGTCTTATGGGCTTGATGCGCGGGCGAAGCGGGCTATCGTATGAAGGGCGTCATAGGTGGAAGATGGGTCGGGAAGAAATGGGACCTGCCGATTGGGGACGGCCAGCCTGGGAGAAGCTCGGAGCCTTCTGCCGCCATGTCGATCTGGACATCGCCGGCACCGCGGAGGGTCCCCTGGCCGGGCTGACTTTCGCGGCCAAGGATCTCTACGATGTCGCCGGCCACGCGACCTGCGCCGGCAATCCCACCTGGCTGGCCTCCCATCCCGTGCCGGCAAGGACCGCGCCCGCGGTGCAGGCGGTGCTCGACGCCGGCGCACGGCTGGTGGGGAAGACCGTCACGGACGAGCTGGCCTTCAGCATCAACGGCGAGAACGCCCATTACGGCACGCCGCTGAATCCCAGGGCTCCGCAACGCATCCCCGGCGGCTCTTCAAGCGGATCGGCCTCCGCCGTCGCGGGCGGCGCCGTTCCGCTGGCGCTCGGCACCGATACGGGAGGGTCCGTCAGGGTTCCGGCCTCTTTCTGCGGCATCTACGGCTTTCGCCCGACCCATGGCCGCATCGCGCTGGACGGCGTGACGCCCCTGGCGCCCAGCTTCGACACAGTCGGCTGGTTCGCGCCCGATGCCGGCCTGCTGCAACGCCTGGGGCAGGTATTGCTGGACTTGGCGGACGAGGGCGGCCGGTGGCGCAACATCCTGCTGGTGGAGGACGCCTTCGCCCTCACCGACGGCCCGGTGCGGCAGGCGCTGGGACCCGCGATCGACGCCGTGACCGCAGCGCTGGGATCGCCGCGCGACGTCACCCTGAGCCGCAAGGGCCTGACCGACGGCTGGCTGGACGCCTTCAGGACGCTCCAGATGCGCGAGGTCTGGAGCACCCACGGCGCCTGGATCACCGGGCACCGGCCGCAATTCGGACCGGGCGTCGCGGAGCGGTTCAAGGCGGCGTCGACGGTCACCGACGCCGCCGCGGCGAAGGCCGAAAATTTCCGCCGCCGGGTCACCGAGCAGATGGACAGCCTGCTCGGCGCCGGCGACCTGCTGCTGATGCCGACCTCGCCCACCGTGGCGCCGCTGAAGGGCACGCCGCAGGCCGAACTCGACCAGTTCCGCGCCCGCGTCCTCAGCATGACGTGCATCGCGGGCTTGGCTCGCCTGCCCCAGGTCAGCATCCCGGCGGCCGAGGTCGACGGCTGCCCCGTCGGGCTTTCGCTGGTGGCCCGACGGGGAGAGGACGCGATGCTGCTGGCCGCGGCGAAGCGGGCCGCGGCGGCGCTGTAGAAGACGGTCCCGAGCCGGACGTCGGGGCGAGATGCCGCATTGCCGGAATGGGGACGACGGGCTCTTGTGCCCATTCATTCCACCGCATGCGGACGGTCGGTTTCCGATGGGCCAGCAGCATGATCTCCTGTTCCGGGCCCTGCTGGACGATCCGGTCCGGGCCGGCATCCTGATCCGCGACTACCTGCCGGCCGACATCGCCGCCCGCCTGGGCGACGAGCCGCCGGTACCGCTGGACGGCAGCTTCGTCGACCGGACGCTGACCCCCAGCTGGGTCGACCGCCTGTTCTCGGTCCGGCTGCGCGACGGCGGCACGCTGCTGATCTACGTGCTGCTGGAGCACAAGAGCCACGCCGATCCCCGGACCCCGCTCCAGGTGCTGGGCTACCTGGTCGACATCTGGGAGAGCTTCGTCGGCGACGACGCCTCCAGGATGCGCCGGCTGCCGCCGATCGTCCCGCTGGTGTTCTATCACGGGCGGGGACCGTGGACGGTGCCGACCTCCGTCATCGACGTCATCGGTGCCGACGAGGGCCTGCGCGACCTGCTGCGCGACTTCCGCTACGTCGTCTGCAACATCGTCCCCATTCCCGACGACCAGCTCTCCTCCGACCCGGAGGTCCGGGCGGCGCTGCTGCCGCTCAAGTACGTCTACCGCCAGCCCGATCCGGAGATGCTGCTGGAGGCGGTGCTGTCGGGCCTGCGCGAGGGCTCGCCCCTGGCGCAGAAAGTGCTGTACTATATGCTGGAGATGTACCCGCGGATCTCCGTCGACATGATGCGGACGGTGAACGCCAGGGTCAGGCCGGACCGGGAGCAGGACATGGTATCGCTCGCTGCGCAGCAATGGCTGGACGAGGGTCATGCCAAGGGCGTGATCGAGGGCAAGGCGGAGGGCAGGGCGGAAGGAAAGCTGGATAGCATCCGGCTGGCCCTGGAGACGCGGTTCGGCCTGGTGCCGCCCGAAGTCGAGGCCCGTCTGCTCCAGGCCTCGCCCGATCGGCTTGACACGCTTCTGAGGCGTTCGCTGACCGCGGCGTCGCCCGACGACGTCTTCGCGGACGTCGAGCGCCGTCAGGACTCGTAAGTCACCAGCGCCTGGGCGGGCACGTCGAGCTTCGCGGCGCCGTTCAGGAAGCCCAGTTCGATGATGAACTGCGCGGCGGCCACTTCGGCACCCATCCGGCGCAGCAGGCTGATCGCCGCCGCCATGGTCCCTCCCGTCGCCAGCAGGTCGTCGAGCACGACCACGCGGGCACCGGGCTTGATGGCGTCGGCCTGGATCTCGATGGTGTCGGTCCCGTATTCCAGGTCATAGCTGTGGGTGATGATGTCGCCCGGCAGCTTGCCGCGTTTGCGGATCATCACGAACCCCAGCCCGAGGGAGAGCGCCAGCGGGGCAGCCACCAGGAATCCCCGGGACTCGATGCCGACCAGCAGGTCGGGCTTGTGCGGCCTCACCGCGTCGGAAAGCTGGCGGACCGTCTCCTGCCATGCATCGGCGTGGGCGAGCAGGGTCGAAATATCGTAGAACAGGATGCCCGGCTTGGGAAAATCCGGGATGCTTCGGATATGGTCCTTGATGTTCATCGCTGTCCTGCGCGTTCCCGTGACTTGCCCTGGGGCCTGACGCCGTCGAAGGCTGAAGGCCCGCATCCTAGTCGCCCCGCGCCTCACTTGCAAACGGGAGACCCCTCTTGTCGGATCATCGGGCCGGGTTGGCGTGGGCCGGGGATGGTGAGGATGCGGGCGGCGTGCTCGCCGCGACGGGACCCTGGGTGATCGCGACCGCCGGCCGCCTTGGACCTGAGATCGAGGCGCTACGTCCCCGGCCGGGCGTGCGCCTCGGTTTGGATCTCTCCGGCCTCGCCGCGGTGGATACGGTCGGGGCGCTCCTGCTGCTGCGGCTGGTGGACCGCCTGGAGGACGATGGGATCGAGGTCGAGATGACCGGCGCCCGGCCGGAGCACGCCGCCCTGATCGAAGCCGTCCACCGGGCCGACCGGAGCTGCGAGCCCTCGCGGTTGACGCGGGCTCATCCGATCGTGGCGATGGTCGAACGGACCGGCCGGGCCACGGTGCAGGCGGCGCGGGAGCTGGCGAGCCTGCTGAGCTTCCTCGGCATGATGGTGGCGGCCCTGGGCCGCGCCGCGGTGGATCCGCGCCGGCTGCGGCTGACCGCGCTCGTCCACCATATGGAGCAGACCGGCTTGAACGCCCTGCCGATCGTGGGTCTGCTGTCGTTCCTGATCGGTGTCGTGCTGGCCTACCAGGGGGCGGACCAGCTCCGACAGTTCGGTGCCGAGCTGTTCGTGGTCAACCTGCTGGGGATATCGATCCTGCGAGAGATCGGCATCCTGATGACGTCCATCATCATCGCCGGCCGATCCGGGTCGGCCTTCACCGCCCAGATCGGCACCATGAAGGTCAACCTGGAGGTCGACGCCCTGCGCACGCTGGGGCTCGACCCGATGGAGCTGCTGGTTCTGCCGCGCGCCCTTGCGCTGATGGTCACCCTGCCGCTGCTCGCCTTCTACGCCGACGTCGTCGGCCTCGTGGGGGGCGCCGTTATGTGCTATTTCGTACTGGAAATCAGTTTCGGCCAGTTCGTGCAGCAGCTCCACGGCGCGATCACCCTGTCCACCCTGATGGTGGGACTGTCCAAGGCGCCGGTGTTCGCCTTCGTGATCGCGCTGGTCGGCTGCTACGAGGGGCTGAAGGTGAGCGGCAGCGCCGAAAGCGTCGGCCGCTTGACGACCCGGTCGGTGGTGGTGGGGATCTTCCTGGTGATCGTGCTCGATGCTCTCTTCTCGATCCTTTTCTCCTATCTCGGCGTCTGAGCCGGTGATGCCGGCGTCCAAGCCGGTGATCCGGGTGCGCGGCCTCGTCACCCGGTTCGGCAGCCAGACCGTCCATGACGGCCTGGACCTGGACGTGCGCCGGGGAGAGGTTCTGGGCGTCGTCGGCGGGTCCGGAACCGGCAAGTCGGTGCTGCTGAAGACGATCATCGGACTGAACCGCCCGGCCGCCGGCCGGATCGAGGTGCTGGGCGACGACACCGCCGGACTGGACGATGCCGGTCGAATCCGGCTTCAGGCACGCTGGGGCGTGCTGTTCCAGGACGGTGCCCTGTTCAGCTCCATGACCGTCGCCGAGAACATCATGGTGCCCTTGAAGGAGCATACCCGGCTCGATCCGCTCACCATCGCCGAGGTCGCCCGCATCAAGATCGCCATGACCGGCCTGCCGCCGTCGGCCGGGGCCAAGTACCCGTCGGAGCTGTCGGGCGGCATGCGGAAGCGCGCCGGCCTGGCCCGGGCCCTGGCGCTCGATCCCGAGATCCTGTTCCTGGACGAGCCGACCGCCGGGCTCGATCCGATCGGCGCCGCCGCGTTCGACGAACTGATCGGCAACCTCCAGCGCAGCCTCGGCCTGACCGTCTTCATGGTGACCCACGACCTGGACAGCCTGCGGGCGATCTGCGACCGGATCGCCGTCCTGATCGACCGGCGGATCGTGGTCGATACCCTGGATGCCCTGCGGCTGCTGGACCATCCCTGGATCCGGGAGTATTTCCAGGGACCGCGCGGCCGGGCGGCGCTGGATGCCGGAGCGGGGCCTTCCGGGATCGGAGCCTGAGGATGGAGACGCGGGCAAGCTACCTTCTGGTCGGGGTCTTCACGCTGTTCCTGATGGGCTGCCTGTTCGCCTTCACCGTGTGGCTGGCCAAGTCCGGCTTCGAGGAGGCGGGATCGTCGCGTTACCAGATCCTGTTCACCGGTTCGGTCGCGGGACTGCAGGAGGGAAGCCCGGTCCGCTACCGGGGCATCGCGCTGGGCACGGTGCGCGACATCCGCCTGGACCCGAGGAACATCGGTCGGGTCCGGGTCGTCATCGAGGTCGCGGCGAACACGCCCATCAAGGAGGATGCGATCGCCTACCTGGCCCTGGAGGGGCTGTCCGGCGCCGTCTACGTGGAGATCTCCGGCGGAACGCAGGAAAGCCCGCTCCTGAAGGCGGAGGACGGCGATCTGCCGATCATCCAGAGCCGTCCGTCGTCCCTCGCGGCGCTGGTCGAGACGACCCCCGAACTGCTGAACCGGCTGGTCGGCCTGTCCGGCCAGCTCACCGGGTTCCTGACGGCGCAGAACCAGGCCGAGGTCTCCCGGATCCTCGTCAATGTGCGGACCATGACCGAGCATCTCGCCAGGGCCGCTTCCGGCGCGGAGGGGACCTTGGCGGAAATGGGAGCCACTCTCGGCATGGTGAACGGCCTCGTCCTGGACCTGCGCGACCATGCCGGGCGCCTGACGGACGGTGCAGACGCGACGCTCGGCCAGGCGCGTGCCACGCTGGGCGGCGTCGGCAGGGACGCCGGCCGGGTTACGGCGGATGTCTCGCGCCTGACCGGCGAACTGCGGACACTGGCGGCGTCGCTCAACCGGACGACCCTGGAGGCCGAGGCGCTGGTCAAGGAGAACCGCGAGCCGATCGCCGACTTCACCGGCACCGGCTTATACGAGTTCACCCTGCTGATCGCCGAGCTGAGGGGCCTGGTCAACAATCTGGCCCGGGTGACGACCCGCCTGGAGCGCGATCCCGGCGATTTCCTGTTCGGCGGAACCCGGCAGGGCGTGAGCGTGGAGTGAGCCCATGAGACCGCCTGTCCCGGTTCCGCTCTCCGCGCGGCTCCTGCCTGCCTGCTGCATGATCCTCGGCCTGCTCGCGGCCTGCGCGCTGCCGGGATTCTCGCCGCCGCCCAAGCTCTTCACCCTGACGCCCAAGAACACCTTCGCGGACGGATTGCCGGTGGTCCGCTCCCAGATCCTGATCGAGCCGCCGGTCGCCGCAGCCGGGATCGATACGGGGCGGATCGCGCTGAGCCGTGCCCCCACCAGCCTCGACTACTATGCCGGGGTCAGCTGGACCGACCGGGCGCCGGCCATGGTCCAGACCCTGATGGTCGAGAGCTTCGAGAACTCCGGCAAGGCGCTCTCCGTCGGGCGCGACACCATCGGCCTGCGCTCCGACGTCATCCTGAAGAGCGAGTTGCGCGAATTCCAGGCCGAGTACGACCCGGCGGTGGAAAATGCGCCTCCGCGCGTCCATGTTCGCATCAACGCCAAGCTGGTCGCGATGCCGCGCCGGAGCATCGAGGCCAGCAGGACCTTCGAGGCGTTCGAGCCCGCCCGCAGCGCGGGCTTCGAGGACATCATCGCCGCCTATGACGAGGCGCTGGGAAAGGTGCTGCGGCGCCTGGTCGAATGGTCGCTGGCCGAGACGGCGAGGCTCGACCGTGAAAGTACACGCCGGAATTCCTGAGGAGCGATGTCCAGAACCATCCTGGCCCTTTTCATGGCCGCCATCACCGTGCCTGCCCTGTCCGTCCCGGCCCATGCCCAGGAGCCGCAATACCTGACCATCGGCACCGGCGCGGTCACCGGCCTCTACTATCCCGCCGGCGGCGCCGTCTGCCGGATGGTCAACCGCGCCCGCACCCAGCACGGCATCCGGTGCGCGGTGGAGGCCACGGAAGGATCGCTGTCCAACCTCGGCGCCCTGCGCACCGGCGAGATGGACATGGCCGTGACCCAGTCGGACTGGCTCTTCCACGCCCACAAGGGCAGCGGCCGCTTCCATGACCAGGGACCCCACGGGGAACTGCGCTCCGTCTTCGCGCTTCACGGCGAGCCCTTCACGGTGGTCGCGCGTGCCGGGGCCGGCATCGACGCGTTCGACGACCTGAAGGGCAAGCGGGTCGGTGTCGGCGAACCCGGTTCGGGCAACCGGGCGATGATGGATACGGTCATGAAGGCCTGGGGCTGGACGGCGCGCGATTTCAGCTTGGCATCGGAAATGCCCGCGTCGGAACAGGCGGAGGCGCTGTGCGACAACCGCGTGGATGCCGTGGTCTATGCGGGCGGCCACCCCAACGGCCTGGTCCAGCAGGCCGCGTCGGCCTGTTCGGTCAAGCTGGTCGGCATCGACGGCCGGCCGGTCCGGAAGCTGCTCGGCGACGGTCCCTATTACGCGCGGGTGGTCATACCGGGCGGCATGTACACCGGCAACCCGGACGATGTGGAAACTTTCGGCGTCAGGGCCGTCCTGGCCACCACCGCCGCGGTGGATGCCGGCCTGGTCTATCAGGTCGTGAAGACGGTGTTCGACGATTTCGATGCCTTCAAGCGCCTGCATCCGGCGCTCCAGTCCCTGGAAAAACCCTCCGTCGCCGCCGAAGGCCTGGCGGTTCCGCTGCACGACGGCGCCATGCGTTACTTCGAGGAAGCGGGCATGAGATAGCAGGGAGCGGCGGCCCGTCGACTTTACCGGGACAGATGCTCTTCAAGGATCTCCCGCGCGAGGCTCAGCGCCTCGGCCCGTTCCATCCCGGCCGCCAGGCGGGGGTCGTAGAGGGTCCGCAGCAGCAGTCGGTCCATGGATCCCAGTTCCTGGTAGCCGACCCCGTCGTCCAGCAGCGACGTCGGATCGTCCGGAGTCTCCCCGAAGAAGCCCATGCTCTGGAAGATCTCCTCGAGCAGGCAGGCACCGACCGCCTGGGGCGGCAGCGCACCGGCATTGATGTGGATCTTGGAGCTGCGCATCTCTCCGCCGACCGCGGAGGGCAGGGCGATGCAGGTGAAGGGCTGGTCTCGCCTGCCGTCGATCGGATCGACGAAGAAGGGCCAGTAGCCGGCACGGTTGGTCAGATAGACGTCGATGTCGCCGGCCCAGAGGGGATTGTCATGGACCGTGACACCCTCGCCGGTGAGTTCCGCCAGTTCGGTGGCGATCTCCTCGATCCTCGGCAGCCAGTCGCCGCCCGCGTCGCCCCGTACCGCGATGTCGATCGGCCGGGTCCACTTGGTCAGGGGGCGCCTGACATTCATCTCGTTGGCGAGCGCCCCGCGGTCGAACAGCCCGACGGCCCGCGCCAGCCACTGGGGGCGCGATCCCGCCGGATCGGGCGGAGCCGCCATGGCCAGCGCCGGCAGGCCGGATGCCATGGCATGGGCCTCGCCCGCGGCCACGGCACCATGGCTCCAGGCCGCCATCAGAAGCACGGCACAAGGTATCCCGTAGCAGCGCGCATCCATGGCTATGATCCTGTCGGCGGCCTTCAGCGGCGACGATAACGTAACCGATTTGCCGGCCGCGCTGTTCCAGGACGACGGTGCGCTCGTGCACGCCATGCGGGGATAGGCCGAAAATCTCGAATGCCCGTTCAAAGTTTGTGGGTTAAACTGATGACGTGACCCGGCGGTAAACCGGGCTTCGGAGACGGGAATTTTCGGCGATGACCGATTTCGGATCGCTGTCACGCGGCGAGCTGCAGGCAATGGCCGAGGCGGCGCGCGAGGTGATGAATTGTCAGCGCGTGCTGGCGAAGACCGGCGACAACATCGTCGGGGAGGTTCTGCGCGGGGCCGGCACCTTCTACGAATGGCGCCATTATCCTCCCGGCGACGTCTATGACGCCGAATTCCACGCCCAGTACTATTATCATGCCCACCCGGAGGACGAACGGGTCTCCGGTGAGCATGGCCATTTCCATACCTTCCTGCGGCCGCTCGGCATGCCGTCCGGCATCACCGCGGCGCGGATCCCGGACTCCAGGGACCAGGGCGGCGAGAACGATGCGCTATGCCACATCGTCGGCATTTCGATGGACCGCGCCGGCCTGCCCATCCGGCTGTTCACCACCAACCGGTGGGTCACCGGCGAAACCTGGTATTCGGCTTCCGACGTGGCACGGATGCTGGAGTGCTTCGTCATAGACCATGCCCGGCCTTCCTGGGCCGTGAACCGCTGGATCACCGCCCTGGTCCGCCTGTTCAGGCCGCAGATCGTGGGGCTGCTGCAGGCCCGCGACGCCGAGATCGCCCGCTGGCAGGAAAAGCGGCCCGGTTCCGACGTCTACGAGGACCGCGACTTGGAGGTCGTTTCGGAGCATTGGGTCTCCATCGAGGATCAGATCGCGCGGATCGAGCTTGCCCTGGCGAAGGCCCGCCGCCGGGAGAACGCCGCCGCCCGGGAGGCGTGTTGAACGCAAGACGCGGCGTGACTCCGCATCGCATGGCTTCCGACAAGGCTGGAGTGGCACCGCTTGGCTCGTCTCGACATATCCGCGTGACGCGGTTTTCGCTCCCAGTGACTGCTTTGATCCGTACCGAATTATCTTAAGCATTGGTTAAGCATTTTTCCGGATCATGGTTTTACTACGAAAAGGTGGAACCGGCTTCGCGCCGCCCTGTCCCGCGGTGCCTGAACGCGACTGGAAACATGACCGAACACCTGACCCAACGGGATGTCGAACGGCTTCTGGCGGATCCGTCTCCGCAGACCAGGGCCGAGATGGCCGCCAAGGTGGCCGCAAGCTTGGAAAGCGTGAAACTGACCGACGGCGAGCGCAAGCTGGCCGAGGGCATCGTTCGGGTGATGGCGCGCGACGCCGCCGAGCGCGTGCGCCAGGCGCTCGCGGAGAATCTCAAGTCTTCCCTGAGCCTGCCGCGGGACGTGGCCCTGACGCTGGCGCGCGACGTGGAGGCGGTGGCGTTGCCGGTCCTGGGGGCTTCCTCGGTCCTGACCGACGACGACCTGATCGAACTCGTCCGCACCGGCACGGCCGCCAAGCAGACCGCGATCGCCGGCCGGCCGGAAGTGAGCGCCGAAGTGGCCGACGTCCTTGTCGAGTCGGCCCCGGAGCAGGCCGTGGCTCGGCTGGTCGCCAACCCGGGCGCAACGATCCCCGAGGAGAGCCTGGGCCGGGTGCTGGACCGCTTCGGCGACAGCCCCGCCGTCCAGGAACCGCTGGTCCACCGCGACCAGCTGCCGGTGACCGTCGCCGAACGGCTGGTCGCCCTGGTCTCCGATACGCTCCGCGACTATCTCGTCACCCATCACGAACTCCCCGCCGGGATCGCCAGCGACCTCGTCCTGCAAAGCCGGGAGCGGGCGACGGTTTCGCTGTTCACCGACGGCAAGGACGATGCCGACGTGGAACGGCTGGTCGAGCAGCTTCACCTCAACGGGCGCCTGACCCCGTCGCTCATGCTTCGGGCGCTGTGCATGGGCGACGTCGCCTTTCTGGAGGCGAGCCTATCCCTGCTCGGCAAGGTTCCGCTGACCAATGCCCGCCTGCTGATCCATGATGCCGGGCGGCTCGGCCTGAAGTCGCTCTACGAGCGGGCGGGACTGCCCGCCCGGCTGTTGCCGGCCTTCCGCGTCGCGGTCGATGTCTCCCACGAGACCCTGTTCGACGGCGAGCCGGGGGACCTGGACCGCCACCGCCGCCGCATGATCGAACGCATCCTGACCCAGTACGAGGATCTTGCGTCGGACGACCTCGACTACCTGCTCAACAAGTTGGGCGATCTGGTCGAACCGGCGGCCTAGAGCGGTCCCTGATCAGGTTGAACCGCTCCGATCCTCGCAGCCGGCCGTTCCACTCGGCGCCCAGCGGCTCGATGCAGGGCGGAGGTGATGCGGGCAGGCGATCTTAGGTTGCGCCCATGGCGCAACGCATCGGATCAGCTGTTTCGGGCGGATCTACCCGATGGGGTGCAGCGCTAGAAACTCGGCGGCGTGCAGGCGCTGACGACCTCGCAGACCTCGTCCCCGACCGTCCGGAAACGGTGCGGCAGCCTGCTGTTGAAGTAGTAGGCGTCGCCGGGACCCAGCACCCGGCGCTGGTCGCCGACGGTGACCTCCAGCTTTCCCCGCAGTACGACGCCTCCCTCCTCGGAGGCGTGGCGCAGCATGCTCTGCCCGGTATCCGCCCCCGGCTCGTATCGCTCGTGTATGATCTGCAGCGCCCTTGAACCCAGGTCGCGCCCGACCTGGGCATAGCGGATCGGCCCGTCGCTGATCACCGCCAGTTCCTCCGCCCGGAAGAACACCTGCTCGCGCGGGGCCTGCTCCATCGAGAAGAAGTCCGCCAGGCTCATCGGAATGCCGTCGAGCACCTTCTTCAGCGACCCGACCGAGGGGCTCGACCGGTTCTGCTCGATCAGCGAGACCGATGCGTTGCTGACCCCGGCGCGTTTCGCCAGTTCCCGCTGCGACAGGCCGTGCATCTCGCGGATTGCCCGCAACCGGGCGCCCACATCGAAGTCCATCGCCGCCGTCCCTGTTAAACCTGTTGAGTATATTCAACAAGAACATTGCGGGCTGGCAAGGCTTCATATTGACCCGACTTCGGGCCGGAAAGCGCTTGTCGATTTTCTTGAGCGTGGCTTACGCTGACTATCGGTGTGGATGGACCGTTTTGTCCACCCCTTCGCAGTTCCCTCATTCTTCAAGGAGAACCCGTCATGGACGGCATCACGACGCCCAGCCAGCCGAACAATCTCGAAGCTTTCTGGATGCCGTTCACCATGAACCGGCAATTCAAGAAAGCGCCGCGCATGCTGGTGTCGGCGGAGGGCATGTATTACACGTCCCAGGACGGCCGTCGGATCCTCGACGGCGCCGCCGGGCTGTGGTGCGTCAACGCGGGGCACCGCCGCCCCAGGATCGTCGAGGCGGTCCAGCGCCAGATCTCGGAACTCGACTACGCGCCGGCCTTCCAGATGGGGCATCCGCTGGCGTTCGAGCTGGCGTCGCGGCTGACCACGATCATGCCGGGCGACCTGGACCATGTCTTCTTCACCAACTCCGGCTCCGAATCGGTCGATACTGCCTTGAAGATCGCGCTGGCTTATCAGCGGGCTCGGGGCGAAGGGACCCGGCAGCGGCTGATCGGCCGCGAACGCGGCTATCATGGCGTCGGCTTCGGCGGGATCTCGGTCGGCGGCATCGTCTCCAACCGCAAGTTCTTCGGCAGCCTGCTGAACGGCGTCGACCACATGCCGCACACCCACGACAAGGCGCACCAGGCGTTCAGCCGCGGCCAGCCGGAATGGGGCGGCCATCTGGCCGACGAGCTGGAGCGCATCGTCACCCTGCATGACGCCTCGAACATCGCCGCCGTCATCGTGGAGCCGGTCGCCGGCTCGACCGGCGTGCTGATCCCGCCGCAGGGCTATCTCCAGCGGCTGCGCGAGATCTGCGACAAGCACGGCATCCTGCTGATCTTCGACGAGGTCATCACCGGATTCGGCCGTTTGGGCGCCAGCTTCGCCACCGAGCATTTCGGCGTCATGCCCGACATCGTCTGCACCGCCAAGGGCATCACCAACGGCACGATCCCCATGGGGGCCGTGTTCGTGCGCAAGCAGATCTACGACGCCTTCATGACCGGGCCGGAAGGCGCCATCGAGCTGTTCCACGGCTACACCTATTCGGGCCACCCCGTCGCCTGCGCCGCGGGCCTGGCCACCCTGGACACCTACCAGGAGGAGGGGCTGTTCCAGCGCGCGGCCGACCTTGCGCCCTATTGGGAGGAGGCGGTCCACAGCCTGAAGGGCGCCCGCCATGTCATCGACCTGCGCAACCTGGGCCTGATCGCCGGCATCGAGCTGGAACCGCTGCCCGGCCAGCCGACCAAGCGGGCCTTCGAAGCCTTCCTGAAATGCTACGAGCGCGGCGTGATGATCCGGACCACCGGCGACATCATCGCCATGTCCCCGCCGCTGATCATCGAGAAGGCCGAGATCGACCGGCTGTTCACCACCGTGCGCGAGGTGCTGGAAACCATCGAGTAGGCCGCCCGGCCGGCATCACGGCTTCTCCAGGTTCGTGCAAAGGTGCGGCTCGGACGCGCACAGCACGGGCCGGGAGTTGCCGAGATCGCCGCGGGAGCACACGGTCGAGGTGCGGGCGTATTCCTCGCGCGAGTCGTGACGGTCGTGCAGGCTGTCGCGGTCGCTCTGCATGTCGCGCGAGACCCGGTCCACATGTTGGCGGACCGACCGCGCCATCCGCTCGCCGATGCGGGTGACGTCGGCTTCCCGCCTGGCGACCTGACCGCCGGCCTGCTTCGCAGCGAACTCGACGGCCCGTTGCATGATCGGGGCGAAACGCTGCAGCACGTCCTGGTCTATCCGGTAGTGGACGATCTCGTGGCGCCAGACCGATTCGCGGGCGCAGGCGTCGTCCGACAGTTCCCGCCCGATATAGATCTTCGGCTCGGTCAGCGTCATCGTCACCTCGATCGTGTCGAGGGACACGCAGATCTCCCTGCCGTCGTCGACCCAGCGGTACCGGGCCGATTGGGCGACCGCGATCGCTCCGGTGTAAAGCCCGGCGGGGTGGGCGCCGGGCTTGCGGAACAGGCGGGTCAGTTCGCCGAAGCCGAGATCCTCATTGGCGAGAACATCGGTCTGGGCGGTCTCGACCGACACCGTCGGGGGCGGCGGCCGGGCGGAGCAGGTCTGGGCTTCGGCACGGACCGGCGCCATGGCCCAGAACAGGAGCAGGGCGGATAGCAGTATCGGGTTTCTGGAGGGCACGGATCAAGGCTTGGCTGTTGGCAGGGGCTCTTCGCACGGCTTTCCGGGACGGAACGACCATTCCTCCTCCAGATTACGTCTTTTTTGCAGTCGATCCGAGCGCTCTCCGCGCCGCCGCGGTAATCCTTTCACAGCAGGTCGCGCAGGCGGAACCAGGCCATGGCGAGCACCAGCAAGGGCATGCGGGCGGGACCGCCGGGAAAACGCTGGTGCGGCAGGCGGGCGAAGACGTCGAAACGTTCCGCGGTCCCGCCGACCGCCTCGGCGATCAGCTTTCCGGCAAGGCCGGTGAGCGCCACGCCGTGGCCCGAATAGCCCTGGGCAAAGAAGATGCTGGAGCCGATCCGCCCGAAATGGGGCGTGCGGTTCAGCGTGATGGCCACATGGCCGCCCCAGCAATGGTCGATCCCGGAATCGGCCAGCTGCGGGAAGTAGCGCAGCATCGTGCGGCGCAGGATACGCTTCAGGTCCGGCCGGTCGAGCCCCGAATAGCTGACGCCTCCGCCGAACAGCAGCCGGTGGTCGGGCGAGCGCCGGTAGTAGTTCAGGACGAAGTTGACGTCGGCGACTGCGTGTCCGCACGGGATCAGGGACGTCGCGCGTTCCTCGCCCAGCGGCTCCGTCGCGATCATGTATGTCGCGACCGGCATGATCTTGGCCGCCAGTTCGGGCACCAGCCCACCCAGATAGGCGTTGCCCGCCAGGATCAGGTAGTCCGCCCGGACGGTGCCGGCGGCGGTGTGGGCGGCCGGCGTCGTGCCGGTCTCGAGCCGTTCGACCCGGGAACCCTCGAAGATCCGGACGCCCGCCCCGGTCGCGGCGCGGCCAAGCCCGATCGCGTAGTTCAGCGGATGGAGCTGCCCGCTGCCGCCGTCGAACAGCCCGCCGACATAGGCATCGGACGCGACCATGGAGCGGATCTCGTCCCGGTCCAGCAGGCGTGCCTCCTGGTAGCCGTAACCTTCGCTCCACTCCGCTTCCAGGTCGCGCAGCCCGGCAAGCTGCCGCCGCTTCAGCGCCGCCAGGACGTAGCCCCAGCGCAGGTCGCAGTCGATGGCGTGGCGCTCCACCCGGTCCGCCAGGATCCGTTTCGATTCCTCGCCCAGTTCCCACAGCAGGCGCGCGTCGTCCTTGCCGACCCACCCCTCCATCGTCCCCATGGAGGGATTGTACGCCGTGACGATCTGTCCGCCGTTCCGCCCCGAGGCGCCCCAGCCGATCCGCTCGGCCTCCAGCAGCACGGTGTCATAGCCCCGCTCCGCCAGATGCAGGGCCGCGGAAAGCCCGGTATAGCCGCCGCCCACGATGCAGACGTCGCACCTCAGATCGCCCGCCAGCGGCGGATGATCGGGTTGGGGCAGGGCGGTCTCGGAATACCAGGAACGGGGATGGCCGCGACCGGCCATCAGGACCCTCCTTCGCGCGACGGCCAGCGGCTGTCGCACCAGGGTGTCCAGCGGCGCCACAGGTCCAGGGTCTGCCTGGGCGAGAACATGGCGGCGTGCAGCCCGGCGATGGTCAAGGTCATGAAAACTCCGGCATAGATCACGTCACTGAAGAAATGGGCTCCCATGCCGATCCTGAGGAGCCCCGCGGCGAGCCCGGCTGCCATGCCCGCGACGAGCAGCGGTCCGGCGAAGCGCCGCATCGCAACATAGGCGAAGATGTGCAGATAGAATCCCATGGCCGCGTCACCGGCGACGAACGAGCAGTTCTTTTCGCACTGGTTGCTGATCACCAAGGGCGGGCTGAAATACTGGTCGCCGCCGAACTCCGCCACCTGTACCGGCCGGGCGCGGCTCCACATGTCCTTCAGCACGACGTTGGCGACCAGCCCGGGTCCGAGCAACAGGCCCAGGAACAGGAAGGCCCAGCTTCGCGGTCCGAGCCCGAGCAGGACCACCGGTGCACCCTCGCAGGTCCGCAGCAGGTTCCACAGCGAGCGGCCGGCTGTATGGAGGAAGGCCAGGAGGGTCGCCGCGCCGATGATCCGCGCGAGGACCTGGATCGCGCCATGGATCGCCTCCGGTACCGGCCGGTTCCGCCAGACGAAGCCCTCGTCAGCGTCATAGAACAGGCGGGAGATGCCGAGATCGATCGCCGGCACCAGAACCAGCAGGATCAGGACGGCGAGCCCCATCCGGGTGATCCAGCGCGTGCGGCGGGACCGGAGCACGGCCATGTCGCCGTCGATCCGCATCGGCTCGTCGAGGTCCATCGTCGCATTCCGCCTTGTGTCCAGGAACGAACGGGGAGACTTTATGGGTGGCGGGCGATGCCGTGTCTACCTCGACGGCACGGTCGGGGGCCGCGCCCTAACAGCGCGGCCCCGGGCGAGGGACGGGACGACTCAGGCGCCGAGCGCCTTCTCGCGCAGGTTCAGGTAGGAGAGGTCGCTCCACCGGCTCCAGGCGCGGGACTTCTCCAGGGCGGCGGAGAAGGAGGCATGAACCTTCCGGGTCATGTCGTTCGCGGCGGAAATCTCGGCCATGACCTCGCGGGTCGCCCGGCCCATCTCGACCGCCACCTCCTCCGGCCATTCCCGGAGCTGCACGCCATGGTCGCGGACCAGCGGTTCCAGGGACTGGGCATTGTGATAGGTGAAGTCGGCCAGCGTGGTGGTCGCCGTCGCCTGGGCTGCGGCCGCGACGATCTGCTGGAGGTCCTTCGGCAGGGCGTCGTATTTCTGCTTGTTGACGCTGATCTCCAGCGCAGGACCTGCCTCGTGGAAGGCGGGCAGGTAGTAGAACTTGGCGATCTGGTACAGGCCGAACGCCAGGTCGTTCCAGGGGCCGACCCACTCCGCCGCGTCGACCGCGCCCGACTGAAGGGCGGCGAAGATCTCGCCCGGCGGCGTCAGCACGACGTTGACGCCCATCTTCTGCATCACGGCGCCGCCCAGGCCGGCGATCCGGAACTTCCGGCCGCGCAGGTCGGCCAGGCCGGTGACCTCGCGCACGAACCATCCGCCCGCCTGGACGCCGCTGTTGCCGGCATAGAACGGCTTGACGCCGAACGGCGCGTAAGCTTCGTCCCACAGCTGCTGGCCGCCGCCGTAATAGATCCAGCCGCTGAACTCGGCCGCCGTGAGACCGAACGGCACGCCGGTGAACCAGTGGAACACCGGGTTCTTGCCCTGCCAGTAATAGGGGGTGGCGTGCAGCATGTCGGCGGTGCCGCTGGCGACGGCGTCGAACGCCTCGAACGGCGGGACCAGCTCGCCGGCGGCATAGAGCTTGACCGTGAGCCGGCCGCCGCTCAGCGCCCCGATCATGTCGGCGGCCCGCTGGGCGTTGACGCCGACGCCGGGCGCGTTCTTGGGCCAGGACGTGACCATCGTCCACTGCTGGCGGCCCTGGGAAATGGCGGGAGCCGGAAAGCTTGCGGCGGCGCCCAGCGCTACGGCACCACCGGCCGCGCCCGTGGTGAGGAATTGACGTCTCTTCATCTCGCCTCTCTTGGTGGAAGCCTGTTCGGCACCCTTGGGGGCCGCATAGTGCCCCCTTCGATCCTTCCGCACAACGGCGATACCCGCGGACGGAGGTGCCCGCGGGCGGCGATGTCCCGGCCGGCGATATCCGGGCCGGCGATGTCCCGGCCGAAGGGGGCGTCAGCTCAGAGGGGTTCGCCGCGGGTCACCGGGGTCACCGGAGCGGCCAGCGGAGCCGGTGCCGCCGTCGCTCCGCCGGACTGGTACGACGGCCGGGTCTGGTCCGGATAGGGTTGGGCCGGGACCGCTTGCGGCGCCGTCAGGTCCTGGCCCCGCGCCGGGGCATAGCCCTGCTGGCGTCGGGTCTCCTGGACCTGCGGGTCGTTCTCGACCCGGTTGATGACGAACTTGGTGCCGTCGGCGACACCGCTGGCGACCATTTCGATGACTCCGCAGCCGGACAGCAGCAGCGGCAAGGCCAGGAAAGCAATGCGCATGGAGGATCCTTCACTTCGTACTCCCGATGCGCTAAGGCCACGACGCTCCGGGTGCAAGCACCAAATCGGGGTTGGCCAAGCGAATTTCGCCCAACCCGCAACGGCCCCCCTGGCGCGTGCCGCGGCATCGACCCATAATGGCCGGTGTCAGGCGCAACAACGCGGAGCCGGCCGGGGTGCGCCCGAGCCGTCAGATGTATGAACCTCCTCAGCGATTTCATCCAGGGCCGCCAGATCACCGAGGTCGAGTGTCTCGTTCCGGACATGTCCGGGATCGCGCGCGGCAAGATCCTGCCGGCCGAGAAGTTCCTCCGAATCCTGCGCGAGCGCGGCTTGCGCATGCCGGAGGCGATCTTCATCCAGACGGTGACCGGCGAGTACCCGGATGACGAGGACGTCACCAGCCCGGCCAATTCCGACATCTACATGCGCCCCGACGAGAACACGATCCGCATGGTGCCCTGGTACGCGGAGGCGACCGCCCAGGTGATCAGCGACTGCGACTATGCCGACGGCAGCCCGGTGGACATCTCGCCCCGATGGGTGCTGAAGCGGGTGCTGGAGCTGTACGAAGAGCGCGGCTGGCAGCCGATCGTGGCCCCCGAGCTGGAGTTCTTCCTGGTCCAGATCAACAAGGACCCGGATTATCCGCTGGTGCCGCCGGTCGGCCGCTCCGGCCGGACCGAGAGCGGCCGGCAGGCCTACGGCATCGACGCGGTCAACGAGTTCGACCCGATCTTCGAGGACGTCTACGACTACTGCGAAGCCCAGAGGATCGACATCGACACGCTGACCCACGAGGCCGGCGCGGCGCAGATCGAGATCAACTTCAACCACGGTGATGCGCTGGAACTGGCCGACCAGGTCTTCCTGTTCAAGCGGACGGTGCGGGAGACCGCGATCCGGCACAATGTCTACGCCACGTTCATGGCGAAGCCCATGCAGGGCGAGCCGGGCAGCGCCATGCACGTCCACCAGAGCGTGGTCGACAAGAACACCGGGCAGAACCTGTTCTCGACCGAGGACGGGGAGGACACGCCGCTGTTCCTCAGCCACATCGCCGGCCTCCAGAAGTACCTTCCTTCGGCGATGCCGCTGCTCGCGCCCAACGTCAATTCGTACCGCCGCCTGATCGCCGGCTCGGACGCCCCGATCAACGTCCATTGGGGCCGCGACAACCGCACCACCGGTTTTCGCGTCCCGGTCTCGCCGCCGGAGTCGCGGCGGGTCGAGAACCGCGTGGCCGGCGCAGACGCCAATCCCTACCTGGCGCTCGCCGCCTCTCTCGCCTGCGGCTATATCGGCATGATCCAGTCGCTGGAGCCGACCGACCCGGTCAAGGGCAGCGCCCACCGGCTGGCCTACACGTTGCCGCGACACCAGTCCGACGCGATCACCAAGTTCAATGCCTGCAAGCCGCTCCGCGAGATCTTCGGCGAACGCTTCGTCGCCGCCGTGACCCATGTCAAGCAAGCGGAGTACGATGCCTACCAGCGGGTGATCAGCTCCTGGGAGCGTGAGAACCTGCTGCTGAACGTGTGAGGACCGTTCCTAGAGCTGTGCCCGATCAGGTCGATCCGAAGCGTTGCGCCGTGGGCGCAACCTATGATCGTCGGCCCGCATCACCTCCGCCCTGCATCGAGCCGCAGGTTGCGCCCCTGGCGCAACACGGTGCGACGAATGTAACGGCCGGCTGCGAGGACCGGAGCGGTTCAAGCTGATCGGGCACATCTCCAGCGATGCGGCGATGCCGACCGGGGGTGTGCCGGCAGGACGCAGGTCACGCGGTTCGCGTCCGCTTCCAGGATCGTCGGGATGCCTTGCCCTTCCGCCTGGGCGATCTGCAGGCGGCTGAGCGTGGCGCTTCAGCGGGCGCCGTCCTTCAATTGTATCAGGCCGCCATGCTCGGCGCGATCGCGTCGAAAACGATGCCCAAGGTCTCCTGATTGGCGTGGCGTCTCGACATCTGGTAGGCGGTTTCGAGTACCCTCCTGTCAGGTAGGTCCATGCGAAGGAGCACGGACTGAACGGCGTAGATCGCCGCAAGATCCTGGATCAGGCGGATCAGGCCGTGGCTTTGGCCTTGCTCTGCCACATGCACGATCTTGAATCGTCCCAGCCTGAAAGCGATGATGCCCGCGATCTTGCCGGGAGACAGGCCGTCGGCAGGTTGCCTGCGCCGGAACAACGCGGTCAAGTCGATATCGGCTTCATCGAGCGCGAGTCTCAGCTCCCGCTCAGAATAGGATACAAGGCTGAACTCGAGACGGACTGTCCTGCATGCATTGATCAAGGAGCGTGCGTAAGCCTCAAGCAGCTTTTCGCGTGTGCGATGAGAAAGTACCTCGCCTTCCAGACCGCCTTCGCTCATTCGTCATTCGATTCCTTCAAGAGGTCGGCGACGGCATCCAGGTTGGTCGGTACGAAAGGCTCCCTGCATACCAGATCCTCCAACTCCCGCGCGGTTCGAAGTCCGTGATTGAAGCTGACGGCGCTACGCTGATAGTCAGAGTTGTTCATGCGCTCGATCGATTGCCGGAACTCTTCCGGATCGTCAGCTATGACGGCAAGGTTGGGCATGGGATGGCCTCTGACAGGGTGGCGTGGTGCTCGCGTTGTGGGAAGCCGGCGGGGCATGCCTACCGTCCTCGGAAGAAATCCGAGCCGGGCTGCCGTGCGATCCTCCAAGGAGCTATGACGGCATGAATTTACCTCTTTTTCGCGCATATGCGAATTAATTCAGAAAATTGGTCGTGGGCTGCGTCAAGCTGCCTCCGCCCCATCCTCGTCGTCTCCGGCAGACCCGCCAAAGCTTTGCAGCGAATGTTTGCGTTGCGGCGTTGACAACCCCCCTGCCCATGAGTGCAATAGCCGCCGACGCGGCGATGCCCAAACCGGTCGGCGTAACGGGCGCGCGTCCGCTCGGCCGGAGTGATGAAATTTGCAAGAATGTCGGGGTTCAGCGGGATGAAGCAGAGGATCGTAAGCAGCCTGATCGGCGCCGTTGCCGCCGTCGCCGTCTTGGCGCCGGGCCTGGCGTCGGCACAGACGGTCAACATCTACAATTGGAACGATTATATCGGCGAGACGACCCTTGAGGACTTCAAGGCGGAAACCGGTATCTCCTACAATTACGACATCTACGACAACCTCGAGATCCTGGAGCAGAAACTGCTGGTCGGCCGCTCCGGGTACGACATCGTGGTGCCCACCGCCGAGCCGACCATGAGCCGGCTGATCAAGGCCGGGGCTCTCCAGAAGCTCGACAAGTCGAAGATCCCGAACCTGAACAACCTCGACCCCGTGCTGATGAAGCAGGTCGAGCGCTCCGACCCCGGCAACGAGTACGGCGTCATCTATCAGTGGGGCACCATCGGGATCGGCATCAACGCCGAGAAGATCAAGGCCCTGATGCCCGACGCGCCGCTCGACAGCTTCGACCTGATCTTCGATCCGGAAGTCGCCAAGAAGATCGCCCCCTGCGGCATCACGATCCTCGATTCGGCGACCGACACTTTCCCGACCGTGCTTCACTATCTCGGCCTCGATCCCAACTCGGACAAGGCGGACGACCTGAAGAAGGCCGAGGAGACGCTGATGAAGATCCGCCCCTACGTGAAGAACTTCGTCACGGGGCAGAACATCAACAACCTCGCGGCCGGCGACGCCTGCGTGGCGCTGGCCTATTCGGGCGACGTGATCCAGGCCCAGGCCCGCGCCGCCGAGGCCAATGCCGGCGTGACCGTCGATTACGTCGTGCCGAAGGAGGGCGTCCAGCTCTGGTTCGACATGATGACGGTGACCGCCGACTCGCCGAACGCCGACGCGGCCCACAAATTCATCAACTTCGTCCTGAAGCCCGAGGTGATGGCCGGCATCACCAACTTCACCAACTACGCCAACGCCGTCCCTGCGTCGCTGGAGCAGGTGGACGAGGCGGTCAAGAGCAACCCGGCGGTCTTCCCGTCGGAGGAGGCGAAGCGGAACATGTTCACCGTCTCGGCCGTGTCGCCGGCGGCCGAACGGCTGCGCACCCGTTCCTGGACCCGGGTCAAGACCGGTCAGTAAGCGGGTACCGCTATCCAAAGGAGTCAAGCCCCGGCCGGTCGCGACGGCCGGGGCTTCTGTTTGCCGGATGCCGTGATCGCAGGGAGAACCCGGAAATGGCTCAGCCCAACCGCAAGATCAAGCTGGAACCCTGGCAGGATCCCAAGGAACAGCCCTATGTGAGGATCGAGAAGGTCACGAAGAAGTTCGGCGACTTCACGGCCGTGGACGACGTCTCCTTGTCGATCTACCGGGGGGAACTGTTCTCGCTGCTGGGCGGGTCGGGCAGCGGCAAGACCACGCTCCTGCGCATGCTGGCCGGCTTCGAGATGCCGACCTCGGGCAAGATCTTCATCGACGGCGTCGACATGTCGAACATTCCGCCGTACGACCGCCCGGTCAACATGATGTTCCAGAGCTACGCCCTGTTCCCGCACATGACGGTCGAGCAGAACATCGCCTTCGGCCTGAAGCAGGACCGCGTGCCGCGCGACCAGATCCGCCAGCGCGTCGCCGAGGTGCTGGAACTGGTCCAGCTCGGCCGCTTCGCCAAGCGCCGGCCGCACCAGCTTTCCGGCGGCCAGCGGCAGCGCGTGGCGCTGGCCCGAAGCCTCGTCAAGCGGCCCAAGCTGCTGCTGCTGGACGAGCCGCTGGGCGCGCTCGACCGGCGCCTGCGCGAGCAGACCCAGTTCGAGCTGGTCAATATCCAGGAGCAGGTCGGCATCACCTTCGTGATCGTGACCCACGACCAGGAGGAGGCCATGACCATGTCGTCCAGGATCGCCGTGATGAACAGCGGCTGGATCGCCCAGGTCGGCACGCCCGCCGAAGTCTACGAGTATCCCAACTCGAAATACGTGGCCGAGTTCGTCGGCTCGGTCAACATGTTCGCCGGCCGCATCCTGGAGGACGAGCCCGACCACGTGCTGATCCAGTCGGAGGAGGCCGGGTGCGACCTCTACATCAACCACGGCGTCCCCGTCCCGCTGGGCACTCCGGTGTCGGTCGCCGTCCGGCCGGAGAAGATGGCGCTCTCCAAGGAGCCCCCGGCGACGGGCGGCGGCCGCAATGCGACCCGCGGGACGGTACGGGAGATCGCTTACCTGGGCAACCTGTCGATCTATCTGATCGAACTGGAGTCCGGTAAGATGGTCCGCGTCACCCAGCCGAACTTCAGCCGGCTGACCGAGATGCCGATCACCTGGGAGGACCGCGTGTACGTCACCTGGCAGCCCTTCGCGGGCGTCGTGCTGACCCAATGAGGAAGCTCCGATGAGCAGGCAGGGTTTCGTTCCGCTGGGAGACCGCATGAGCAAGGACGCGCCGTCGCCGGGCTTCGACCTGGGCCAGTTCCTTCCCGTCCGCCTGATGCTGGACCTGCTGCGCCGGCTGGGCCTGATGGGGCGCGGGCTGGTCATCATGGTTCCGTATGTCTGGCTGCTGCTGTTCTTCCTGATCCCCTTCGCGATCGTGCTGAAGATCAGCTTCTCCGAAGCCGCGATCGCGATCCCGCCCTATACCGCCCTGGTCGAGTGGGCGGAGGAGACGTACCTGACCATCCGGCTGAATTTCGGCAGCTACCTGTTCCTGCTGACCGACAGCCTGTACGCGGTGGCCTATCTCAATTCGCTGAAGATCGCCTTCGTCTCGACCGTGCTGTGCCTGCTGCTGGGCTATCCCATGGCCTACGGCATCGCCAAGGCGCCGCAGGCCTGGCGCGGGCCGCTGCTGATGCTGATCATCCTGCCGTTCTGGACCTCGTTCCTGATCCGGGTCTATGCCTGGATCGGCATCCTGAAGCAGGAGGGGCTGCTCAACAACTTCCTGCTCTGGCTGGGCGTCATCGACGCGCCGCTCCAGATCCTCTACACCGATACGTCGATCTATATCGGCATCGTCTATTCCTACCTGCCGTTCATGATCCTGCCGCTCTACGCGACCCTGGAGAAGCTGGACGACACCCTGCTGGAGGCGGCGGCCGACCTGGGCGCCAAGCCTTTCACGGCGTTTCTCAGCGTCACGCTGCCGCTGTCGGTGCCCGGCATCGTCGCCGGCTCGCTGCTGGTCTTCATCCCCGCCGTCGGCGAGTTCGTGATTCCGTCCCTGCTGGGCGGGCCCAACACGCTGATGATCGGCGCCGTGCTGTGGAACGAGTTCTTCGCCAACCGCGACTGGCCGGTCGCCTCGGCCGTGGCGATAGCGCTTCTCCTGTTCCTCGTGGTTCCGATCATGCTGTTCCAGTATTACCAAGGCAAGCAGCAGGAGGCGGCAAGACAATGATGCGACGCTCCAGCTTCGTGCTCACCATGATGGCGTTCGGCTACGCGTTCCTCTACGTGCCGATCATCCTGCTGATCATCTATTCCTTCAACGAGAGCCGCCTCGTCACCGTCTGGGGCGGCTGGTCGACCAAGTGGTATGCGGGACTGCTGAACAACGACCAGATGCTGTCCGCAGCCTGGCTGTCGCTGCGCATCGCGGCGCTCAGCGCCACCTTCTCGGTCGTGCTGGGCACGCTGGCCGGCATGGCGATGGCCCGGTTCGGCCGGTTCCGCGGCAGGACCCTGTTCGGCGGCATGATCACGGCGCCGCTGGTCATGCCGGAGGTGATCACCGGCCTGTCGCTGCTGCTGCTGTTCGTCTCCCTGGAACAGTTCATCGGCTGGCCCGAGGGGCGCGGCATGACCACCATCACCATAGCCCACATCACCTTCACCATGGCCTTCGTCGCGGTCATCGTGCAGTCCAGGCTGGTCAGCCTGGATGAATCGATCGAGGAGGCGGCGATGGACCTGGGCGCTCGGCCGGCCAAGATCTTCTTCGTGATCACCCTGCCGATCATCTCGCCGGCCATCGTGTCGGGCTGGCTGCTGGCTTTCACGCTGTCGCTGGACGACCTCGTCATCGCCAGCTTCGTGTCGGGTCCGGCCTCGACCACGCTGCCCATGGTGATCTTCTCCAGCGTGCGCCTCGGCGTGACGCCGGAGATCAACGCGCTGGCGACGATCATCGTCGCCCTGGTGACGACCGGCATCATCGTGGCCGGAGTTTTCATGGCCCGCCAGGAAAGAATCAGGAAGCAGGACGAACAGATGGCGGCCTCGTCGAACGCTTGAGTTTTTCGGCTTTTCTTCGCCGGTGCGGGATTGGTCTTCATGCGCGGGGCTGCATTATCTCATGCGCGCCGCGCATGGCGGCCCCGGCGGAGCGGGGCAGGGGGTTGTCTTTCTCCCGGCAGGGGAATAACTTCTTCATCAGGTGAAACTGCTGAAGAGGCGTATCGTGAATTTCCTCGTGTTCCTTGGCCTGCTCCGTCTCGGCCCCGCCGCCCAGACCCGCTTCCAACGTCCGGCCACCTCGTCCGAGTGGTTCCCGGCCCAACATCCCCCGACCAGGCGCCGCGATTAGAGCGCTTCGGCCTCGTTTCTTTTTTCAAAGAAAATTTTCCGATTATCCCGGCCGGGTTCGCTCCCGTTCCGGGAGGTTGCCAAGATCGCGCCCCGGTGGTTAGTGTCACCGGGGCGTATTCATTGAGGGGGTATCAGACCATGTCCACTCCAGCCGCGGACGGTTTCCGCATGCCGGCGGAATGGGAACGCCACAGCCGCTGCTGGATGGCGTGGCCCTGCCGCCCCGAGACTTTCGCCGGCGGCATCGACGCCGCCTGCGCCGCCTATGCCGAGGTCGCCCAGAGCATCGCCCAGTTCGAGCCCGTCGCCATGGTGTGCAACCAGGCCGACGTGGCCGAGGTGTCCCTGGCCTGCGGCCCGGGGATCGAGGTGCTGCCCATGCCGATCAGCGACAGCTGGATCCGGGACACCGGGCCGACCTTCGTCGTCAACGACGCGGGCCAGGTCGCCGGCGTCGATTGGGGCTTCAACGCCTGGGGCAATAACTACCCGGACCATCAGGTCGATGCTGAACTGGCTGGGCATGTGCTGGAGCATCTGGGACTGCCGCGCTACCAGGCGCCGCTGATCCTGGAGGGCGGCTCCTTCCATGTGGACGGGGAGGGCACCCTGATCACGACCGAGGAATGCCTGCTCAATCCCAACCGCAATCCCAACCTGGGCAAATCGGAGATCGAGCAGCACCTGAAGGACTATCTCGGCGTCCGCCAGGTGATCTGGCTCGGCCGCGGCTACGAGCAGGACGAGACCGACGGCCACATCGACGAGATCGCCTGCTTCGCCCGGCCGGGCGTGGTGCTGGCGCTGACCACCGACGACACCGGCGATCCCAATTTCAAGATCTTCCAGGACAACCTGGACCGCCTGAAGGCCGCCCGCGACGCCCATGGCCGCGAGATCGAGGTGGTGCCGCTCCGCCAGCCGCACCGCCGCGACCACAACGGCGTCCGCCTGACCCTGTCCTACACCAATTTCTACATCGCCAACGGCGGCATCGTGATGCCGGCCTACGAGGACGCCGCCGACGACGAGGCCTTCCGCACCCTGCGCAAGGTGTTCCCGGACCGGGAGGTGCTCCAGGTGCTGGCCCTCGACATCGTGAAGGGCGGAGGCGGCATCCACTGCATCACCCAGCAGCAGCCGGCCGGCTGAGAGACGTTATGGGAAGCTTCGTGACTCCGCAGTAAAGTTGTGTCATCATAAGGCCGCTCGACCGCTAAGCACCCCTCAACCAGCTTCAAGGTGCGGGTCATGAACGTCAACATACCGCCGGTACAGCCACCGATCGTCGCCAAGCCGTACAATGCGGCCTCGGCGGCTTATGCGGTCAATCCTGCGATGGCGGCGGCCATGCAGACCGCGACCGTCACGCGGACCCAGACGGTCCAGGCCCCCGCCCCGGTCTACAAGGCCGAGGCACCCCGGCGCGCGATGAGTTCGACCGAGACCGGCCAATCCGTCGATACGACGGCGCAGGCTCTGTCCACCCGCACCTCCGGGGGTGGGGCGGCGAAGGGGCGCGGCAGTCTGGTGGACATCCGGGCGTAGGCTTCATCTCTGGAGGCCGCCCTCTGGAGACTGTCGTGGGCATCGACTTCCTGGTAACGTCGCTGATCGTTGTCGCATCGCCCGGTACCGGAGTCCTGTTCACCCTGGCGGCGGGTCTCTCTCGCGGGTTTCGGGCAAGCCTGATCGCGGCCTTCGGCTGCACCCTGGGCATCATCCCGCACATGGCCGCCGCGATCCTGGGCTTGGCGGCGTTGCTCCATGCCAGCGCGATGGCGTTCCAGATCCTCAAGTACCTGGGCGTGGCCTACCTGCTCTACATGGCCTGGAACACGCTGAGGAAACAGGGCGCGCTCAGCGTCGACAAGGACGTCACCCCCCGGTCGGCGGTCCAGGTGATCGTCTCCGCCGTCCTGGTCAATATCCTCAACCCGAAACTGTCGATCTTCTTCCTGGCGTTCCTGCCGCAGTTCGTCAGCGCCACCGAACCGCATCCGCTCCCGCGCATGCTGGAACTCAGCGCCGTCTTCATGCTGCTGACCTTCGCCGCCTTCGTCGGCTATGGGATCTTCGCCGCCTCGATCCGGAGCCACGTGATCTCTCGACCGCGCGTGCTGCTCTGGATGCGGCGGACCTTTGCCGGCGCCTTCGCGGCGCTGGGGGCGAAGCTGGCTTTTGCCGATCGGTGATGCTCCGCAGGTCCATTAGCCCTGCCACGCCATAGTTTCCACGGCAGTCCGCGTTGGTTCAGGGGCGGTCGGTCGGAAGGATCGTGCGTCCTGTACTCGACGACCATTTCCAGAACGTGCCGACATAAATGAAAGTTAAATAAAAATGCGATTGTGGCGGCATGTGCCGCTTCACCCAATGTGGTGAACCAGCCCGATATGACATCTGTTTACTGCAAGCGGATCCTGCATCGGCTGATTACCAGAAAGGTGGATGTCATGAGTTATGCCCGTTTTGCTGCAATGATTTTAGTATCGACAGTTGTGATGTTCATTCTGATGTATCTAAACACTTATGAAGTGGAGCATATATTCTACAGCCAGACACGAACCTGGATGGCCATCGTGATGGGGGCAGCCATGGCCATCATCATGATGCTATTCATGAGGAAGATGTACGGAAACAACACGGTGAACATCGCCATTCTGATCGGCGGCGCGGTGGTGTTCTCCGGCGCGCTCTGGCTGGTGCGCAGCCAGGAAACGGTGACCGACGTGTCCTACATGAAGGCAATGATCCCGCATCATTCGATCGCCATCATGACCAGTGAACGCGCTCATATTCGTGATCCTCGCGTGCGTCAGCTCGCAGACCAGATTATCGAGGCACAGGTTCGTGAGATCGCCGAGATGAAGCAGCTGATCGCCGACCTCGACCGGAACCCACCCCCACCGGACGCACCCGACCTGATGCCGAAAGCGAGGCAAGGCGAAGTTGCGCGCCCATAGGTGCGCCACGGAGGCGCTTGTTCAGCAAGTACGAAAAATGCGGGCCGAAGCCCGCATTCCGATCTTTCAGCACTGTCGAAAACTTCAGGCAGGCCCTCAGTCGATCTCCCGGGCGCCCTGGACGATCCGGCTGACGATGCCGTAGTCCTTCGCCTCTTCGGCGGACATCCAGTAGTTCCGGTCGGTGTCCTTCTCGACCTGCTCCAGCGGCTGGCCGGTTTCGCGGGCGATGATCTCGTTGATGCGGCGGCGCATCTTGATGATCTCCTTCGCCTCGATCGCGATGTCCGTCGCCCGTCCGCCGGCGCCGCCCAGCGGCTGGTGGATCAGGAAGCGGGTGTTCGGCAGGCAGAGCCGGTTTTCCTTCTTCGCGGCGAGATAGATGTGCGCGCCGGCGCTGGCGACCCAGCCGGTGCCGATCATCTTCACCTGCGGGGTGATGAACCGGATCATGTCGTGGATGCTGTCGCCCGACTCCACGTGGCCGCCCGGCGAGTTGATGATGATCCGGATCGGATCGTCATTCTCGACCGCCAGGGCCAGAAGCTGGGCGCAGGTGCTTTCGGCGACCTTCTGGTTGATCTCGCCGAAGATCATGACCGTGCGCGACTTGAACAGGTTTTGAAGAACCGTGCTGAACGGTGCCGGGGTCGGCTTGGGCGTCTCTTCCTTCGGCTCTTCGTCCATGACCCAAAACATCAAATTCTCCTCGGACCTCACACCGCGCGGAGGCGCACGGCGAATTTCGTTCGCATGACTTGCATAGCCGGATTTGCCCGCGGGTTCAACTGCTGGCCGAGATTCCGATGGGCCACCAGCGGCCGGCATTCGGATTCAATGGGGCTGCGTTCCGATCACCGAGCGAACCGACGAGAAGGCCGGCATGGCTGCGGCACGGCGGTCGAAAGTTGCGGTCGTACGGCAACCGGCAGCACGATTGCGATGTCCGATCAGCGCGTCCGCGAAGTCGAACCCCTCCTTGAAGTCGAAAAGCGCAAGTCGCACCATCTCCTCGCCTTCCACCTTGACCCGCTCCACTCGAAGCAGCAATCCTATCACTTCCGCTATCGAGATCCGGTCGAAGCGGTAGGCGCGCCGGAGCACCCAGACCATTTCGACCAGTACGGGAATCGCGATGAAACCAGGCTCTTCTGCAGAACAGACCTGCTCGATCAGTTGAGCCGCCAGTTCGGATTGCGTAGGATCGTCCTGAAGCAGATACCGGATCACAATGTTGGTATCCAGGCCGATCATGGCTCTTCTTCGCCGGCCATGCCGCTAGCGATCGCTTCCTCCATCTCCTCCAGCGAAACCGGCCGTTCCGGTTTCGGCAGGCATCCGCGGAGGCGCTCGACAGGAACCCGGGCAGGCACCACCAAGACCCTTCCCTGGGGATCGATGACGAACTCGACCTGATCGTCAGGGCCGATCCGCAGATACTCCCGGATGCTCTCCGGAATGGTGTCACCGCCGTCGCTCTTGACCATCGTTGCGGGCATCGGGATCGCGCCTTGCTGAGGGTTTGATCGATAGATCATTTCTTCATATACGCTCGACCCTGTCCGGCGGCAATGCGGCTGAATGCGCTACGAGCCATCACGGCCCCTTGCGCCGCCGCCCCCTCGGCTTTCCCCGTCCGTCGGCGGCGCCGCGCGCGGGTGCCGCCCGGCCGCTGCCGTCGGGAACGGCGCGGTTGGTGCCCAGGCCGATCGCGGGGGCGTCGCCGCCGTCGATCCCCAGGTCCATGGCCTCCAGCCGGCGCAGCTCGTCGCGCAGGCGGGCGGCCTCCTCGAACTCCAGGTCGGCGGCGGCGGTCTTCATGCGGCGTTCCAGGTCGGCCATGTAGGATTTGAGGTTATGGCCGATCATGTTGTTGCGGTCGGCGTCGCCGGTCTTCACCGTCACCCGGTCGCCGCGCTCGTAGACGCTCTCCATGATGTCGGAGATCTGCTTGCGGACCGACTCCGGCGTGATGCCGTTGGCCTCGTTGTAGGCCTTCTGCTTCTCCCGGCGCCGGTTGGTCTCGTCGATCGCCGCCTGGAGGCTGTTGGTCATCTTGTCGGCGTACAGGATCGCCCGTCCGTCCACGTTCCGCGCCGCCCGGCCGATGGTCTGGATCAGCGAGGTGCGGGACCGCAGATAGCCTTCCTTGTCGGCGTCCAGGATCGCCACCAGCCCGCATTCCGGGATGTCCAGGCCCTCGCGCAGCAGGTTGATGCCGATCAGCACGTCGTAGGCGCCCAGCCGCAGGTCGCGGATGATCTCGATCCGCTCCAGCGTCTCCACGTCGGAATGGATGTAGCGGACCTTGATGCCGGCCTCGTGCATGTATTCGGTCAGCGCCTCGGCCATCTTCTTGGTCAGGGTCGTGACGAGCACGCGCTGGCCCTTGGCCGCGCAGTCCTTGCACTCGGCGATCAGGTCGTCCACCTGGGTCTCGGTCGGGCGGATGATCACCGGCGGGTCGGTCAGGCCGGTCGGGCGGACGACCTGCTCGACGAAGACGCCGCCGGTCCGCTCCATCTCCCACGGGCCGGGGGTGGCCGAGACGAACACGCTCTGCGGCCGCATCTCGTCCCATTCCTCGAACTTCAGCGGCCGGTTGTCCTTGCAGGACGGCAGGCGGAAGCCGAAGTCCGACAGCGTCGATTTCCGCATGTAGTCGCCGCGGTACATACCGCCGACCTGCGGCACCATCACGTGGCTCTCGTCCACGATCAGCAGGGCGTTCTTGGGCAGGTACTCGAACAGCGTCGGCGGCGGCTCGCCGGGCTGGCGGCCGGAGAGGTAGCGGGAATAGTTCTCGATGCCGGCGCAGCTTCCGGTCGCCAGCATCATCTCGATGTCGAACTGGGTCCGCTGCTCCAGCCGCTGGGCCTCCAGAAGCTTGCCTTCGGCCTCGAACTCGGCCAGCCGGACCTTCAGGTCGTGCTGGATCTGCTTGATCGCCTGGTGCAGCGTCGGCTTGGGCGTCACGTAGTGGCTGTTGGGGTAGATCTTTACCGCCTGGAGCGCCATCAGCTTCTCGCCGGTCAGCGGGTCGATCTCGAAGATCCCCTCCAGCTCGTCGCCGAACAGCGAGAACCGCCAGGCGCGGTCCTCCATGTGGGCGGGGAACAGCTCGACGGTATCGCCCCGCACCCGGAACGTTCCGCGGCCGAAACCAAGGTCGTTGCGCTTGTATTGCAGGTCGATGAAACGGGACAGCAACTCCGACCGGTTGACCGTCATCCCGGTCTGGAGGCCCAGCGTCATCTCCGAGTAGGTCTCGACCGAGCCGATACCATAGATGCACGACACCGACGCGACGATGATCACGTCGTCGCGTTCCAGCAGCGACCGGGTGGCCGCGTGGCGCATCCGCTCGATCTGCTCGTTGATCGAGCTTTCCTTCTCGATATAGGTGTCGGTGCGTGGGACGTAGGCTTCCGGCGTGTAGTAGTCGTAGTAGGAGACGAAATACTCCACCGCGTTGTTCGGGAAGAAGCTCTTCATCTCGCCGTAGAGCTGGGCGGCCAGGGTCTTGTTCGGCGCCAGCACCAGGGCGGGGCGCTGGATCTCCTGGATCACGTGGGCCATGGTGAAGGTCTTGCCCGACCCGGTGACGCCCAGCAGCACCTGCTCGCGCTCGCCTTGCTGGATGCCGTTCAGCAACTCCTCGATCGCGCGCGGCTGGTCGCCGGCCGGCTTGTAATCGGACACGATCTCGAGCCGCTTGCCCCCCTCCAGCTTCGGCAGGGCGGCGGCTTTCGGCATCAGCATGGGCATGGATGGGGGCATTGTCATGGCTGGTAAGATATTCAACGCGGGCACCCGCTGCCAGTCCCTTGGGAGCGAATCCGTTCACCAAATGATCGCGCCCGATGGCCGCCCCGGCATCACCGTCCGCGGGAGGCCGCCGCGGCGCGCACGGGCACCGGGCCGAGGGTCTTCTTGCCGGGCTTCGCCTTGCGGCCGCCCGTGGCCGCTTCCTGTCCCCCCAGCAGGCCCTTGGCCCGGGCCTGCTCGATGCGGGCCTGGGCGGACGCCACCATGGCGGTGATCGCGGGCCACGCCTGTTCGGTCGCGGAGCTGACGGTGCCGTCCATCTTCAGGACCTCCTCGATCCACCGCTCGAAGTCGGAGGCGCAAACCGCCCCCTTGGGCGCACCGTTCGGGAAACTGACCGTATCCGGAAAAACCACGAGGCCGCGGATCCGCAGCAGGGGAAAGCGGCGCTTGAAGGCGAGGTTCAGGGGCTGGAGTTCCAGCAGCGGATTGACGCAGGTGGTCGTGCCGCCCCGGTTGGAGATCTTCCAGGTCCGGGAGAACTCGCTGCCGGTCACCTCGCCCTTGGCGGAGGCCGCCACCGTCCCGATCAGCACGATGCTCGCCGGCAGGCGGATGATGTGCTCGATGCAGACGATGCGGCCCTGCTTGTCGATGATCCGGACATCGTGCAGGGAGGGATGGTTGAGGTTGTCTATGGTCCTGCGGAGCGTGATCCGCTGGCCCTTGACCTTCGGCGGAGGCGGCGGCCTGAACGCGTACAGCACGGCCATGCCCAGCACGATGAACGCGCTGTAGACAAGCAGTTGGGTGAGGCCTGGGGCGTGCACCGCCGTACGTTTCCATGAACCAAAGTGGAGAAGGGGCGCAACTTTAGCATAGGGAACCCGTAACAGTCGACTCTCCTGTACCATCCTGCATCCGCCGAGGGCAATCGGATGGCCTATCTCCATCGTCCGTGCCGCTTGCACGGGGGAAGCGGCGGGCGTAGGGTCTCCGCCGCGTAGATTCAACAGACCTCGCCCAGATCGAAATCCGCACCGGATCCCATGCCATGCCGTTCATCGCCACCCGCTTGAGCAACATCAAGCCCTCGCCGACCATCGCCGTCACCCAGAAGGCCCGTGAGCTGAAGGCCGCCGGCCGCAACATCATCGGCCTCGGCGCCGGCGAGCCCGACTTCGATACCCCGGACAACATCAAGGAGGCCGCGATCGCGGCGATCCGCTCCGGCGACACGAAGTACACCCCGGTGGACGGCACCCCGGCGCTGAAGAAGGCGATCTGCGCCAAGTTCAAGCGCGAGAACGGGCTGGACTACACGCCGGAGCAGGTGACCGTCGGGACCGGCGGCAAGCAGGTGCTGTACAACGCCCTGATGGCGACCCTGAATCCGGGCGACGAGGTGATCGTCCCGGCACCCTACTGGGTCAGCTATCCCGACATGGTGCTGCTGGCCGACGGCGTGCCCGTTCCGGTAGAATGCCCGGCCGACACCGGCTTCAAGCTCCAGCCCGCGGACCTGGAAAAGGCGATCACGCCGAAGACCAAGTGGCTGATCCTGAACAGCCCCAACAACCCGACCGGCGCCGCCTACACCCGGGCTGAGCTGAAGGCGCTGACCGACGTGCTGGTCCGCCATCCCCATGTCTGGGTGATGACCGACGACATGTACGAGCACCTGAACTATGACGGGTTCGAGTTCACGACCCCGGCCCAGGTCGAGCCGTCGCTGTACGACCGCACCCTGACGGTCAACGGCGTGTCCAAGGCCTATGCCATGACCGGCTGGCGGATCGGCTACGCGGCCGGCCCGAAGGAGCTGATCAAGGCGATGGGCGTGATCCAGAGCCAGAGCACCAGCAACCCGTCCTCGGTCAGCCAGGCGGCCGCCGTCGAGGCGCTGAACGGCCCGCAGGACTTCATCAAGGAACGGGCGGAAGCCTTCAAGGAGCGCCGCGACCTGGTCGTGTCGATGCTGAACCAGGCGAGCGGCATCAAGTGCCACAAGCCGGAAGGTGCCTTTTACGTCTATCCCTCGTGCGAGGGCACGATCGGCAAGACGACCCCGGACGGCAAGGTGATCGGGACGGACGAGGATTTCGTCACCTACCTGCTGGAGTCCGAAGGCGTCGCGGTGGTCCAGGGCTCGGCCTTCGGGCTGGCGCCCTTCTTCCGCATCTCCTACGCGACTTCGACCGCGGAGCTGGAAGAGGCCTGCCAGCGCATCCAGCGCGCCTGCGCGGCGCTGAGGTAAACGGCCGCGAAGGGGGTTCCGCCGCCTGGGCGGAACCCCGGCCCCCCTCCGGTCGGATACCGGCCGAAAGAGAGCGCCCCGGTGTGAACGGGGCGACAGTCCCCGCTGTCATCTCCTGCCAGTCTGGCCCGGTTCGCGTCGCCCTGTCGCGGCGCGGATCGAGTTCAGACGCGCGCTCCCCGAGCAGCGCGGGAGAGGCAACGAGGAAGATCATGAAACTGGAATATGTCTGTTTCGTCGTGGCCGCCGCCGCGGCCCTGACCGGAATGTCCTTCGGCATCTATATGGGCGTGGCGCACGACTTCACGCTCGCCCCGGCGCATGCTCACCTCAACCTGCTGGGATGGGTGACGATGTGCCTCTACGGCCTTTATCACCGGGGGCGAGCCCGTCCCGTCACGCGGTTGGCGAAGGTTCAGGTCGGTACCGGGATCGCCGGTTTCGTCGGGATGGCCGGCGGGCTGGGGGTTCTGCTTTCCACGGGCAACCCGGTCGCCTTCGTGGTCACGCTGGCCGGCTCGTTCCTGGCCATCCTGTCCATGGCGCTGTTCCTGTCGGTGGTCGCCGGCGATGCCCGGGCGGCCCGCGAAAGCCTGGAAACCCGAGGGTCGCGAGGGCGGGAACCGGCGGTTCTGGCCGCCGTCGGCACCGTCATGCCGCGGTAGGACCGGTCCGCGGCGGCGGTCAGGTGGCTCCCGAGGCCGCCTCGATCGCCGCGTTGAACGCCTTGACCCCGGCGCCCGGACCCTCCGGATGGTTCCACACCGCCGTCACGACGCAGATGAAGTCGGCGCCGGCCTTGACCAGGGGGGCGCAGTTCTCCGGCGTGATGCCCCCGATCGCCACGCAGGGGACTTCCATCATCTCCGACCACCATTGCAGCAGGTCGGGCTCCGGCCGGTAGTGGGACGGCTTGGTCGTGGTCGGATAGAACGCGCCGAACGCGACATAGTCGGCGCCGGCCTCCGCCGCCTCCATCGCCAGGTGGCGGCTGTCGTGGCAGGTCACGCCGACGATGGCATCGGCCCCCACGGCCTTCCGCGCCTTGGCATAGGGCCAGTCGCTCTGGCCCACATGCACGCCGTCGCATCCCGTCTCCGCCGCGAGGTCGGGCCGGTCGTTCAGGATGAAGGCGACGCCGCGCGACTGCGAGATCGGTCGCAGCACGTCGACGGCGCGGCGCACCGTGTCGTCGTCAACGTCCTTCAGCCTGAGCTGGATGCAGGCGACGTCGCCTGCGTCCAGGGCTTGCGCCAGCTGGTCGGCGAACACGGCCGGATCCAGGGCCGGCGGCGTGCAGAGATAGAGGCGGCAGTCCGCCATGGGAGAAAACTCCGCCAGAAATGAAGACGCTCCCCCGGATCCGGGCGACGGGAGCCCGGCCCGGGGGAGCGGAAGGCCCGGGAGTTATTCCTTCCCGAGATAGATCTTCACCAGCCGGTCGAGCAGGGCCAGCGCGTCCTCGCGGGACCGCTGGAAGCTGTTGCGGCCGATGATCGAGCCGTTGCCGCCGCCGTCGCGGATCGCCCGCGCGTCGTCGAAGATGGCATCCTCGCCCTTGTGGGCACCGCCCGAGAAGACCACGATGCGGCGGCCGTTGAAGCAGGACTGCATGACATGGCGGACCCGCTCCGGCAGGGTGCCGATCGGGATCTGGCGCTCCTGGTAGACCTTCTTGGCCTCGGCGTTCTCCAGATAGTCGGTCGGAAGCTTGACCTTGATGACGTGGGCGCCGAGCAGGGCCGCCATGTGGGCGGCATAGGCGATCACGTCGACGGCCAACTCGCCGTCCTTGGTGACGGGGCCGCCGCGGGGATAGGACCACAGGACCGTGGGGATGCCGTAGCTCTTTGCCTCGGCGCTCAGTTCCCGGATCTCCTCGTACTGCTGGTACATGGCGTCGGAGCCGGGATAGATGGTGAAGCCGATGGCCGTGCAGCCTAGCCGCAGCGCGTCCTTGACGCTGGCGGTCACGGCCTGGTCGGCGGCTTCCTTCTGGCGCGACAGGCTGTTGGCGCTGTTCATCTTCAGGATGGTCGGGATGGCGCCCGCGAAGCTGTCGGCACCGGCCTCCAGCGGGCCCAGGGGAGCCGCATAGGCGCTCAGGCCGGCGTCGATCGCCATCTGGTAGTGGTAGTGCGGGTCATAGCCGGCGGGATTGGGCGCGAAGCTGCGCGCCGGGCCATGCTCGAACCCCTGGTCCACCGGCAGGATGATCAGCTTGCCGGTACCGCCGAGACGGCCTTCCATCAGGATGCGGGCGAGGTTGCCCTTGGTTCCCGGATTGTCGCTCTCGTAATTGGCGAGGATCTCTTTGACGCGGCGCGTGATCTTCATGGTCCAGGTCCCGATTTGTTTTCTGTCGGAAATGCGGCTTTGCATAGCCGTTCGGGGCACCGTTTGCAACGCTGCGTCGGTTCGCCCTATGGGTTTACCGCGAGCCATTCGCGGCATCCCCTGACGGGGTCGCGGAAGAAGCGCGGATCGAAGACCGGACCGGCAAAACCATACAGCGTGCCTCCCGCCGTTTCCGCGATGGCCCGGACGCGCGTCCAGGCCGGCACCGAGTCGGCCAGAAGCAGATGGCGGACCCCGACCCGCAGCGCGGCCAGGGCGTGGCCGGGCTGTCCGCCGCAGTCCAGCACCGCCGTCACCGGCACGTCCGGATAATCCGCCGATCCCATGCACACCAGGGCATGGAACCAGGAGGCCCCGGCGGATCCGGCCGCCCCGGGGAAGCTCAGCACGGTGAGCGGGCGCCCGAGGTCCGCCGCCGCGGCGAGGGCGGCGCGCAGGCCGTCGATTCCGTGGACGAGGACGGCCGGGGGAACGGTGGGGGGTGGAAGGGAAGAAAGGATCAAGACGCTGCTCGCCGGCTCTGCCCCAAGCATGGGAAGGTTGGCACTTCCCCTTCCTATATAGGAGGATGCCGGAGGCTTGAACGATCATGTCGGCGGATAGATGCACAGGATCAGGCGCGGATTCCTCATAACCACCTTCCTCCTGGCCTGCTCCATCCTCGCCCTGGGTCTGTTCCAGTATCTTTACGGGGTTCCCGCGGTCGCGACGGCGACGGTCGGCCGCGGGCCGGCGGTCGAGGCGGTCTATGCCAGCGGCACGGTGGAGCCGGTCTCCTGGGCCAAGGTCCAGCCGCTCGGCACCGGCCGGATCGCCTCGGTCGAGGCGTTCGAGGGCGACGCGGTCAAGACCGGCCAGATCCTGATGCGGCTGGACGACCGCGAGCACCGGGCCGCGGTCGCCCAGCTCGAAGCCGAACTGCGCTTCCTGCGGTCCGAACTCGACCGGGTGTCCGAACTGGCGCGGCGGGGCGTCACCACGACGCAGGTGGAGGAGCGAGCCCGCAGCCAGCTCGACCAGGCAGCCGCCACCCTCAACGCGGCCCGCCAGCGGGTCGAGGACCATCGCCTGAGGGCGCCCATGGACGGCATGGTCCTGCGCCGCGACGGCGAGATCGGGGAGATCGCCCGGCCCGAGGACGTCCTGTTCTGGATCGGCCAGCCCAGCCCCCTGCGAATCGAGGCGGAGGTGGACGAGGAGGACATCCCCCAGATATCCTCCGGCCAGCCGGCCCTTATCAAGGCCGACGCCTTCGCCGGCCGCGTCCTGGACGGCACGGTGGCCGACATCACGCCGAAGGGCGATCCGGTCAACAAGAGCTATCGGGTCCGGATCGCCCTGCCGCCGGACACGCCGCTGATGATCGGCATGACGGTGGAGACCAACATCGTGGTGCGCCGGGAGGATGCCGCCCTGCTGGTGCCCCAGTCCGCCCTGTCCGCCGGCCATCTCTTCGTGGTGCGGGACGGACGCGCGGAGCGGCGGCCCGTCGTCATGGGCGTGGTCGGGCAGGGCGTCGTGGAGATCCGGGAGGGCCTGGCGGAAGGGGAGACCGTGGTGCTGGACCCGCCGCCGGGGCTGGCCGACGGTTCGTCGGTCCGGCCGAATCGGCAGCGATCCTGAGGGGCCGCCATGCCGCGCCCGCTTCTCCTCGATCTGGCATTGACCCATATTCTGGGCCGCAAGCGGCAGACGATCGTGTCCGTCATGGGCGTGGCGCTGGGCGTGGGGTTCTTCATCGCCATGGCGGCGCTGATGCAGGGCTTCCAGAGCTACTTCGTCGATACCGTGATCAACGCGTCGCCCCACATCACCGTGCGCGACCAGTTCCGGGAGCCGGCGGTCCAGCCCGTCGCCGCGGCCTTCCCCGGCGGCGCCGTGGCCCTTCACGGGCTGAAGCCGCGGAACGAGATTCGCGGCATCCGCAAGGCCGGCACCCTCGTCGCGGCGCTGTCGGAGTGGCCGGGCCTGTGGGTGGCCCCGTCGCTGACCGGGCAGGTGATCCTGCGCTACGGCAGCGCCGACCAGAGCGCCAGCCTGATCGGCATCGTGCCGGAGCGCGAGGTGCGCGTCACCCAGCTGGAGCAGGACATGGTCGAAGGCCGCCTCGCCGACCTGTCCAGCGCCGCCAACGGCATCGTGATGGGCGTGGGGCTGGCGGACAAGCTGGGTGCCAAGATGGGCGACAGCCTCAACGCGATCTCGCCGGCCGGGGTGATCCTGCGGGTCAAGCTGGTCGGGCTGTTCCGTACCGGCATCGTCAACCTCGACGAGGGGCAGGCCTATATCCTGCTGAAGAAGGCCCAGATCCTGCAATCCAGGGCCAACGTGATCAACCAGATCCGCATCCGCCTGGACCGGGTGGACGACGCCCGCGAGGTGGCGGCCCGGATCGAGTCGCTCTACGGCTACCGGGCCGAAAGCTGGCAGGAGGCGAACGAGGGCGTGTTCGGCGTCTTCAGGATCCAGAACGCCATCATGTATTCCACCGTCGGCGCCATCATGGTGGTCGCGGCCTTCGGCATCTTCAACATCATCTCGACCGTGGTGTACGAGAAGTCTCGGGACATCGCGATCCTGAAGAGCATCGGCCTGACCGAGTCCGACATCCGCCGGACATTCCTGATGCAGGGACTGATGATCGGAGTCATCGGCGCGGTGCTGGGCTGGCTGATCGGCTTCGGGCTGACGTCGCTGCTCGCCAGCATCCGGTTCGATGTCGGCGGCATGGTCCGCAACGACCGCTTCTTCCTGGAATGGTCGCTGACCCATTACTGGATCGGCGGTCTGTTCTCCCTGGCGGCGTCGGGCGTGGCGGCCTGGATACCGGCGCGCCGCGCAGCGGGCGCGAACCCGGTTGACATCATCCGCGGTGCGGCATGAAGCCGGTGGTCGAGGCGAGGGGCGTCGGCCGCGTGCTGCCCGGCCTTGTCCCGGTGACGCTGGTCGACGGCATCGACCTCGCCATCGGGGAGGGGGAGTTCGTCGCGATCACCGGCCCCTCCGGCTCCGGCAAATCGTCGCTGCTCTATCTGCTGGGGTTGCTCGACCGGCCGACCTCCGGCTCGATCCTCCTGGAAGGCCGCGACACCGCGGAGGCCGATGCCGCCGAATTGGCGGCGCTGCGGCTGTCCAAGCTGGGCTTCGTCTTCCAGTTCCATTTCCTGCTGCCGGAATTCACGGTTCTGGGCAACGTGATGATCCCCATGCGCAAGCTCGGCGGCAGCCCGGAGACGGAGTTGCGGAAGCGTGCCGAAGGTCTGCTGGAAGACCTGGGGCTGGGCGACCAAACCTCCAAGCTGCCGTCCCAGCTTTCCGGCGGACAACGCCAGCGCGTCGCCATAGCGCGGGCGCTCGCCAACCGGCCGCGGGTGATCCTGGCCGACGAGCCGACCGGCAACCTGGACACGAAGAGCGCCCAGACGGTCTTCGACATCTTCGCCCGGCTGACGCGCGAGACGGGCACGACGGTGATCACGGTGACCCACGACGAGGGGTTGGCGGCGCAGACCAGCCGGCGGGTCAGTCTGGTGGACGGGCGGCTGGCAATGAGGTCATCGATTGACGCTTCACCGACGTCTGAATAACAATTTAAAAGTTTATCTTTTAGCTTATCTTATTGCGCCGATATGCTGTCAGATCTACTGATAGTCATCTTTATATCAACCGGCCGATACCATCTTTATCTATGATACGACCGGCATTGAAACTTTACCAGTTTGGAACGTTAGAGCGGTCCTCGATCAGGTTGAACCGCTCCGGTCCTCGCAGCCTGCCGTATCACTCGCCGCACTGTGTTGCGCCATGGGCGCAACCTACGGCTCGATGCAGGGCGGAGGTGATGCGGGCCGACGATCGTAGGTTGCGCCCATGGCGCAACGCATCGGATCAGCTGTCTCGGGCGGATCGACCTGACCGGGGACCGCTCCAATGCCAGGCTGTAAACGTCCGACATCTCTGCCGGAACTCGACTACCGATCCTCAATGCTGTTGACATGAGACTATCATTAGTTTGACCCGTAGTATAAACACCATCGTATGAAGCAGATTAGATGGTTTCAGAAGTCGAATTCATGTTTCTATAGTAATTGTATTCTTGAAATATTTTAGGCGGATAGGAAGTGTATAGTCGCTCTGCACTACCATGAAGAAATCAAGAAATGACATTTCAATGTCCGTCGATTCCACTATCGTGACAAGCAGCGTGGCCATTCCCGCCTTCGTCTCCGTCATGTTCTCGCCCGACAAGGTGGCCGCGTACAGCTGCGCCCGGATGTGGAGCCAGAAAGATGACGCCAATCCGGTCACGATCGAGCTGACGAGCACCACGATCACCCTCAACCTCGTGCGAGGGGTTCCCTTGTTCGGCGCCTGGAAGGCAATGGAGCCGGACGGCGTTTGGACCCATTGGAACACCGGCTATTTCCGGGTTTGCGCGACCAAGTGACGGAAGACATGACCCCGCCGTAAGCCGGATTGCGCCGTCCGTGGCACGGAGCCGGCGAGGTCAATTCATGCCAAGGATGGCCACCGAAAGCGCCGAAGGCCGGAGATACCGCCGGGATCATCTCCGGCCATCGCCGTTATCTCTGGCCATCGATCAAGCCGCGCACCCGCTCTGCCAGTTCCGCCCGCGGCACGTCGTGCTGCTCGCCCTTGCCCAGGTCCTTCAGCGTCACCGTGCCGCGTGCCTGCTCGTCGGTGCCCATCAGGACGGCGAAGCGGATGCCGGCGCGGTCGGCGTATTTGAGCTGCTTGGCGATCTTGGAGGCTTCGAACTGCACCTCCGTGTTGATCCCGGCGTCGCGCAACTCGGCGGCGATCGCGAGATAGTCGGCGGACAGCGCCGGGTCCAGCTGGGTCACCAGGACGGCGCTGGTGCTGCCGTCGCCCTTGATGACGCCCGCCTCCTTCAGCTGGTAGAACAGCCGGGTGGCGCCGATCGAGATGCCGACGCCCGGCAGCCTCGACTTGGTGTAGTGGCTCGCCAGATTGTCGTAGCGCCCGCCGGAGCAGACGCTGCCCACCCCGGGGAAGTCGTTCAGGAAGGTCTCGTAGACCGTGCCGGTGTAATAGTCCAGCCCGCGCGCGATGGCCGGGTTGATCCGGTAGAACTCCTCCGGGACCTTCAACGCCTTCAGGCCGGCCAGCACGGCGTCCAGCTCCGCCAACCCCTGGGCGAACAGGTCGCTCCTGCCCGCCATGGCGCCCAGGGCCGCCATGATCTCGGCATTGGTGCCGGTCAGGCCGATGGCGTCCAGCAACCGCGTCGCAAGCTCGCGGTCCAACCCGATCCCCTCGCCGGACAGGCTCTCGATCACCTTGTCGCGGCCGATCTTGTCCAGCTTGTCGATCTCGCGGAGCGCCAGCTTGCGCCGCTCGCCGTCCTCGATCGAGAAGGTCTCGAACAGGCCGGCCAGCATCTTGCGATTGTTGAAGTTGATGGTGAAGCCACCGACGTCCAGTTCGCGGAAGACATGGTAGATCACCGCCGGCATTTCGGCGTCATAGGCGACCGGCAGCGTGTCCTTGCCGATCACGTCGATGTCGCACTGGTAGAATTCGCGGAACCGCCCCTTCTGGGCCCGCTCGCCGCGATAGACCCGCTGCATCTGATACCGGCGGAACGGGAAGGCCAGGTCGTGCTCGTGCTCGGCCACATAGCGGGCCAGCGGCACGGTCAGGTCGAAGCGCAACGCCAGCTCGGCGTCCTTGCCTTGCTGCCGCGCGCCGGTGGACTGGACGAAATAGACCTGCTTCTCGGTCTCGCCGCCGGTCTTGGTCAGCAGCACGTCCACCGTCTCGAACACGGGGGTTTCCACCGGCAGGAAGCCGAAGCGCTCGTATCCGCGCCGGATGGTGTCCAGGAAGCGCTGGAAAGCGATCTGGTCCTTGGGCAGCAGTTCCATCACGCCCGGCGGGGTCTTGGCTTGGATCAGGCTCATGTCGGTTTTCTTCGGGGGCCGGATTTTTCGGGGAGCTTCAACAGGGCCGGCAATCTAGCGGCTTCCGATGTCCTGCGCAAACCAGACCACCGCCTATGCCGGTTGAGCCAGCCGCGCAAAGCCTCTAAAACCCGCTGAGGCGAATGCCGGAAGATCCCCCCGTCAGCGGACCGCATGCGATGTCAGACACGCCGAACAGCCTCACCATACGCCGTCCCGACGACTGGCACCTGCATCTGCGCGACGGCGCCATGCTGAAGGCGGTGCTGCCCTTCACCGCCCGTCAGTTCGGCCGCGCCATCATCATGCCGAACCTCAAGCCGCCGGTCACCACCGTGGATCAGGCGAAGCGCTACGCGGCGGAGATCCGCGATGCATTGCCGGAAGGCTCGACCTTCCAGCCGCTGATGACCTGCTACCTGACCGACGGCGCCGATCCGGACGAGATCGCCCGCGGCCACGAGGAAGGCGTCTTCACCGCGGTCAAGCTCTACCCGGCGCACGCCACCACCAACTCGGCCCACGGCGTGACCGACCTGGACAAGGTCGCGGGCGTGCTGGAGCGGATGCAGCGCATCGGCATGCCGCTGCTGGTCCATGGCGAGGTGACCGACCAGGACGTGGACATCTTCGACCGCGAGGCCGTGTTCATCGACCGCGTCCTAGCGCCGCTGCTGAAACGCTATCCGGAGCTCAAGGTGGTGTTCGAGCATATCACGACGGAGGAGGCGGCCGACTTCGTCTCCGCCGACGCCAGCGGCCGGCTGGGCGCCACCATCACCGCCCATCATCTGGTGATCAACCGCAGCCACATCTTCGCCGGCGGCATCCGCCCGCATCTCTATTGCCTGCCGATCGCCAAGCGCGAGCGCCACCGGCTGGCGCTGCGCCGTGCCGCCACGTCGGGGGCGGCGCCGTTCTTCCTCGGCACCGACAGCGCTCCCCATCCGGTCACCGCCAAGGAAAGCGCCTGCGGTTGCGCCGGCGTCTTCACGGCGCCGACCGCGGTGGAGGTCTATGCCCAGGTCTTCGCGGAGGAGGGGGCGCTCGACCGGTTCGAGGCGTTCGCCAGCCTCAACGGCCCTCGCTTCTACGGGCTGGATCCCAATCCGGACACGATCACGCTGGACCGGACCGGCCAGACCGTCCCCGACATCGTCCTGTCCGCCGACGGCGACGCCGTGCTGCCCTTCCGGAGCGGCGAGCGCCTGGACTGGCGCCTTGTCCCCGAATCCTGACTTCTGACTCCTGCCACGGACCCCGCCCATGACCTCGCCCCACGCCTCGCTCGGCACGACCTACGATCCGGACTTCATTGCCACGCTCACCGCCAAGATGCTGATCGAGATCAAGGCGGTGCATTTCAACGGCGACAAGCCGTTCATCTTCACGTCCGGCTGGGCCAGCCCCGTCTATATCGACTGCCGCAAGATCATCTCCTATCCGCGCGCCCGCGGCGCCGTGGTGGATTTCGCGGCGGCCACCCTGGCCCGGGAGGTCGGGTTCGAGTCGATCGACATCGTCGCCGGCGGCGAGACCGCGGGCATTCCGTTCGCCGCCTGGATCGCCGACCGGCTGGCCCTGCCGATGCAGTATATCCGGAAGAAGCCCAAGGGCTTCGGCCGCAACGCCCAGATCGAGGGCGACGTGGTGGAGGGGGCCCGCACCCTGCTGGTCGAGGACCTGACCACCGACGGCAAGAGCAAGATCAACTTCGTCCAGGCGCTCCGCGATGCCGGCGCCCGGGTATCCGACACCTTCGTGGTCTTCCACTACGGCATCTTCCCGCAAAGCCGCACCAACATGGCCAACATGGGCGTGCGCCTGCACGCGCTGGCGACCTGGTGGGACGTGCTTCGCGTCGCCAAGGACAACAATTATTTCGACACGCACACCCTGGGCGAGGTCGAGAAGTTCCTGAACAACCCGGTGGACTGGTCAGGCGCCCATGGCGGCGTCGCCGAGTATCCCTCCTCGTAGGGCGGGCGCTTCCGGCAGCACCTCGGCCAGGAAGCCGTCGATATCGGCCCAGGCCCGCGCGCGGAGATCGTCGGCCTCCATCATGATCTCGTGCCGGGCCTCGGGGTAGCGCACCAGCCGGCACTTGTGGTAGCGCCGGCACAGGTCCCGGTGCGCCTCGGGGGGGATCAGCGGGTCCTGCACCGGGCTCAGCACCAGCATGGGCAGATCGACGGCCGCCGACGTCTCCGGCCGGGCCAGCAGGTCCACCGAGCGGAAGGTCGCGTGCAGCCACGCCCAGGTGACTCCGCCGACCCGCAGTTCCGGATGGGCGCGGAACCACTGGTGATGGACCGCCCAGCGCCTCGCGTCGTGGGTGACGGGGTTGGTCGCGAAATCCTGCCGGTCCGGATCATAGTCGCCCTGCCCGAGGGCATAGGCGGTGCCGAACCCGGCGAGGCTCATCAGCGCCGCCAGAGCGCGCACCACGGGGCGGGGGAACCCCTGCGTGTCGATGTCCGCCATCGGCGCCGACAGCACGGCGGCGGCGAAATGATGCCAGCCCGACGTAAGGTAGCGCGCCGCGACATGCCCGCCCATGGAATGGGCATAGAGCACCAGCGGCCCGGCCTGCCGCGGCACGACGACCCGTTCCAGGAAGACCTGCAGGTCTTCCTCCAGGATCGCGAAGTCGGTCAGGTAATGCCGTTCATGGCGGGGCGGCGGCAGTGGCCGGGTGGAAAGCCCCTGGCCGCGCCAATCCAGGCTGAAGACGCGGAACCCGCGCGCGTTCCAGTCACGCGCCAGTTCGGTGTACTTCTCGATGAACTCCGACCGCCCGTTCAGCATCAGCAGCGTCGCCCGGGGCGCCCCGTCGGGCTCCCAGCAGGCATGGCGGACCACCGCCCCATCCGGCAGGGTCAGCCAGCCGATGGCCGGCGGCGGTTCCGGGCGAACGGGCGCTGCCGCCGCGAGGTCGGCTGGGGATGCGGCGGATGTGGCCAAGTCCGGCACGGGGGGCTCCGATGAACGACGATCACTTCTGATTGCCAGGATCCCGCAAGACTTGGCAAGGCGGTATCAACACTGCTCGCCGGAAACGTTCCCGCCAGTCTCACGGTGCAGGATCATCAGACGGCCGCCTTGAACTTGGCAAATTCCGTCGAAGCCTGGCCGAAGGCGATCACCTTGCTCACTTGTCCGAGAAAAGCCTTGTCTTCCGGACGGAGGTCGCCGTGCTCGGCATACACTGATTCGTTCGCCACGGTTGGGAATGCATTCTTCAGATCGAACATTTCGGAGAAGCAGGCGGGCACCGTACCGCGAGACGCCAGCGATACGATGAATGCGATGGGGCACGCTTGTTCCGCATCCAGAATCACGTTTGCCACCCTGTAGACCCGTCCGCTGGCACCGTGGAAAGTCTCGTTCTCGCGCAGCCTTTCTCCGACGAATTCCCGGAGGCGTTCAGTGACGGCATGGCGGAACTCGACTTCGGTTTGGCGTCTGACTTCTAGAACATGGTCCGCGACCAGACGCGATGCATTTGCGACCAGTGCGATGGCCACAGCAAGATCGGTGCTGTCGGTGTTTCTGGCAACCCGGCCATCGTCCAGTTTGCAGCCGTAATCGGCGACCAGCGGCGCCAATCTTCTAGCGATCTGGCGGGTGAAGTGAATACCTTCGGATGCGAGAAACATCGCGCCGGAACTGGCGTCGTGAACGGCCAATCCGGATCGCGTCTGCTCCACGACGACTGTCACGCAGTTGCCATTCGGGTATATGACAGGCGTAGTTACCTCGATGCCCAGATTGGTCTCTTCTGCGGAAATCAAGGAGCGAGCAATTCGCTCCACCTCCGTTGGCATAACCTTGTTCATTTAAGGTCCAGCTTCAGCTGCTCCCTATCATACGGAGGAGGTCGATATGGATATGGGTAAATTATATGGCAATTCCGGCAGAATTCGTCAAGCCATTCCGCATGCGACATTGTCCTCGTATCTGGTTGTGCTTCGAAGAGAGGCCATGCCTGCCAATGTGTACATGAGGTTGATTTCCCGGTAAGCAAATTCCGATGACTGCGGGCAGGCTCTACGTCAAGCCGAAATACACACTTGTTGTAAAACAGCAGATTGAAGTTCAATTTTCTTGGGATTCGCCTCAAGTGGGCGGTCAATTCAAGGCGGTCAGCACCTTTCCTAAAACCTGCCGTTTCCAAACGAATGGTGGCGGCAGCGTACTCCGAGTGATCGCGGGTTCGCCAACGGATTCGGTTCATCGCCAGTTTCGGCGATGAGAAGAATGTCTCGACCGACAAATCTCGATCATCCAAAGGTCAGGCCCATCCAGGAATATGGCTAAGCCGATCACGACTCGCCGGCCAGCTTCAGACAGGGCCTAGTTAGGCGGGAAAAGTTATTAAAAGTTTTAAACCCAAAACCTCGATTCGAGCATTCCGAGCAGATGGAGCGCGGCGTACGCGACGTCGTGCCCTGACCGGAACACCGAATGACGCCCTTGCCCGCAGGTTCCAGGAATTGCAGGATGCCGCCATCCTCGAAGACCGATGCCCTGAACGGACAGGTGGAAAACCATGGAAGCCTCGATCCTGCTGGCGGCCGCGACGGCGGGAGCCATCGTCGTCCTGACGCCAGGGCCGGCCGTACTGGCCCTGCTGGGGATCGGTGCCGCCCAGGGGCGGCGGGCCGGGGCGGGGTTCCTGGTCGGGCATCTGGTCGGCGATACCTTGTGGGCGATGCTGGCGCTGACCGCGCTGATCGGCGCCAAGGTCATAGCGCCGGTCGTGTTCCAGGTGCTGGCGCTGGCCTGCGGGGCATACCTGCTCTATCTCGGAGCCCGCGCCGTCCTGGTCCGGCGCGACGCCTCCGGGCAGGTCTCCACCTCCGTCCGGCGGCCCCTGGCCCGCGGCCTGATGTTCGGGGTCACCAATCCCAAGAGCTATCCGGTCACCCTGTCCGTCTTCACGGCGCTGCTGGCCCAGGACCTGGAGTCCCTGACCGCGGCCAACGCGCCGCTCCTGCTGGGCGCGGTGTTCGCGGGGTTCCTGGTCGCGGACGCCATCCTGATCTGGCTGGTGGGAACGCCGCCGCTGCGCCGCCTGTACCGGTCGGGGGAGATCTGGATCATCCGCGCGACCGGGGTGATGTTCATCGGCTTCGCCGTCAGCACCCTGTGGCACGCCCTGCGCGCCGGGTGATCCGGCGTCACATCTGGCGCGGCTTCAGCCGGTTGGCCTTGCCGAGGATCGACATGATCGCCCCGGCACCCGTGGTCGCGATGCGGCGCGGGATCAGGAAGGGCGTCAGCGCCGCCCGCGTGCCCATGCCGACCACATGGACGGTGCGGTGGCCGAGGTTCTCCAGCCCCTCGCGGGCGACCTTCATCGGGTCGTCGGCGCCTGGAAGCTTCCCCAGGTCGAAGCCGGAGCGCTCGCTGAACTCGGTGCGGGTGGCGCCGGGGCAGAGCACCAGCAGATCCAGCGGGTCGCGCCTCGTCTCCTCCCGAAGGCCTTCGCCATAGGCCAGCACGAAGGACTTGGTCGCCGAATAGGTCGTGAGCAGCGGGATCGGCTGGAAGGCGGTCGTGCTGGACACCAGGATCAGCCCGCACCGCCGGCCATCGCGCCGGGCGCGCTCGATCATGCCCGGCAGCAGCGCGCGGGTCAGCACGGTCGGGGCGACGACGTTCAGTTCCACCGTCGCCAGCTCGTCGTCCGGGTCGTTGTCCAGGACTCGGGCGAAGCGGCCCGCCCCGGCATTGTTGATCAGCAGGTCGATCTCGCATTCGGACGCCTTGTCCAGCAGCTTGTCGCGGCCTTCACGCGTGGAAAGATCGGCGGCGACCGTCTCCACCGTGCGGCCCGACCTCTCCAGCTCGGCGCGCCGTTCGGAGAGCCTCTCCTCGTTGCGTGCGACGAGCAGCAGGTTGGTGCTTTCCGGAAGCAGCCTGGCGAAGGCGGCGCCGATGCCGGTGGTGCCGCCGGTGATGAGAGCGAAGCCGTGACTCATGCTGTGCCATCCTTTGAAGTGCCGGGAGTCCCTGACGGGAAGTGCGGCGGATCCGATAGACGGTTGCTCGGGTAGCCGGAAAGTCAAACGCGCCGGGCCGATTCAACAGGTATCGGGAACTAACCTCTCCTTCATAAGTCTTATGGGATGGTGGCTTGGGCGCGGTTATGCCGCATTGCGAAAAAACAGCTTCGTGATGCACAATCCGTGTGCAATAGGAATTGGAAGAGGTCGGATTATGGATGACGTGCGCGGTGCCAACGACGGCCTGACCGGGTTTTTTCTCGAGGACCTCTTCGTCGGCCAGTCCGCCGTATACGCGCGGACCGTGACCGACGCCGACATCGTGCTGTATGCCGGCGTTTCGGGCGACACCAACCCGGTGCATCTCAACCAGGAATTCGCCAGCACCACCATGTTCCAGGGCCGCATCGCCCATGGCATGCTGACCGCCAGCCTGATCTCGACCGTGCTCGGCACCAAGCTGCCCGGCCCCGGCTGCATCTATCTGAGCCAGAACCTGAAGTTCAAGGCGCCGGTCAAGCCGGGCGACACCGTGCAGGCGCGCGTCACCGTCACCGAGGTCTTCCCCGAGAAGCGGCGCGTCGCGGTCAAGACGGTCTGCACCGTGGCGGGCAACGTGGTGATCGACGGCGACGCCCTGCTGATGGTCCCCTCGCGCATGTGACGGACGGGAGGTCCGCTCCCCGGGGACCGTGGGCCACCGGGCTCGGCGCGCTTACCACGCGCCGCTCGCCGCCTATATACATCCTTGTTCTTTTGAGCTAATCGAGGTCCGGGCGGCGAGGGGGTGCCCGGTATGAGACTATTCAGACACTATACAGACCTGCCGGAGGACGCGCGCGGCGCCGTGGTGGCGCTGGGCAACTTCGATGGCGTCCATAGCGGTCACCGGATCGTCATCGGCACCGCCGCCGACATCGCCAGGGCCAGCGGCAAGCCGCTCGCCGTGCTCACCTTCGAACCCCATCCGCGCAGCCTGTTCCGGCCGGCCGACGCGCCGTTCCGCCTCACTCCCTTCCGCACCAAGGCCAGGCATATCGAGGATCTCGGGGTCGATCTGCTGTTCGTGATCCATTTCGACCAGACGTTCTCCCAACGGACGGCGCAGCAATTCGTCGACGAGGTGCTGCTGGCCGGACTGGGTGCCAGCCACGTGGTGGCCGGCTATGACTTCGTGTTCGGCCACAAGCGCGGCGGCGACGTCGGTTTCCTATACCAGGCGGCACGGATCGCGGACTTCGGCGTGACCGAGGTGAAGCCCGCCGCCGACGCCGCGGGCGGGGTATTCTCCTCCACCCGCGTGCGCGACCTCCTGGCCGCGGGGAATCCCCGGGAAGCCGCCGTCGTCCTGGGCCGCCCCTGGGAGCTGGAGGGCAGGGTCGAGCATGGCGACCAGCGGGGCCGCACCATCGGCTTCCCGACCGCCAACCTGGAATTGGGAGAGTATCTGCGCCCCCGTTACGGAGTCTATGCCGTGCGCGCCGGCATCGACCAGGGGCCGCAGACGGTCTGGACGGACGGCGTCGCCAATCTCGGCCGGCGACCGACGGTCGACGGCCTGAAGGAACTGCTGGAGGTCCATCTGTTCGACTTTTCCGGCGACCTCTATGGCCGGCACCTGCGGGTGCAGATGATCGATTTCATCCGGCCGGAACGCAAGTTCGAGAGCTTCGACGCGCTGAAGCAGCAGATCCTGGCCGACGCGGAAACCGCGCGCCGGCTGCTGGCCGCGGAAGCCTGACGACGCGCGTCACTCGGCGACGCCCAGCTGGCTCAGCACCAGCAGGCGCCCCGCCGCGAAGGCTTCGATACGCTCCGCGATCTCCGTCAGGTTGCCGGCCTCGCTCTCCAGCGTCCTGCCATCCTTGACGAGGCGCTGGCCCCGTCCGGCCAGCACGTTCCAGACGAACCGGGCCGGATCCCCGGCCCCGTCCCGCCATGCCGACAGGGTCAGGCCTTCCAGCAGGTTGACCTCGACGCCGCTCCCCAGTACCGGCGACGCCAGATGGACCGAGCTTTCCAGGCCGGCCCTCTGCCTGTCCAGCATCGCCGCGTTGAAGCGGCGCGTCGAGGCCAGCCGTCCGGGCAGGCCCGCCCGCGGCAGCGCGGGGCCGATCAGGTCCAGCCCTACCAGCGTCATGACCGCCTCCAGCCCCAGGCCATGTCCCCGTTCGGCCAGGGCCGGCAGGGCGAGCAGGCTCGAAAGCGGCTGCGGTTCCCCCGCCAGGGTGTCCAGCACGGTACCATGGACCGCCCCCTCCATCCGGAAATCGCCGGCCGGGACCGCGACGCGGCCGGGACAGGCCTCGCGCGGCGTGACAAGGGCCAGGACGGGGTCCGGGGCCGGCCGGGCTCCCGGCCGGACGAAAACGTCGCGCCGGAACGGCTGACCGGTGATGAAGTCCTTCGCCGTCTCGCGGAATGTCGGGTCGTGGATACCGGCCAAGGCCGGCCGTGCCGCCGCCGGGATCGTCAGGGCTTCGACCCGGTCCATCAGGTGGGCCGATCCGGCGAAGCCCAGCCCGGCCTCCGCCATCTCGGCCGCGACGTCGGCGAAGTAGAACAGCGTCCAGTCCCGGTTGAAATATTCGTGGGCCAGATAGGCCGGCGACTTCTCCGCGATCTGGTCGAGGCGGGACGCCGCGGCGGGATTGCGTTCGAAATAGCGCGCCCCAGCGTCGCGTAGGGCGCCGGCGAACCCGACCGCGTCGCGGATGCGGCCTTCCAGCGGCCCGGTGCCGAGGGAGGCATGGTCGGCCATGAGCCGGCGGAGCGGCGCCGCTGCGGTCCAGCCGGGCAGGGCGTTGTAGCTCAGATAGACCAGGCCGCCCGGCTTGAGTCGCCGCCGGACCAGCTCGGCCACATGCCGGCGGTTCTCCGCGCTGATCCAGGAATAGACGCCTTGCAGCGTGATGAAGTCGAGATCCGGCAGATCCTCGTCCAGCAGCTCGGCGAAGCTCCGTTCCAGCCAGGTCACGTTGGCGAGGCCGGCCGATTCGGAGAGCGCCCGGGCGTTCCGGATATGGGCGGGGTTCAGGTCGGCGGCGAAGAACCGGCCGTGGGGCAGGGATGCGGCATGAAGCGCCGTCGAGCGTCCCTGGCCGCAGCCCAGTTCCAGATAGGTGAAGGGCAGTCCGGGATCGGGACTGCCGAGGCCGGCGGCCTGCGCCGCGAAGCCGAGCCGCACCGGCCCCAGTTCGGGATAGAATCCGCCGGTATACTCTATCTCGGTCACGTAGCCCGACGCGCGATCCCCGGACATGGCCCGCCCCTCCGCTGAGGGCTCCATCAGAACGAAAAAGGCACCGGAAGGGAAGCCCTCCGGTGCCTTTCGGGATGGTCGGTCCGGTTTCGGACGCCGATCAGGCGACGGCCGCGATCTTCTCCCGGGCCCATTCCGCCGGCGTCGCACCGGCTTCGTCGGCATCGACATGGCACCAGGCGGTCTGGTCGGCGAACATGGCGCGCAGCAGCTGGTTGTTCAGCGCATGGCCCGAGCGGCAACCATGGAAATGGCCGATGATCGGCGCGCCGGCCAGATACAGGTCGCCGATGCTGTCCAGGATCTTATGGCGCACGAACTCGTCCGTGTAGCGCAGGCCGCCCTCGTTCAGCACCTTGTCGCCGCTGATGACGATGGCGTTGTCCAGCGAACCGCCGCGAGCCAGGCCCAGCTTCCGCATCTGGTCGACCTCGTGAAGGAAGCCGAAGGTGCGGGCGCGGGCCAGTTCGGCCTTGAAGGTGCCGCTGCCGAGCTTGACGTAGGTCTCCTGGCGGGCGACCGCGGCGCTGGCGAAATCGATCTCGAAGCTGAAGCCGGTCACCGGCGAGGGCGACAGGCTGGCGAAGCGGGTCTGGTCGCCGACCGTCACCTGCTTGAGGACCTTGATCAGGCGGCGCGGCTTGTCCTGCTGGCGGATGCCGGCGCACTCGATCAGGAACACGAAGGGAGCCGAGCTGCCGTCCATGATCGGCACTTCAGGGCCGTTCAGCTCGATCACTGCGTTGTCGATGCCGCAACCGCGAAGCGCTGCCATCAGGTGCTCGATCGTGCCGACCGAAACGCCGGCGTCGTTGGCGACCACGGTGCACAGCTTGGTATCGGTCACCCGATCCCAGTCGGCCCGAATGGTCGCGCGGTCGGCCGGCTGGTCGGTACGCACGAACACGATGCCGGTATTCACATCCGACGGCATCAGGCGCATGGAGACCTTGGACCCGGAATGCAGGCCGATGCCGGTGCAGTTGATCGGGCTCTTCAGCGTCTGCTGAAACATCGTCTCGTTACTCTGGCTTTGCTCGGACACTTGATTACCTGCTATGCGTCGTGTGGGCAATACTTCGATAAGCACTCGGCTGTCGTGGGCGTTACCCACGATCAATACCTATCAAGTCCCGCGCCAGAGCACAAATCACTCTTTGTTACGGATTGTTACGCAGTTGCGGCATAGTCCTCGAGTGATGGTCATCACACCCGTGTCCTCTTGCTTCAAGCATTGGGCCAAGAAAAAAGCCCCCGGCCGCGAGGGCGGGGGCTCTTTCCGGTACCGGTCCGCGTGACCCGCGGGCGCCTCGGCGCCCGCGGGTCACGGGTCAGTTGGCTTGGCGGCGCAGGAAGGCGGGGATGTCCAGCATCTCCTCTTCGGCGTGGCTCATCTTGGCCGGACGGTCCATCGGCTCGGCCGCCGGGCGGGGTGCCTGCGGCGCGCCGCCCGGAGCCTGCTTGACGCTTGCCGGCGGGGCCGGCGGCTGCGGCGCCTGGCGGGCCTGCTGCTCGGGTTCCGAACCTTCCATGATCCGCCGGCCCAGGCCGGTCACCCGCTCGAACAGCGAGCTGCCGCGCTTCTTCGGGGCCGCCTCGGGCAGGGCCGCCGTGGGGGCGAGATAGCGCTCGGTGTTGAGGTTCTGGCTCTGCGGACGCGGACCGGAGTCGGCCGGACGCGGAGCGATGAAGACGCCGTCCTGGTTCTGGCCGCGCAGCGGACCGCTGACCCGTTCGGGCTCGCGGCCGCGAGGCGGGGCCGCCAGTTCCGACTGGTGATGGGCCGGCTGGCCTTCCATGTGCTGCGGCGCCGGGGGGGCCGCCGGCTCGGCCGGCGGCGCATAGACGGCGGGCGTCGGCTCGGGATGCTGGTACTGCTGCGGTTCGATGGGGAACGACCGGACGGTGTTGCCGACCGCGGCGTGGCCCTGGTGCGGCGCATGCATCTGGGGCGCGTAGCCCTGGGGACCACCCTGGCCCTGGCCGCCATGGCCCTGGGCCGCGCCCGGATGGATCGGGGCGGCGACCAGCGTGTGGTGGTAGTCGGTCGGCTGGCGGGCCTGGTCGGCGCGCGCGACGAGGCCCGCGGGTCCCGGGGCCGGCGAAACGGTCTTGCGGCCGCCGCTGACCACGCTCAGCCCGTTGGTCGCCGCGGCGGGGCGGGGATGGGCGATCTTCTCGGCCTCGATGCCGGTGGCGACCACCGAGACGCGCATGCGGCCGTCGAGGTCCTGGTCGAAGGTCGAGCCGAAGATGATGTTGGCGTCGGGATCGACCTCGTCGCGGATGCGGTTGGCCGCCTCGTCGACCTCGAACAGCGTCATGTCCATGCCGCCGGTGATGTTGATCAGCACGCCGCGCGCGCCCTTCATGGACACGTCGTCCAGCAGCGGGTTGCTGATCGCGGCCTCGGCCGCGTCGATCGCCCGGCGCTCGCCCGACGCCTCGCCGGTGCCCATCATGGCCTTGCCCATCTCGGTCATCACCGACCGGATGTCGGCGAAGTCGAGATTGATCAGGCCGGGCATCACCATCAGGTCGGTCACGCCGCGCACGCCGGAATGCAGCACGTCGTCGGCCATCTTGAAGGCGTCGGCGAACGTGGTCTTCTCGTTGGCGATGCGGAACAGGTTCTGGTTCGGGATGATGATCAGGGTATCGACGAACTGCTGGAGCTCGTTGATCCCGGTCTCGGCCAGGCGCATGCGGTGCGCGCCTTCGAAGTGGAACGGCTTGGTCACCACGCCGACGGTCAGGATGCCCTGCTCCCGCGCGGCCCGCGCGATCACCGGCGCCGCGCCGGTGCCGGTGCCGCCGCCCATGCCGGCGGTGATGAAGACCATGTTGGCACCTTCCAGGTAGCCCATGATCTCGGCCAGCTGCTCCTCCGCCGCGGCGCGGCCGACGTCCGGGCGCGAGCCGGCGCCCAGGCCGCGCGTGATCGTGGTGCCGAGCTGGAGGCGCTTCTCCGCCAGGGCGCCCTTCAGCGCCTGCGCATCGGTGTTGGCGACGACGAACTCGACGCCTTCCAGGTTCGACTTGATCATGTTGTTGACGGCGTTGCCGCCAGCCCCGCCGACGCCGAACACCGTGATGTGCGGCCGCAGATCCACTTCGATTTCCGGCATGCTGAGATTGATCATGACAGCCTCCAGTTCCCTTCGAATTCGCCCGAATTCAATTCCATGAATTCATGTTGGTTTTCACACCGCCGGTCAGTGCCGGCCTGCATATCGCCCGTCGTGTCCGATCGCTTTCACGGATGCGGGCGTCTCTGTCCCGGCATCCGCGCGGCGCGCTGTTCCGCTTTGTCGACTGTTCCTGGCCCCGGCTCATAGGTTCTCCTTCAGCCAGAGGCTCACGCGTCCCCAAAGATGTTTCGGCGGTTCCGCCTCGGCGCTGAAGCCCGGAAGCTCCGCGTGGCTCTGCACCGCGAAGGCCAGCAGCCCCGCCGCCGTCGAGAAGGCGGGACCGCCGGTGGCTTCCGCCAGCCCGTCGATCCGCATCGGCCGGCCGAGCCGGACCTGCTTGTCCAGGATGAGCTGGGCCAGCTCGCGCGTGCCCGGCAGCTGGCTGGCGGCGCCCGTCAGCACGACCCGGCGGCCGGCCACCTTGCCCATGCCGCTGACTTCCAGGCGGGCGCGGACCAGTTCGAAGATCTCCTCCAGCCGGGGCTGGATGATGCCGACCAGCAGGGACTTGGGGACGTGGTTGGCCTGGGCCGGCTCGTCCTCGCCGACCTGGGGCACGTCGATGATCTCGCGCTCGTCGGCGACGTTGGCGATGGCGCTGCCGTACAGGGTCTTCATGCGCTCCGCGTGGGCCACGGGCGTGGTCAGGCCCCGCGCGATGTCGTTCGTCACGTGGCTGCCGCCGACCGGCACGCAGTCGGTGTAGACGCACTTGCCGTCGAAGAAGACCGAGATGGTCGTGGTGCCGCCCCCCATGTCGATCAGGGTGCAGCCCAGCTCCATCTCGTCCTCGACCAGGGCCGCGAGGCCGCTGGCGAAGGGGGAGACGACGAAGCTCTCGATGTCCAGGTGGCAGCGGGCGACGCAGGTGGCGAGATTGCGGACCGCGCTCGATCCCGCGGTCACGGTGTGGAGCTGGACTCCCAGCTTCTCGCCGAACATGCCGCGGGGGTCGCGGATGCCGCGGTTGCCGTCCATCGAATAGCCGACCGCGATGGAGTGGATCAGCTCCTGGTCGGCGTTGCCCTGGAACTGGCGAGCCTGGGCCAGGGCCCGGCGCACGTCGGCGTCGCCGACCTCGTGCCCGCCGATCGGGATCTCGACGTTGGTCGTCTGCGAGACCGGCTGGCCGCCGGAGATGTTGACCAGCACCTCGCGGATCGTCTCGCCCGCCATCTGCTCCGCGGCGTGGACGGTCGTGCCGATCGCCTGTTCCGCCGCGTCCATGTCGACGATGGTGCCGGCCCTCAGGCCGCGTGATACCTGATGGCCGATCCCGATGATCCGCAACGCGCCGCCATCCTCGACCCGCGCGATGAAGCAGCAGACCTTGGTTGTGCCGACGTCCAGCGCGGCGATTACCCCGCCGCGCACCGGTCGCTTCACTCTCTTGCTCCCGTTGAAGGCCATCGCTTCGCTCGCAGTCCCCTCAGGCCTCGGCCTAACGCAGTAATCACTTTATCATCCCAAGATACAGTATTTCAAACGGCGATTGCCTTACTGCATTTGGTATGTATTACCTATTTCGGTTAGTCGGATACGGCTTTAGATCTTTTCCTCAGGCACACGGCGACGTTGTGCCGCAGTCGCCGAAGTCTGGATCACCAGCCGGTCCGGCAGGCGGAGGTCGACGGCGACTATGTCGCGATCAAGCACCGGTTGCTTCAGCTCCTGCTCGGCCAGATGCTTCAGGGCGCCGCCGATGTCGCTCTCCGGCAGGCGGACCACGACGCCGTTGGCCAGATGCAGGTCCCAGCGCCGGCCGCCGACGCGGCTGGCGGCATTGACCCGCTCGAACAGCGCGGGCACGGTCGCCAGGTGCCCCAGCAGTTCCGGCGCGTGTTTCGGCGCATCGGCGCCGATGATCTGGAGCAGGTTGTTGTAGCGGCCCAATTCGCGCTCGGTCAGCACCTCGCCGTCGCGGTCGATCAGCGCCAGCTTCCCGTCGCGCTGCCACAGCGCCATCGGCCTGCGCTCGTCCAGCTTGACGAACACGGTGTCGGGCAGGCGGCGTTCGACCGTGGCGGTCGCGACCCAGCGCAGCCGTTCCAGGCCGGCGCGCGCCGCCTCCGGATCGAACCGCAGGATCGGGTCGCCGCGCTTGACCTGGATCGCCGCCATCACGGCGTTCCGGTCGGTCTCGACCCGGCCTTCGACCAGCACCTCCTGGACCTCCAGCCCGGCATCGACGGTCAGGTCGATCAGGGCGGCGGTCGTCCGGTCGGCCATGGTGCCGAACCACCCGGTCTGATAGGCCCAGGCCCCGGCGCCGCCGGCCAGCAGGATCGGGAACGCGATCAGGCCCAGGCGCATCGCCTTCTCGGTCCAGCGCGGCCAGGACCGGCGGCGGTTCGCCTTCTCCGTGGCCTTCTGGGTGGCGTTGCGCGCGCGCTCCGCCGTGCGGGCGCGAAGGTCGCGTGGCGCGCAGAGGGTCGGCTTGTTCACACGTGACATGCGGCGTTCTCCACCATCCAGACGACCAGTTCGGCAAAGGATATACCCAGATGTGCCGCCTGTTCGGGAACCAAGGACAGGGGGGTCATACCGGGCTGTGTGTTAATTTCTAGGAAATAAACTCCGGCGCTATCCTTAATTGCATCGTCCCAACGGAAGTCGCTGCGGCTCACCCCGGCACAGCCCAAAGTCCGGTGGGCGAGCAGGGCCATCCGCATGGCCTCGTCCAGAACGGCCTGCGGGGCGGGGGCCGGGACGAGGTGCGTAGCCCGACCGTCGGTATACTTCGCCGAATAGTCATAGAAGCCGGAATGGGGCCGGATCTCGGTCACGGTCAGGGCACGGTCGCCCATCACCGCGACGGTCAGGTCGCGGCCGGGGATGTATTGCTCGATCAGGACCGTCTCGCCGTGGTTCCAGCTCTCGGCGTCCACCAGGTCGCGGTTGTCCCCCGGGCGGACGATCCGGATGCCGACGCTCGATCCCTCGTTGTTGGGCTTCAGCACATAGGGGGCTGGCATGATGTCGCCGGCCAGCACCTGCTCCCGCGTCGCCACCATCCCCTTGGGCGAGCGGACGCCGACGCTCTCCAGCAACCGCTTGGTCAGCGTCTTGTCCATGGCGATCGCGGAGGCCGTCATGCCGGAATGGGTGTAGCGCAGGCCCAGGATGTCCAGCACGCCCTGGATCGTCCCGTCCTCGCCGCCGCGGCCGTGCAGCGCGTTGAACACCACGTCGGGGCGCGGCGTCAGGGCGGCCATCAGCGCGCCCAGGTCGCGGCTCACGTCGATCTCGGTGACCCGGTAGCCGCTCTCCCGCAGCGCCCTGGCCGCGGCGGCGCCGCTGACCAGCGACACCTCCCGCTCGGCCGACCAGCCGCCCAGCAGGACGGCGACATGCTGCGGCTTCGCGGTCATGGCGTGCTCCCCGGAATGGTCTTGCCCGGCGCGGGAACGCCGATGCGGCGGATTTCCCAGCGCAGCTCGATGCCCGACGTCTCGTAGACGCGGCGGCGGACCTCCTCGCCCAGGGACTCCAGGTCGTCCGCCGTGGCGGAACCCAGGTTGAGCAGGAAGTTGCAGTGCTTCTCCGACACCTGCGCGCCGCCGATCATCAGGCCCCGGCAGCCGGCGCGGTCGATCAGCGCCCAGGCCTTCTCGCCCGGCGGGTTGGCGAAGGTCGAGCCGCCGGTCCGCGCGCGCACCGGCTGGCTGTCGGCCCGGGCCGACGAGATCTCGTGCATGCGGTGGCCGATCCCGGCAGGATCGCCGGGATGCCCGCGCAGCGTGGCGCCGGTGAAGATCCAATCCTCCGGCACCGCGCAGTGCCGGTAGGTCAGGCCCAGCGCCCCTCGGTCCAGAACGTGCTCCCGCCCCTGGCGGTCCAGGGCGGTGGCCGAGACCACCACGTCGGACAGTTCGCGGCCGTAGGCGCCGCCGTTCATGCGGAGCGCGCCGCCGATCGTGCCGGGGATGCCCGACAGGAACTCCAGCCCGGCGATGCCGGCGTCGCGCGCCGCCACCGCGACGTTCAGGTCCAGCGCGGCGGCGCCGGCGCGGATCTCCATGCCGTCCGCCGTCCCGCCGTCCACGGCTATCTCGGCGAAGGCGCGGCCCAGCCGGACCACGACGCCGGGCACGCCGCCGTCGCGCACCAGCAGGTTCGACGCGACGCCGATCACGGTCACCGGCACGTCGGCCGGGCAGCCCGCCAGGAAGCCGGCCAGGTCGGCGGCGTCGGCCGGCCTGAACATCACCTCCGCCGGACCGCCGACGCGGAACCAGGTGACGTTCGCCAGCGGCGCGTTCGCGGTCACCCGTCCGCGCACCGCCGGCAGGCGGTCGATCAGGTGGGGCTCGTGGTGGTGCATGGGAGCGGCCGCCGTCATCGGTTCTTGCCTCCCTCGGTGCCGTGGAGCTTGTCCAGCTCGCCGGGCAGGGCGTTGGCCCAGGCGGTGATGTTGCCGGCGCCCAGGCAGACGACGAAGTCGCCGGGCTGGGCGAGGTCGCGGACCATGGAGGGAAGGGCTTCCGCCGACGGCAGCGGCAGCACCTGGCGGTGGCCGCGCATCCGGAGCCCCTCTACCAGGCCGTCGCGGTCGGCGCCCTCGATCGGCTGCTCGCCGGCGGCATAGACGTCGGCGACCAGGACAGTGTCGGCGTCGTTGAAACAGGCGCAGAAATCCTCGAACAGGCTGTGCAGCCGGCTGTAGCGGTGCGGCTGGACCACCGCGATGGTCCGGCCGGTCCCGGCGGTCCGCGCCGCCTTCAGCACGGCGGCGATCTCCACCGGGTGGTGGCCGTAATCGTCGATCACGGTGACGCCGTTGCTCTCCCCCGTCTTGGTGAAGCGCCGCTTGACGCCGGAGAAGCGGGCGAAGCTGGACCGGATCTTGTCGCCGTCGATGCCCATCTCGTTGCCGACCGCGATGGCCGCCAGGCTGTTCTGCACGTTGTGCAGCCCGAACATCGGCAGGTGGATGCCCTCGATCACGCGCGGCTCCCCGGCGACGCGGTCGCTGAGCGCCACGTCGAAGCGGGCGCCGTCGGTCCCGGTCACCACGTCCACCGCGCGCACGTCGGCCTGCGGGCTGAAGCCGTAGGTCACGATCCGGCGGTCGGCGACGCGCGGGATCATCGCCTGGACCTCGGGATGGTCGATGCACAGCGCCGCGAAGCCGTAGAAGGGGATGTTCTGCACGAAGCTGTCGAAGGCGGAGCGGACCCCGTCGAAGGTCCCGTAATGGTCCAGGTGCTCGGGGTCGATGTTGGTCACGACGGTGATCAGCGCCGGCAGCTTGGTGAAGGTGCCGTCGCTCTCGTCCGCCTCGACCACCATCCAGTCGCCGGCGCCCAGGCGGGTGTTGGTGCCGTAGGCGTTGATGATGCCGCCGTTGATCACGGTCGGGTCCAGCCCGGCGCCTTCCAGCAGGGTGCCGACCATGCTGGTGGTCGTGGTCTTGCCGTGGGTGCCGCCGATCGCGATCGACCATTTCAGCCGCATCAGCTCGCCCAGCATCTCGGCCCGGCGGACCACCGGGATCAGGGCGGTACGGGCCGCGGCGACCTCGGGATTGTCCTTCTTGACCGCGGAGGAGATCACCACGACCGAGGCGTCGGCCAGGTTCTCGCCGCGATGGCCGATCTCGACCGGGATGCCCAGGGCGCGCAGGCGCTTGACGTTGGCGCTGTCGGCGATGTCGGACCCGCGGACGGAATAACCCAGGTTCCGCAGCACCTCGGCGATGCCGCTCATGCCGATCCCGCCGATACCGACGAAGTGGATCGTCCCGATGGACAGGGGCAGGGCTCTCATTATTCGGCGGCCTCGGTGGAGTAACGGTCCGCGCCGGCCTTGGGCCGGTCGCTTCGGGGTGACGCGGCGCCCTTGGCGGCGCCAGGGGCGATGTCGATGACGATGTCGGCCAGGAGCGAGGCCGCGTCCGCGGCGCCGCGCGCGCGGGCCGCCTCGGCCGCCTTGGCCAGGGTGGCGGGCAGGTCGAGCAGGGCTTCCAGCCGGTCGGCCAGCGCCTTCGGCGTGAAGGCCGGCTGGGGCATCAGCCAGGCGCCGCCGGCATCGGCCACGGCCTGCGCGTTGGCGGTCTGGTGGTCGTCCATGGCGAACGGGTAGGGCACCAGCACGGCCGGCCGGCCGGCCGCGGCCAGCTCGGCTACGGTCGAGGCGCCCGAGCGGCAGATGGCGAGGTGGCAGGCCGCCAGCCGGTCCGGCACGTCGCGGAAGAAGCTGGACAGCTCGGCATCGACCCCGGCCCTGGCGAAGGCGGCCTTCGCCGCTTCCAGGTCCTCCGGCCGGCATTGCTGGGCGAGGCGGATGCGCTCCCGCAGCATGGCGGGCAGCAGCGCCAGCGCTTCCGGCACGATCTCGCTGAAGATCCGGGCCCCCTGGCTGCCGCCGACCACCAGCAGCCGAAGCTCGCCGCCCGGTTCCAGCGTCGGATAGGGCAGGTCGCGGACGGCGGTGACGGCCGGGCGCACCGGGTTGCCGGTCGTCACCAGCTTCGCCCGGTCGGCCGGCTTGACCGCCGACACGGTTGCGAAGCTGGTGGCGATCCGGGCGGCGCCCGACGCCAGCATCCGGTTGGCCCGGCCGAGCACCGCGTTCTGTTCGTGCAGCACGGTCGGCACGCCGGCCCGCTGCGCCATCAGCACCGTCGGGACCGACGGGTATCCGCCGAATCCCACCACGACGGAAGGCCGCAGGGCCGCGATCAGGCGCCGCGCCTGGAGGGCGCCCAGGCCCAGCTCGACGGCGCCGCGCAGCTTGCCCATCACGCCGCTGCCGAAGCTCGACGCGCGGATGCGGTGGACCTCGACCTCCGGCAGGGCGTCGCCGAAGGCCTTGCCGCGGCGGTCGGTGACCAGCACCACCCGGTTGCCGCGCGCCAGCAGCTCGCGGGCCAGCGCCTCCGCCGGGAACATGTGCCCGCCCGTGCCGCCCGCGGCCAGGACGACGGGGGCTTGCGTCTCGATGGGCGTCATGTCCCGTCTCCTCCGCCGAAGCGCTTGCGGGTCAGCGCCAGCACCATGCCCATGCCGAAGCCCAGCGCCAGCAGCGACGAGCCGCCGTAGCTGATGAAGGGCAGGGTCATGCCCTTGGTCGGCATCATGTGCAGGCTCGACGCCATGTTGATCCAGGCCTGGAGCCCGAACTGGGTCAGCAGCCCGGTGACCGCCAGGACGACGAACAGGTTGTCGTCGCGCATCACCCGCAGGAACCCGCGGATCACGATGAAGGCGAACAGCGTGATCAGGACGAGGCACCAGAACAGCCCCAGCTCCTCGCCGGCGACCGCGAAGATGAAGTCGGCATGGGCGTCCGGCAGCATCATCTTGATGCTGCCCTGGCCGGGGCCGGTACCGAAGGCGCCGCCGTTCTGGAACGCCTCCAGCGACCGGGTCACCTGGTAGTTGTCGCCCGCCGCCGGGTCGAGGAAGCGGTCGATGCGGCTCGACACGTGTGGGAACAGCATGTAGGCGCCGACCAGGCCGGTGATGCCCAGCACGCCCAGGATGGCGACCAGGACGATCGGCAGCCCCGCCAGGAAGAACTGGCAGAACCACACCACCGAGACGACGAAGGTCATGCCCAGGTCCGGCTGCATCATCAACAGCCCGACGATCATCAGGTACAGCATGATGGAGATGATCGCGCCGGGGAACCGGTCGCTGGTCTTGCCGTGGGCGAACAGCCAGGCGGCGACCACGGCGAAGGCCGGCTTGACGAACTCCGACGGCTGGATCGACAGGCCGGGGACATGGATCCAGCGGCGCGCACCCTTGATCTCGAAGCCGATGACCATGGTCAGCGCCAGCAGGATGGTGAAGAAGATGAAGGCGATCACCGCGGTCCGCCGGATCCCGCGAGGGCTCAGCAGCGAGACGCCGACCATCAGCATGCAGGCCGGGACCAGCATCAGGATGTGCCGCTGGACGAAGTGGAAATTGTCCAGCCCGATGCGTTCGGCCACGGCGGGGCTGGCCGCCTGGACCAGCACGATGCCGAGGCCCATCAGGACCGCCACCACCGCCAGCGTCCAGCGGTCCACCGTCCACCACCATTTGCCGAATATGGAATGGTCGGTCCGGGCGAAAGCGGTCATCCCGCGATTTCCTTCTTCACCAGAAAATCATTGACCAGGGCCGCGAACACCTCGCCGCGGTGCTCGAAGCTCCTGAACTGGTCCCAGGAGGCGCAGGCCGGCGACAGCAGCACGGTGGCGCCGGGGAGCGCCTCGTCCCGCGCCATGGCCGCCGCGGCCGGCACGGCAGCCTCCAGGGTTCCGCACCGGGTATAGGCGACACCGTGGCGGTCGAGCCACGCGGCGAATTGCTCCGTCGCCTGCCCGATCAGGAAGGCGTGGCGGATGCGCGGCATGAAAGGCTCCAGACCGTCCAGGCCGCCTTCCTTGGGCTGCCCGCCGATGATCCAGTAGATCGGGTCGTAGCAGACCAGCGCCTTGGCCGCCGCGTCCGCGTTGGTCGCCTTGCTGTCGTTGACGAAGCGGATGCCGTTCCGGTCCGCCACCATCTGCTGGCGGTGCGCCAGTCCGGGAAAGCTGCGGAGGCCCTCCAGGATGGTGTCCACCGGGACGCCGCAGGCGCGGGCCGCCGCGAAGGCCGCCGCCGCGTTCTGCCAGTTGTGCCGGCCGGGCAGGGCGGCGATCCCGGCGAGGTCGATCACCGGCTCGGCGCCGCCGTCGTACAGCTTGCCGTCCAGGACATGGATCCCCTTGGTCGGCCGCTCCGCCGAGACGGGGACCACGGCGCAGGGGACGGTGTGCTCCAGATCTTCGAAGACGGCCCGGCAATGGGCGTCGTCCACGCCGACGATGGCTGTGTGCGAGCGCTTCGGGTGCTGGAAGATGCGGCGCTTGGCGGCGACATAGCCGTCCATGCCGCCGTGGCGGTCCAGATGGTCGGGCGTGACGTTCAGCAGGATCGCCACGTTGAACCCGACGGAGGGCACCAGTTCCAGCTGGTACGAGGACATCTCCAGCACGTAGATGCCGTCCTCCCCCAGCGGCTCGAAGCTCAGGACCGGCGTGCCGAGATTGCCGCCGACCTGGATCCTCCGGCCGGCGAGCGCCAGGATGTGCCCGATCAGCGCCGTCGTGGTGGATTTGCCGTTCGTCCCGGTGATCCCGACATAGGCCGCCTTGGGCTGCGCCCGGTACAGCAGCTCGATGTCGCCCACGATGGGCAGGCCGGCATCCTTCGCCCGTGCCGCGACCGCGTTGGGCTTCGGGAAGCTGTGCGGGATGCCGGGCGACAGCACCAGCGCCTCGACCCCGGAGAGGTCGGCCGTGTTCAGGTCGGTCAGCGGGATGCCGGCGGCGGTCGCGGCGGCGCGGCCCGCCTCGCCGTCGTCCCAGGCCAGGATCTCCACGCCGGCGTCGGCCAGCGCCCTGGCGGTGGCCAGACCCGACTTGGCGAGGCCCATGACCGCGTAGCGCTTCCCCCGGAGATGCTTGAGGTCGATCATGGCGTCACCGCAGCTTCAGGGTGGACAGGCCGACCAGGGCCAGCACCACGGCGATGATCCAGAAGCGGATGACCACGGTCGGCTCGGCCCAGCCCTTCTTCTCGAAGTGATGGTGCAGCGGCGCCATGCGGAAGACCCGCTTGCCGGTCAGCTTGTAGGAGGTGACCTGGACGATCACCGACACCGTCTCCAGCACGAACAGGCCGCCGATGATCGCCAGCACCAGCTCGTGCTTGGTGATGACGCTGATGGCGCCCAGCGCGCCGCCGATCGACAGCGACCCCGTGTCGCCCATGAAGACCATGGCGGGCGGCGCGTTGAACCACAGGAAGCCCAGGCCGGCGCCGACCATGGCGCCGCAGAACACCGCCAGCTCGCCGGTTCCCGGCACGTGGTGGATCTGCAGGTAGTTGGCGAATACCGTGTTGCCGACCAGATAGGCGATCAGGCCGAAGCAGCTCGCCGCGATCATCACCGGCACGATCGCCAGCCCGTCGAGCCCGTCGGTCAGGTTGACCGCGTTGCTGGCGCCGACCATGACGAATACCGCCATCGGCACGAAGAACCAGCCGAGGTCGATCAGCAGGTCCTTCATGAAGGGAACGGCCAGCCCGTGGGACACGGTGTCCTGGCCGAACACCGCGATGATCAGGGCCGCTGCCCCGCCGGTGCCGATCTGGCCGGCCAGCTTCAGCTTGCCCGACAGGCCCTTGGTGTTGCGCTTGGTCAGCTTCAGGAAGTCGTCGCCGAAGCCGATCAGGCCGAAGCCCACGGTGACCAGCAGGACGACCCAGACGAACAGGTTGGTCAGGTCGGCCCACAGCAGCGTGCTGATCATCACCGCGATCAGGATCATCAGGCCGCCCATGGTGGGCGTGCCTTTCTTCTTCTGGTGGGTTTCCGGCCCGTCGCTGCGGATCGGCTGGCCCTCGCCCTGCTTGGACTTCAGCCAGCGGATCAGGGTCGGGAAGAACACGAAGCTGATCACGGACGCGGTCAGGATCGCTCCGCCCGTCCGGAACGTGATGTACCGGAACAGATTGAAGATGATGAAATCATCCGCCAGGGGAAACAGCAGGTGATAAAGCATCGTGGAATCGCCTCAGCCCTGCCGTGCGGCGCGTTGCGCCCTGTCGTCGGGAATTTCGCCGGGAGTTTCGTCGGGAGTCGTTCGGGAGTTCGAATCGGAATCGCCCCCGGTATCGAGGGCGGCGACCGCGTCGACCACGGCGGCCATGCGGCTGCCGGCCGACCCCTTGACCATCAGGACGTCGCCGGCGCGCACCGCCCCGGCCACCAGCGGGGCCAGCGCCGCGCTGTCCGGGGCCCAGCCGCCGCGCAGGGCGGCCGGCAGCCTGTCGAACAGGCGCTTCATGTCGGGGCCGGCGCAGAACACCAGGTCCACCGAGGCGGCCTTCAGCGGCTCGGCCAGGGCCGCGTGCAGCAGGGGCGACCGCTCGCCCAACTCCAGCATGTCGCCCAGCACGGCGATGCGCCGCCCGCCGACGCCCGGATCGCCCTTGGCCAGCACCTGGAAGCTCGCTTCCATGGACACCGGGCTGGCGTTGTAGCTCTCGTCGATCACGGTCAGGGCGCCCTGGGCCAGCCGCACGCGCCGGCGGGCACCCCGTCCCTTGATCGGCTTCAGCGTCGCCATGGCCCGCGCCGCCGCGGCGACGTCGCCGCCCAGCGCGCGGACCGCCAGCAGCACGGCCAGGCTGTTCATCACGTGGTGGCGGCCGGGCAGCGCCAGGCAGTATTGCAGCGCCTCGCCCTTGATCACCGCGTTGACCGCGCTGCAGGTCGCATGGATCGAGCAGTCGGCAAGCCGGGCGCTGGCGTCCTCGGCCTTGCCGAAGCCCAGGATGCGCGACAGCCCGCGGGTGCGGGCGGCGGCGACCAGCCGGGCATAGTGCGGGTTGTCGCGGTTCAACACCACGGCGCCGTTTGGCGCCATGCCTTCGAAGATCTCCGCCTTGGCGTCGGCGATCGCCTCGACCGACGGGAAATGCTCCAGGTGGACCGCCTCGACGGTCGTGATCACCGAGACGTCGGGGCGGACCTGGCGGGACAGCGGGCCGATCTCGCCGGCATGGTTCATGCCCAGCTCGAACACGGCGTAGGTGCAGTCCGGCGGCATGCGCGCCAGGCTCAGCGGCACGCCCCAATGGTTGTTCAGGCTTCCCGCCGTGGCGAAGGTGGGCGCCAGCGCGGACAGGCAGGTTCCCAGCGCCTCCTTGGTGCTGGTCTTGCCGACCGACCCGGTCACCGCGACGATCTTGGCGCCGGTGCGCAACCGCGCCACCGAGCCCAGGTCCTGGAGGGCGGCGAAGGTGTCCTCGACCATGACCAGCGGGGCGTCCGGCCCGACGCCGTCCGGCCGGTGCGACACCAGGGCGGCGGCCGCGCCGGCGGCCAGCGCCTGCGCCACGTATCCGTGGCCGTCGAAGTTCGGACCCTTCAGAGCGATGAAAAGATCGCCCGGCTGGATCGTGCGGCTGTCGATCGACACGCCGGTCGCCTGCCAGTCCAGGGCGTCGGCGGAGCCGTGCAGGGTGCCGTTGGTCGCCGCGGCGACGTCGCCGGCGGTCCAGAGAACGGGGGGGCGTGCCATCAGACCAGGGCCTCCCGCAGGGCGGCGCGCGCCTCGTCGGCGTCGTCGAACGGCCGTACCACGGTGCCGACGGTCTGGCCCTGCTCGTGGCCCTTGCCGGCGATCACCAGCACGTCCCCCTCGGCCAGGTCCCCGACGGCGGCGCGGATCGCCGCGGCGCGGTCGCCGATCTCCTCGGCGTCCGGGCAGCCGGCCATGACCTCGCGCCGGATCGCCTCCGCCGCCTCGGTCCTGGGGTTGTCGTCGGTCACGATGACCCGATCGGCCAGCCGGTCCGCCAGCTCGCCCATGACCGGCCGCTTGCCCCGGTCACGGTCGCCGCCGCAGCCGAACACCACCACCAGCCGCTTCGCCGCGTGGGGACGCAAGGCCCGCAGGACCGTCTCCAGCGCGTCGGGCGTGTGGGCATAGTCCACGTAGATCGGGGCGCCCGAGGGGTGGTGGGCGACCAGTTCCAGCCGGCCGCGGACGCCGCCCAGCCGCTCCAGCGCCGCCGCCGCCTCGTCCGGGTCGGTGCCCGTGCCGATCGCCATGCCCAGCGCGCACAGCGCGTTCATGCACTGGAAGCGCCCCGCCAGCGGCAGGTCGATGTCGTGGTCCCGGCCGAGCACGGTCAGCTTCAGCCGCTGTCCGTGGGGCAGGGGGATCAGGTCGCGCAAGACAAGCTCCTTCGCCTGTGTGCCATAGCCGATCAGGCGATGACCACGCCGCGAACACAGCTCTGACAGATGGGTGAACTCGGGCGCGTCCGCGTTCAGCACCGCCGTCCCGCCGGGGGGCAGGACGCGGTCGAACAGCATCGACTTGGCCGCGAGGTAAGCCTCCATACTGCCGTGGTAATCCAGGTGGTCGCGTGACAAATTTGTGAAACCTGCGGTTTCGATCGCCACGCCGTCCAGGCGGTGCTGGTCGAGACCGTGGCTCGACGCCTCCATGGCGAGATGGTCGATCCCGACATCGGCAAGCTCGGCGAGCGCCTGGTGCAGAGACACGGTGTCCGGCGTGGTCAGCGAGCCGTAGCGCTCCATCCCCGGCGCCGTGATGCCCAGGGTGCCCAGGCTTGCCGCCCGGTGGCCGAGCAGGGACCAGAGCTGGCGGGCGAACTGCACGGTGGAGGTCTTGCCGTTGGTGCCGGTCACCGCCGCGACGTGGGCCGGCTGCCGCCCGTAGAAGCGGGCCGCCATCAGCGCCAGCCGGCGCCGGGGGTTCTCGTCCTCGATCACGGCGACGCCGTCGGGCGCCCCGTCCGGCAGCACCGTGCCGGCCGGTCCCAGCACCGCCACCGCGCCGCGCGCCACCGCGTCGGCCACGAAGGCCCGCCCGTCGGCCTTGCTTCCCGGCAGCGCCGCGAACAGGAAACCCGGCTTGACCGCGCGCGAATCGCTCGTCAGGCCCGCGATCAGGGGATCGCGGGCCTGGAGCGGCGCGGCCTGGGTGGTGTCGGAGGAGGCGAGGTCAGTAAGACGCAAGGGTGCTTCCCCGGGGATTGAGATGGATTTCGGTCGCCGTGCGGATGTCGGGCCGGGTCTCGTCGATCGGGCTGATGCCCATCAGGGGACCCATCTGCTGGATGATCCTGCCGGCCAGCGGAGCCGCGACCCAGCCGCCGGTGGCGTAGCCGTAGGTGCGCTTGTTGCCTTTCGGCTCGTCGACCATGGCCATCACGAGATAGCGGGGATCCTGGATCGGAAAGGCACCGATGAACGACGACAACAAGGCCTTCTTCGCATAGCCACGCCCACTGGTCTTCTCCGCGGTGCCCGTCTTGCCGCCGACCACGTAGCCGGGGGCGGCCGCTCCGGTCGCCGTGCCCTGGGTCACGACCAGGCGCATCAGCCGGCGGATTTGGTCCGAGGTTTGTGGCGAAATTACGCGTTCCGCGGGTACCGGATCGCCGGGGTTCCGCCGCAGCAGGGTCGGCGGGTGCAGCAGGCCGCCATTGACCGAGGCGGCGGTGGCCGACGCCATCTGGATCGGGCTGACCGACAGGCCGTGGCCGAAGGAGATCGTCATCGTGCTGGCTTCGCGCCAGGGATTGGGCACCATCGGCGCTCCGACCTCGGGGATCTCGATCGGCGACCGCTTGAGCAGGCCGAGCTTGTCCATCAGCGCGCGCTGGGCCGGCGTGCCGACCTCCATCGCCATCCGGACCGACCCGATGTTGGACGAGTACATGAAGACTTCGGGGACGGTCAGCCAGCGGTTCTTGCCGTGGTAGTCGCTGATCGTGAACCGCCCGACCCGCACCGACTTGGTCGCGTCGAAGCTGTCGCCCATGCGGATCTTGCCCGACTCCAGGGCGAGGGCCGAATTGAAGATCTTGAACGTCGAGCCCATCTCGTACACGCCGAGCGTGTTGCGGTTGAAGCGCGCGTTCTCGTCGCTGGTCGGGGAGTGGGGGTCGAAGTCCGGCAGCGAGACCATCGCCAGGACCTCGCCGGTCTTGACGTCCATGATCATCCCGGCGCCGCCCAGGGCCTGGAACTCGTCCACGGCGTTCTGGAGCTCCCGCTTGACCAGGTGCTGGAGGCGCACGTCGAGAGAGAGCTGGACCGGCTCGCTCGACGACCTCAGGCGGCTGTCGAACGACTGCTCGATCCCCATCAGGCCGTTGTTGTCGACTCCGGTGAAGCCGACGACATGGGCGGTCAGGTTGGCGTTCGGGTAGACCCGTCGCTCCTCGCGCTGGAAGTAGAGGCCGGGGATGCCGAGCCGGTTGACCTCGTAGTGCTCGCGCGGCGACAGGTTCCGCCGGATCCAGACGAACCGCTTGTCGCTCTTCAGCTTGGCCAGGGTGTCCTGGTAATCCAGGTCGGTCAGCACCGAGGTCAGCTTCTGCGTCGCCTCCAGCGGGTTGATCACCAGCTTGGGGTCGGCGTGCAGCGACGCGGTCGCCAGCGAGCTCGCCAGCAGCACGCCGTTGCGGTCCACGATGTCGGCGCGGCTGGCCGGGATGGCATGGGCGGAAGCGGCCTGCGCCAGCCCCGTGTCGCCCCCCTGGCTCATCACGGTGGCGTCGACCAGCTTGACGCCGACCGCGCCGAAGGCGAGCGCGAAGACCGCGACGGTCACCATCAGCCGGCTGCGCGCCTGGTCCAGCGCCTGCGCGGCGCGGCTCCCGGCGCGCCGCTCGGCGGCGCGGGGAGCCGGCGCCGCTTCCGGGCGGTCCGTGTGCCAGTGGCGTGACGCGTGGATGTCGGTCATTGCGTCACCTTGTAGGTGGCGAGCACCACGGAGCCGGCCGGCACGCCGCTGCCGCCCGGCTTGCGCGACGGCATCGGCACCGTCGTCCCGGCGACCAGGGCGGAGCCCGCCGGCGCGTTGGGATCGGCCGGATGCAGCCGCGCCGGGATGGTCTCGACCGACGCGATCATCTGCCCGGCGGCGGTCGGGCCGAGCACCAGGTGCCGGCGCGCCATCTCCTCGATCCGGGTCGGATCGTTCATGTAGCTCCACTCGGCCTTCAGGATTTGGATGGCTTCCTGCTCATGGATGATCGCGCGGTTCAACCCGGCCAGATCCTCCCCGAGCGCCTGAACCCGGTAGCTCGTGTGGAACAATGCCCCGCTCGCCAGGCCCGCCAGACCGAGCCAGATCACCGTGGACTTGCTGATCATGCTGCCTCCTCGAAGGCCGGTGCCTTCGTGCGTTCGGCCGCGCGCAGCCGGGCTGACCGGGCGCGGGGATTGTTGACGAGTTCCGTGTCGCCGGGGGTCACCGGCTTGCGGGAGATCAGGCGGAACGTCGGCGCCGCTTCGGCCGTCCGCTCCACCGGTGCGTGGCGCGACGGGGCCGGGCTGTTGCCCGACCGCCGCCGCAGGAATTCCTTGACCCGGCGGTCTTCCAGCGAGTGGAAGGAGACCACCGCCAGCCGCCCGCCGGGACGCAGCAGCCGCTCCGACGCGGCCAGGCCCCGGTCCAGCTCGCCCAGCTCGTCGTTGACGTAGAGGCGGAGCGCCTGGAATGTCCGGGTCGCCGGATCGATGCCGTCGCGGCTCTTCGGGACCACCCGCCGGACGATCTCCGCCAGCCGGGCGGTCCGGTCGATCGGCTCCTCGGCGCGGGCGGCCACGATCGCGCGGGCGACCCGGCGCGACATCCGTTCCTCGCCCAGGCGGTAGATCACGTCGGCCAGTTCGGTCTCTCCCAGGGAATTGACCGCGTCGGCGGCCGTCATCCCATGATTTCCCATGCGCATGTCGAGCGGGCCGTCGGCGCGGAACGAGAAGCCGCGCGCCGGGTCGTCGATCTGCGGCGACGAGACGCCCAGGTCCAGCGTGACGCCGTCGACGCCCTCCACCCCGGCGTCGCGCAGAAGCGCGTCCATCCGGCCGAACGGGCCTTCTATGACGTTCAACCGACGGGGGAACTCCTCCGCCAGGGCCGAGCCCGCGGCGACCGCCGCCGGGTCGCGGTCGATCCCCCAGACGGTGCAGTCCGCGGCGGCCAGGATCGCGCGGGCGTAGCCGCCGCGGCCGAAGGTGCCGTCCACGTAGACGCCGCCGTCCCGGGGGGCCAGGGCCGCCACCACCTCTTCCAGCAGGACCGGGACATGTTGGTAAGCCGTCGCCATGCCGCGCCCCTATTCCTTCGCCGGGGCGGCGGCGGGCCGGCGGCCCGACAGGCTGATGCTGCTGAGCGACAGGCCGGCGGCGCGGCTGAGCTTGCGCGCCTCCTCCATGCGGGCGGCATGGGCCGCGGGCTCCCAGATCTGGAAGGTCTTGTTGTTGGCCACGAACGAGGCCTGCTCGGTGATCCCGGCGAAATCGAGCATGTCCTGGGGGATCAGGATCCGTCCCTCGGCGTCGATCCCCAGCTGGATCGAGCCGGCGAAGATCGTCGCCTGGAAGAGGTCCTTCTCTTCCGGCGGGATGTCCATTTGATCCAGTGTTTCGGCCAGCCTGTCCATATGCTCCGGGCTACACGCTTCGAGTGCAGAAAACTGTAGGGAGCGGAACACGATCACGCTGGACGCAACGCCTTCGGGGGAGTCCTTGGCCAGCACGCCCCGAAAGGAAGCTGGCACCGACACACGGCCCTTCTTGTCTACCTTGTTCAAGAAAGAGGACAAGAAGATGGCCATTTAACCCTCAAGCCCTGCGGTCCGAGCCATCGGCCCCGCACCACCTTCGCCTTGGTTAGGTTTGCCCTCGGGGTTAGACCTTAAGGGTACCGCCCCAGCAGCTTGGGTGAGTATGGGATAACATGGGATTTCATGGGCCGTCAATGCCGTTGCCAGTAATTGGCCTTTGGAATCAAGAAATTTCGCGGCTGCGTTCGTCTTTCCTCAAGGTTGGATTGTGGATGCCACGCTTTTTAGCGAGAACCTAAACATCAAGTTAATCCTAAGAGCGTTTCTGAAGTTTGTTCACTTTTCGTTCTTATAACGATCGGGCGAAGTCAAACGACGAGTCCTTGAATCATTGAACGACTCGGACTGGAAAAACCGGTCGCGGCAATCATGCGGAATAGTGATCAACAGCTTGTCCACAGGATTATCCCGCTACGTCCCATCATTGTCCCAGGCTCCGGCCCATGAAAACCCACGGCCGGCAGGAACATCCTGAAAGTTGAATTAGAAAAAACTTAATTATTGGGTGCCAGGTGGCCTGTAAGCCGGGTTCTGTCCCCACCCGCGATCCGGTCGCCCGGAAAGGGGTGGTGGATGACCATTCATCTGGGACGTCCGTTACCGGACGCCTCACGCGACCAACCCGGGCGACGGCGCGGAAATGCGCTAGGCTCGTGGCCAAGCCGCCCCTATTCGGTCTTGCTCCCGGTGGGGTTTACCATGCCGTCTCCGTTGCCGGAGCCGCGGTGCGCTCTTACCGCACCCTTTCACCCTTGCCTGCCGACTCCGGAGGCGAACTCCGGCGCTGGGCAGGCGGTTTCCTTTCTGTGGCACTTTCCCTGGGGTCGCCCCCGCCGGGCGTTACCCGGCACCGTATTTCCGTGGAGCCCGGACTTTCCTCTCCCCATGGGATCCCATGGGAAGCGGCCATCCAGCCACCTGGCGGCCGGGAACTTAGGCACTGGGCGGGTGCGATGCAACAAAATTGCAATGCCGGCGCCGTAAAGAGGGGAAATCAGCGGGAAGCGAGGGCTTCCGCCTGCCGCACGGCCGCCCGGAGCACGCGCATGAAGGTCCGGTCCAGGCCGAACGCCACCCGGTCGGGGATGAAATGGCGCTGGAACGCCGTCGCCGCAATCCGGGTCGGGGCGTCCAGCACGCCCGACGCCGCGACGTCGTAGCCGAACCGGGCCAGCAGGTCCTGCGCTTCCGCCACCGCATAGCCCGGTCCGTCGTCGCGCGCGTCCGGCTCCGGCCACAGCCCGATCCCCCGTGCCGCCAGTCCCCGCCAGTCGAACAGTTCGCCGGGATCCTCCTTGCGGGCCGGCGCCACGTCGGAGTGGGCGAGCACCCGGTGGGGCGAAATCCCATGCCGATCCAGGATGCCCCGCGCTAGGGCGGCGAACGCCTCCATCTGGGCCGCCGGGAAGGGGCGGTAGCCCCATTCGTGCCCGGGGTTCACCAGCTCCACCCCGATCGAGCGGCTGTTGATGTCGCGCTCGCCGTGCCAGCAGCCGACGCCGGCATGCCACGCCCGCCGCTCCTCCGGCACCAGGGCGGTCACCGTCCCGTCCTCGTCCACCAGATAGTGCGCGCTGACCTGGGAAGCCGGATCGCACAGCCGCTCCAGGGCCCCGGACCCCGTCGGCATGCCGGTGTAGTGGACCAGCAGGATATCGACCGGCACGCCGTCGGGGCGCGGTCCATGGTTGGGGGAGAGCGTCATGTCGCCGACTGGTTCTGGTTCTGCTTCGGAGCCTTCCGGATCATGATCACCGCGACGCCGACCAGCGTCAGGGAGCCGCCGACCACCATGGCGGGCGTCAGCGGCTCGCCCAGCAGCAGGACGCCGGACAGCACGCCGAACACCGGCACCAGCAGCGTCCAGGGCATGGTCTGGTTGACCGGATAGCGGCGGACCAGAGGATACCAGAGCGCGTAGGACACGATGGTGACCATGATCGCCATGTAGGCGATGCTGCCCCAGCCGAGCCAGGACGCCGCCCTGATCTGCTCGATCTGCCCGGTCTCCATCAGCAGCGAGACGGCGATCAGCTGGGGCGCCGCCATGACCGACATCCAGGCATTCAGCGAGAAGCCGTTGATCGAGCCGATCCGGCGGATCTGGATGTTGACGATGGAGAAGATCAGCGCGGCCACCACCACCAGCCCCAGGTACCAGCTTCCGTCCAGGGCCCGGGGCTCGCCGGCGATCACGATCACGCCGCCGAACGAGATCGCCATGCCCAGCCCGCGCCGCCAGCCCAGCTTGTCCTTGTACAGGATCGCCGCGAGGATGGAGGAGAACGGCACCTGGAGCTGGATCGCGATCGAGGCCGCGGCCGCGTCCACCCGGGTGAGCCCGGTGAACATCAGCGGGAAATGCAGGCCGCCCAGCAGCACCGACAGCACGAGGATCTCCTTCATGCGTCCCCACGGCACCGCCACGAACGGCAGCAGCATGACCGCCACCATGGCGAACCGCAGGCTCATCAGCAGCATGGGCGAGAACTCGCGCAGGCCGTACTTGGCCACGGCGAAGTTGAGGCCCCAGATCACCATGACGACCAGGGTGGCCGCGATGTCCCGGGGGCTCAAGAGGAGGCTTCCAGTTCTTCCCGCAGCGCCTCCAGTTCGAGCCAGCGTTCCTCCGCCGCCTCCAGCTCCGCCTGGAGCTTGCCCAGGCCTTCGCTGGTCTTCTGGAATCCGGCGGGGTCCCGGCCGAAGAAATCGGCGTCGGCCAGCTTCGCCTCCGCCGCCTTGATCTTTCCGCCCAGATCCTCCATCCGCTTCGGCAGCTGGTCCAGCTCGCGCTGCTGCTGGTAGCTCAGCTTGCGGCGCTGCTTGGCCTCGGCCGGCGGGCCCGCGTCCTTCTTCCGGGTCTTGCCCGCGTCCGGTACCGCGCGGTCCGGGCGCTGGGTGACATAGTCCGAGTATCCGCCGACATATTCCTGGACCTCGCCGGCTCCCTCCACCGCGATGACCGAGGTCACCAGCCGGTCCAGGAAGTCGCGGTCGTGGCTGACCAGCAGCAGGGTACCGTCATAGTCGCTGAGGACCTCTTCCAGCAGGTCCAGCGTGTCCATGTCCAGGTCGTTGGTCGGCTCGTCCAGGATCATCAGGTTCGACGGCCGGGCGAACAGGGTCGCCAGCAGCAGCCGGTTCCGCTCGCCGCCGGACAGCGCCCGGGTCGGCGTGTCCTTCAGCTTGGGATCGAACAGGAAGTCCCGCATGTAGGACGCGACGTGCCGCGACTGCCCGCCGACCGACACGCTGTCACCGCCGAACGGGCAGAGCGTCTGATGGATCGTGGCGTCCGGATCGAGCGCGGCGCGGCGCTGGTCGAAATAGACCGGCTGCAGGTTGACGCCCAGCCGCACCGTCCCCGAATCGGGCGGCATCTGGCCGGTCAGGATCTTCAGGAGCGTGGTCTTGCCGGCGCCGTTCGGGCCGATCAGGCCGACCCGGTCGCCGCGCAGGATGCGGGTCGAGAAATCCCTGGCGACCTCCCGCCGTCCGTCCGGCGCGTCGAAGCCCTTGGCGACGTGCTCCGCCTCGATCACCATGCGCCCGCTGGCCTCGCCCTCGGCGACCCCCAGCTTGACCTGCTGGCCGCCGCGCACCCGTTCGGCGCGGTCGGTGCGAAGCTGCTGCAGGGCCCGGACCCGGCCCATGTTGCGGGTCCGGCGGGCGCTGATGCCCTCCCGCATCCACTGGGTCTCGGCGGCGATCTTGCGGTCCAGCTTGTGGGCGGCGATCTCCTCCGACGCGAAGACCTCCTGCTGCCAGGCCTCGAACTCCGCGAAGCCGCGCTCGGTCTCGCGGATGCCGCCGCGGTCGAGCCACAGGGTCCGCCGGGACAGCTTCGACAGGAAGGCGCGGTCGTGGCTGATCAGCAGCAGCCCGCCGCGATAGGACTGGAGTTCCCCTTCCAGCCACTCGATCGTCGGCAGGTCCAGGTGGTTGGTCGGCTCGTCCAGCAGCAGCACGTCGGGAGCGGAGACCAGCGCCCGTCCCAGCGCCGCGCGGCGTGCCTCGCCGCCGGACAGGCTGGCGGGCGACCGGTCGACCGCCAGCGCCAGCCGGTCGAGCACCGCGTCGACCCGGTGGAGCGCGTCCTGGTCGTCCGGCGGCAGCCCTTCGGCGACGAAGTCGTGGACCGTCGCGTAACCCTCGAACGAGGGTTCCTGCGCCAGATAGGCCACGCGCGCGCCGGGCTGGAGGAAACGTTCGCCGTCGTCCGGGGCGATCTGCCCCGCCAACAGCTTCATGAGGGTGGATTTGCCGCTGCCGTTGCGTCCGACCAGGCACACCTTGTCGCCCCGCGCGATGCCGAGATCGATCTTCTCGAACACCGGCAGACCGCCGAAGGTGACCGTGGCGCCCATCAGCGCGACCAGGGGAGGATTAGCTGCCATGATCCGAAGCTATAAAGGGGATACCCCCGGTCTCGGCAAGCGCTAACTCCGCAGGGCGGTCACGCGGTTTCCATCACGGCGCCCCGCTCCTTGCGGATGCGGTCGTGGGCGGCGTTGATCGCCGCCAGCTTGTCGTTGGCGATGTCGACGAAATCCTGCGGCAGCCCCTGGGCGATCAGCCGGTCCGGATGATGGTCGCGGACGAGCCCGCGGTGCGCGGCCTTGATCTCCTCGTCGGAGGCGTCGGGCGTCAGGCCGAGCACGGCATAGGGATCGTCCTTGGGCGCGCAGCCGTTGCTCGCCCGGATCCGCAGGAAGTCCCGGTCGGAGAAGCCGAACACCTTCGCGATGCCTTCCAGGTAGCCGATCTCGGCCTCGCGCAGTTCGCCGTCGGCCCGCGCGATGTGGAACAGCCCGTCCAGCAGGTCCTCCAGCACGGCCGGGCGGTCGGCCAGCAGCTTGGCGATCTGATTGGCGTAGGGTTCCCAGCCCTGGCTGTCGCGGCGCGCCAGATCGAAGATGCGCCCGACGTTCTTCATCTCGTCGGGCGGGATCTTGAACACTTGCTTGAAGGCGTTGACCTCGTGGCGGGTCACCACGCCGTCGACCTTGGCCATCTTGGCGCCTAGCGCGATCACGCCGATGGTGAAGGCGATCTGCTGCGTCGCATCGGTCTCGCCCTCCTCGTCCTCGCGGTACAGGTCGACCGCATGGCCGGCGACCGCCCCGAGAAGACCCCCGATCGGGCCGCCGATGGCGAAGCCCGCGGCTCCGCCCAGAACTTTCCCCCAGATACTCATGATGCTCGCGACTGGTCCGGCAATGGAGAGGGGCAGAGCATAGCCAGCGATCCGGTCCGCGCCAACTGTGACATCGACGTCATTCGCTGCTGTTTTTTCGCAACGCGGCAACCATCCTCCTTCCAAACCGTTTGCTGCAGTGCAATATAGTGGCAGTGATCGTACCTATCGGCCAGCAACGGCCGCCGCGTGCGACCGGGGGAAGGAAGCTCCAGGGATGAAGGCGTTAACCGCTATGATTCCACGGAAGTACCACGTCCATGACGGTCTATCGCAAGCTCCTTCCAACCGATCTGAACGCCTATCGCGACCACCTGCTCAGGCTCTCCGCCAATGACCGGTACGCCCGCTTCTGCGGGTTCAAGACCGACGAGGCGATCGTCGGCTACTGCCGCGGCATCGACTGGCGCTTCACCATCATGGTCGGCTGTTTCGTGCGCGGCGAGCTGCGCGCGGTCGCCGAACTGCGGACCGAGCCCAAGGTCTGGCCGGGCGAGGGCGAGCTGGCGGTCAGCGTCGAGCCGGGCTTCCAGAACCAGGGGCTGGGGTCGGGCGTCATCCAGCGCATCCTGACCGTCGCCCGCAACCGGACGGTTCGCCGCCTCGTGCTGATCTGCCTGATCAGCAATCGCCGCATGCAGGCGATCGTCCGCAAGTTCCTCGGCAACCTGGAAAGCGAGTGCGGCGAAGTCATCGGCCGCATCGAGCTCCCCTGGCCCAACCAGATGAGCCTGCTCCAGGAGGCGCTGGACAGCGGCACGGCCATGGTCAATGGCATGTTCGATCAGTGGAGCGGCGGTCCGGAGCCGGAACCCGCGGCGGCGTGAGTTACTTCCGGCGCCGATCATCGCCGGGGCGAGATCAGGTCAGAAGTCGAAAGTTTCGGGAAGATGATGGGCTGGTTGCATCCGTTCGTGAAGGATGCGAACGATCACGATTGTGTTCGAACCGTCGTCCATGTGCCGGGCCAGATAATAAAGGATGTGGGAGGCAGCCCCCCGTCGTCCGGCCGCATGCTCGACATGGAAGGACCTTACCCCCTTCCTGAGATCGTTCCGGTTCCAGGACCCGGGGCGCTCCGGATCCTGCGCCAGCATCTCCGCGGCCTTGATGAGCAGTTTGGCGTACCGCTCTCTTTGCAGAGGTCCGAACTGTCTGGCGGAGGCTTTGAGAATATCCCGGGTGTCGTCGGCAGCGGCTTCGGTAAGCCGGTAACCCGGACCGCTCACGGCAAGTCTTCGTCCCGCAACGAGGCCGCGATATCGGAAATGGTCAGTTTTGAAAACTGGCCATTTCTCGCTTGCTCGACTCCGATGTTGATTTCGCGGCGCAACACCGCGAGTCGCTCCTCCCGGGCGGCCCTTTCGCGCCTTAGCAGGCGAAGGCTATCTCTGATCACCTCGCTCGCCGTGCCGTACTCCCCGGAGGCGACCTCCTTTTCCACGAACTCGACGAATTCCGCTGGGAGGCTTACATTCATGGTCGGCATATGACCCTCCATCCAGTCGCCGCAGCATCGGCTATTTGGCAAATTCTGTCAAATCTCACCCTGGCGGCTGGCGATCCCGGCCGCGTTCCAGGATCTCCTCGTCAACCTCGGCGCCCGGTCCCGGTCCCAATCGCCCCAAACCCGGCAGCTTGATCGCGAGGTCGAGCGGGTCGATGCCGACGGTCAGGCCCAGCACGTTGACCTCGATGCCTTCCTCCACCGCGACCAGCACGCCGGCCAGGCCGAAGATCGACATCTGCCAGCCGGTCCCGCTGGGCGCCGGGGCGAACAGGCTCCAGGGCGCCAGATAGTCCTTGCCCAGCGCGGTGGGCGGCAGGTCGAGGCGCAGTTCCGGCACCGCCCGGCCGACGAAGGCGGCGAAGGTGTTGCTGTTCGGGCCGGGCCAGATCCGATAGGTATCGCTGTAAGGGTAGGCTTTGGCGGCGGCATCCAGCTTGGCGATGGCCGCTTCGGCGGCCGGGCCGCGCAGCTCGGCCAGGATCGTCGGCTTCTGGCCGAACCAGTAGGCGTCGGGCGTGCGCCGGGCGATCGAGATCGCCGGCAGGCCGCGCATGACACGCCAGCCGATCTTCTCGTACACTGTGTATTCCGAGGCTTCCGCCGGCTTGACGGCGAACCAGGGATGGGTGCCGAAGGCTCCCCGCCAGGAGAAGGCGCGCGCGGCATAGACCTGCACGACCGCCTCGGGTGTCGTCGCCGGGTCGGGAGCCTGGCGGGAGGATTGTCGGCTGGCGGTGGACCAGTGGCCCCCCAGCGTCACGGTCCCCATCGCTACCACCAGCATCGGACCGGTCAGCAGGAACAACAGGACCGCCATCGAAACGATCATGGCTTTCATGACATAGAAGATAATCCTCGGGGGTGGCACATTCCAAGCGGGTGTGCCTCAATATTGTTGCGATGCGAAACCAATTCGGAAATCAGGGGAGCGGGCAGGGCATGACCGGCAAATGGCAATTCTGGATCGATCGCGGCGGCACCTTCACCGACGTGGTGGCTCGGAGGCCGGACGGCGCGGTGGTGACGCACAAGCTGCTGTCCGACAATCCGGAACGCTATGCCGACGCCGCCATCCAGGGCATCCGCGACCTGCTCGGCGTTCCCGAGGGATCTCCGGTCCCGGCGGACCGCATCGACGCCGTGAAGATGGGGACGACGGTCGCCACCAACGCCCTGCTGGAGCGGAAGGGCGAACCCACCGTCCTGGTCACCACCCGGGGCTTCGCCGACGCGCTGCGCATCGGCTATCAGGCCCGGCCGAAGATCTTCGCCCGCCATATCGTCCTGCCGGAACAGCTCTACGCCCGCACGGTCGAGGTTCCGGAACGCGTGGCCGCCGACGGGCAGGTGGTAGTCCCGGTCGATCTCGCCGCCGCACGGGCTGGGCTGACGCGCGCCTACGAGGCCGGCATCCGCTCCTGCGCCGTCGTCTTCATGCACGGCTACCGCTATCCGGAGCATGAGCACGCCGTCGCCGAGGTCGCCCGCTCGGTCGGCTTCACCCAGGTGTCGGTCAGCCACGAGGTCAGCCCGCTGATGAAGCTGGTCGGCAGGGGCGACACCACCGTCGTCGACGCCTACCTGTCGCCGATCCTGCGCCGCTATGTCGACCGGGTGGCGGCCCAGCTCGGCGGCACCCGGCTGATGTTCATGCAGTCCAACGGCGGCCTGACCGACGCGCGCCTGTTCCACGGCAAGGACTCGATCCTGTCCGGCCCGGCCGGCGGGATCGTCGGCGCCGTGCGGACGTCCACCATGGCGGGCTTCGACCGCATCATCGGCTTCGACATGGGCGGCACCTCGACCGACGTGTCCCACTATGCCGGCGAGTTCGAGCGGACCTTCGAGACGCAGGTGGCCGGCGTCCGGATGCGGGCGCCGATGATGCGGATCCATACAGTCGCCGCCGGTGGAGGATCGATCTGCGTGTTCGACGGCAGCCGCTACCGGGTCGGTCCGGAAAGCGCCGGCGCCAATCCCGGCCCCGCCTGCTACCGCCGGGGCGGGCCGCTGACGGTGACCGACTGCAACGTCATGCTCGGCAAGCTACACCCGGATTTCTTCCCCCGGGTGTTCGGGCCGGACGCCGACCAGCCGCTGGACGCCGACGTGGTGCGGGAGAAGTTCGCGGCCTTGGCCGACGAGATCCGCCGGGCCACCGGCGACGCCCGCACGCCGGAGGAGGTCGCCGAAGGCTTCCTGAAGATCGCGGTCGAGAACATGGCCAACGCCATCAAGCAGATCTCGGTCCAGCGCGGCTACGACGTGACCGGCTATACCCTGACCTGCTTCGGCGGGGCCGGCGGGCAGCATGCCTGCCTGGTGGCCGACGCGCTGGGCATGAGGCGGGTGTTCATCCATCCCCATGCCGGCGTGCTGTCGGCCTACGGCATGGGGCTCGCCGACACGGTGACGATCCGCGAGCGGGCGGTCGAAGCCCCGCTGGAACCCGGCCTGATGTCGGCCCTGTCCGCGGCCCTGGACGAGCTGGAGGCCGATGGCCGCCACGAGCTTTCGCTCCAGGACCTGGGCGGGGCGGATATCCGTGAGGTCAGGACGGTCCACCTGAAGTACCAGGGTACCGACACCGCCCTGGCTGTCGATTTCGGTGACATGGAGACCATCCACTACGCCTTCGAGACCGCCCACCGGCAGCGCTACGGCTTCGCCATGTCCGGCAAGCCGCTGGTGGTCGAGGCGGTGTCGGTGGAGGTGATCGGCTCCACCGCGACGGCGGACGACCCGGAACTGGCGCCCGAACCCCGCCGGGCGCCGCTCCGGCCGCTCGCCACGCTCAGCGGCACCCCCGTGTTCGACCGGACGGCGCTCCGCCCCGGCGACCGCATCGACGGCCCCGCGATCCTGCGGGAGACCAACGCCACCACGGTGGTGGAAGCCGGCTGGAGGGCCGAGGTCACCAACCGCGACCATCTCGTCATGACCCGCGTCCAGGCCCTGCCGTCGCGCGTCGCGGTCGGCACGCGCGTCGATCCGGTCATGCTGGAAGTGTTCAACAACCTGTTCATGTCGATCGCGGAACAGATGGGCGTGACGCTGGAGAACACCGCCTATTCGGTCAACATCAAGGAACGGCTCGACTTCTCCTGCGCGCTGTTCGACGCGGAGGGCGGCCTGATCGCCAACGCGCCCCACATGCCGGTCCACCTGGGCTCCATGGGCGAGAGCGTGCGCGCCGTCATCCGCCGCCGCGGCGCTCCGGGCGGGTCGGGCGAGGCCAGGGGCATGAATCCGGGCGACGCCTTCATGCTGAACGATCCCTACAACGGCGGAACCCACCTGCCGGACATCACGGTGGTCACCCCCGTGTTCGACGACGCCGGCCGCGACGTCCTGTTCTACGTCGCCTCGCGCGGCCACCATGCCGACGTCGGCGGCATCACCCCCGGCTCCATGCCGCCCGACAGCCGGACGATCGAGGAGGAGGGGGTGCTGATCGACAATTTCATGCTGGTCGACGGCGGCGCCTTCCGGGAGGACGCCCTGCACGAACTCCTGACCTCGGGACGATTTCCAGTCCGCAACACGGTCCAGAATGTCGGCGACCTGAAGGCCCAGCTTGCCGCCAACGAGAAGGGCGTGCAGGAGCTCCGCCGCATGGTGGATCATTTCGGGCTGGAAACGGTGACCGCCTATATGGGCCATGTCCAGGACAACGCGGAGGAGCAGGTCCGCCGCGTGCTCGGCGTCCTGAAGGACGGCAGCTTCGTCCAGCGCCTGGACAACGGCGCCGAGATCCATGTCCGGATCTCCATCGACCGGGAGGAGCGCAGCGCCGTCATCGACTTCACCGGGACCAGCCCCCAGCTCGACGACAATTTCAATGCCCCCTCGGCCGTCTGCCGGGCGGCCGTGCTCTACGTCTTCCGGACGCTGGTGGACGACGACATCCCGATGAACGACGGCTGCCTGAAGCCGCTGCGCATCGTCATTCCCGAAGGCTCCATGCTGGCGCCGCGGTATCCCGCCGCCGTGGTCGCCGGCAACGTCGAGACCTCCCAATGCGTCACCGATGCGCTGTACGGGGCGCTCGGCGTCATGGCCGCGGCCCAGGGTACCATGAACAACTTCACCTTCGGCAACGACCGCTACCAGTATTACGAGACGATCTGCGGCGGGTCGGGCGCGGGGCCGGACTTCGACGGTACCGACGCCGTCCACACCCACATGACCAATTCCCGCCTGACCGACCCGGAGGTGCTGGAATGGCGTTTCCCGGTGCTGCTGGAATCGTTCCTGATCCGGAAAGGATCCGGCGGCCGGGGGCGGCACCGCGGCGGCGACGGTACCGTGCGGCGGATGCGCTTCCTGGAGCCCATGACCGCCGCGATCCTGTCCAACCACCGCGTGGTGCCGCCCTTCGGGCTGGAGGGCGGCGAGTCGGGCGAGCCGGGCAGCGCCCGGGTCGAGCGTGCCGACGGCGCCGTCCAGGCCCTTGGGCCGACCGAAAAGGTCGAGATGGGAGCCGGAGACGTCATGGTGATCGAAACGCCGAGCGGCGGAGGCTTCGGGCGGGCAGGGTGAGTCCTGCCTTCTCCCTGGTATTACCACCTGCGCGCATACCCTGCCGACCCTTGACCAAGTATTCTAGGATTTAAGATCAAGAAAGCCATGGGACTCTCAAGAAGTTCCAGGTGAAACAATCGGGAGGAGACACATATGTCTGGTCTGAGGACTTTCGTCGGTTGCCTTCTGCTTGGAACCTGCCTTGCCGGCGCGCCCGCGCTGGCCCAGGAGAACCTGAACCGCCTCCAGGATTTCCGGACCACCGGGACCGACCTGACGCTCAAGACGGTGCCCCAGGACCCGGCCAAGCTGGCACAGCTCCGCAAGAACCTGGAGAGGATCAAGCTTCCTCCCGGATTCAAGATCGACGTCTACGCGATCGTGCCCGACGCCAGGCACATGGCGGTCGGCCGCAATGTCGGCGCCGTCTATGTCGGGACCCGAAAGACCGACGTCTGGGCGGTGACCGACCGCGACAAGGACCGCCACGCGGAGGAGGTCAAGCGCTTCGCCCCCAGCGTCAATTTCAAGATCCCCAACGGCATGTGCATGAGCCCCGACGGCATCCTCTATGTCGCCGAGCATAACCGCGTGCTGGCCTTCCCGGCGGTGGAGTTCTTCTACGAGGGTCCCGACGTCGCGGTGCAGGTCGTCAAGGAGCAGTTCCTGCCCAAGGAGGAGGAGCACTTCAACCACGGCGCCCGGGTCTGCACGATCGGCCCCGACAACAAGCTCTACGTCTCGCTGGGGCAGCCCTACAACGTCTGGCCCAACGAGAAGGGGTCGAACATGGACCCCTACGGCACCATCCAGCGCATGAACCGGGACGGCACCGGGCAGGAGACCTATGCCCGCGGCATCCGCAACTCGGTCGGGATCGCCTTCAATCCCGCCGACAGGATCCTCTGGTTCACCGACAACCAGGTGGACGGCATGGGCGACGACATCCCGCCGGGCGAGATCAACCGGGTGACCCAGGCCGGCCAGAATTTCGGCCATCCCTGGTACGGCGGCGGCAAGGTCCGCACGGAGGACTGGTCGAAGGACGAGCCGCCGGCCGATCTCGTTTTCCCCGAAGTGGAGATGGATGCCCACGCGGCCGACCTGGGGCTGACCTTCTACAGCGGCAGGATGTTCCCGGCGCAATACAGGGGCGGCATCTTCAGCGCCCAGCACGGCTCCTGGAACCGCACCACCCCGATCGGCGCCCGGATCATGTTCACCCGGATCGGCGCCGACGGCAAGGCGGCGGGCACGGAAGTGTTCGCGTCGGGCTGGCTGGACGAAGAAACCGGGGAGTATCTCGGCCGCCCGGTCGATGTCCAGCAATACCTGGACGGCTCGCTCCTGGTCTCGGACGACACGGCCGGCGCGATCTACCGCATCTCCTACGAAGGCCAGTAACGCCTGTCGCCCGGGGCGCGCCCGTCCGCGCCCCGGGATTTCCTGAAGCAGTTTCCGGGGTCGTCATGAAGTTGCCTGCCGTCGCGCTGGCCTCCGCCATCGCGTTCACTCCCCTCGTCGCCGCCGCCCAGGCGTCCGCCCAGTCATCCAACGTCCCGAAGCTGGGCACCTGCATCACCTGCCACGGCCGCGACGGCATCGGGACCTCCCCGGTGTTCCCCAACCTGGCCGGCCAGAAATCCCTCTACATGGTCCAGCAGCTCGAGCTTTTCCGCAGCGGGGCGCGCAAGAGCGAGATGATGAACGTCGTCGCCAAGTCCCTGACCGATGCGGAGATCGAAGCGCTGGCGGCCTATTACGAAGGCCTGGATCCCGGCAAGTGAGGATCCGCCCCACGGCTGTCCGGCACGAGGATTGCTGATCAACCATTGGGAACGTTACTAACGATCGTTTTCTCTTCCGGTTCGTCATCCGCGGGCTTGACCCGCGGATCTCAAGGCACGGAGGCTCCGATGCTTCCCGTGAAAGATGGCCGGATCAGGTCCGGCCATGACGAAAACGGAGTAATTTTATCTGCGACCAACCCTTTCGTAGCGCAAGCAATCGCCGCGCCGGACAGCCGTGGATCCGCTCCGTGAACTGGTAACACCACATGGCCTTGCGGCGGCGGACCGGCTCCCTTACGCTGCCGGAAAACGCCACCTTGAGGAAATCGCCATGACCGCCCCCGCGCATGCCGTGGAGTCCCGCGCTCCCGCCGACGCAGCCCTGATCGAGGAGCTTCGAGCTCTGCTCGGCGACAGGTTGAGCACCTCGGCCGCGGTCCGGGAGCACCATGGCAAGGACGAGTCCTACCACCCCGTCGTCCCGCCCGACGCGGTCGCCTTCGTCCAAAGCACGGAGGAGGTCGCGGCCGTCGTCGCGGCCTGCGCCCGGCACGACACGCCGGTCATCCCGTTCGGCACCGGCACCTCGCTGGAAGGGGGCGTCGCGGCCCTTCGGGGCGGCGTCTGCATCGACCTTTCCGGCATGAACGCCGTGCTGCGGGTCAGCCCGGAGGACCTGGACGTGACTGTCCAGGCCGGCGTCACCCGGAAGCAGCTGAACGAGCATCTGCGCGACACCGGCCTGTTCTTCCCGATCGACCCCGGCGCCGACGCCTCCCTGGGCGGCATGGCGTCGACCCGCGCGAGCGGCACCAACGCCGTGCGCTACGGCACCATGCGGGAGAACGTGCTGGGTCTGACGGTGGTGATGGCCGACGGCCGCATCGTCCGGACCGGCGGGCGTGCCCGCAAGTCCGCCGCCGGCTACGACCTGACCCGCCTGTTCGTCGGCGCCGAGGGCACCCTGGGCGTCATCACCGAGGTGACCCTGCGCCTCTACGGCATCCCGGAGGCGGTCTCCGCGGCGGTCTGCCCGTTCCCGACCATCAAGGACGCGGTCGATACCGTCATCGCGACGATCCAGTCCGGCATTCCCGTGGCCCGCATCGAGCTGCTGGACGAGGTCCAGATGGGCGCGGTCGTCGCCTACAGCAAACTGGACTACGCGGTCGCCCCGACCCTGTTCTTCGAGTTCCACGGGACCGAGGCCGGCGTCAAGGAGCAGGCCGAGATGGTCTCCGCCATCGCGGAGGAGTTCGGCGGCACCGATTTCCAGTGGGCGGCCCGCCCGGAGGACCGCTCCCGCCTGTGGCAGGCCCGGCACGAGGCCTACTACGCGGCGCTGGCGCTCCGTCCCGGCTCCAAGGGCTGGCCGACCGACGTCTGCGTGCCGATCTCCCGCCTCGCCGAATGCATCGTCGACACCAAGGCCGACATCGCGGCCTCCAGCCTGACGGCGCCCCTGGTCGGCCATGTCGGCGACGGCAACTTCCATCTGGTCTACCTGGTCGATCCCGCCAACCCGGCCGAACTCGCGGAAGCCGCGGAGCTGAACGAGCGCATGGTGATGCGCGCGCTCGCCATGGGCGGCACCTGCACGGGCGAGCACGGCGTCGGCTACGGCAAGATGCACTTCCTGCCCGCCGAGCACGGCGAGGCGGTCAGCGTCATGCGCATGGTCAAGCAGTCGCTCGACCCGAAGAACATCATGAACCCGGGCAAGGTGATCCGGGTGTGAGTTCCAGCGATCCCGGTTGAAACCCGCGGCCCGGTCCCGGCCGCATCGCCCGGCCGCATCTCTATGAGGCCGCCCGCGAGGTCTTCCGCCATCCGGCGATCGTCGCCTCGCACTCGTCGATCGCCTCCGCGATCTGGTCGCCCGCGCCGTCCGCGGGCATCTGTCCGACTTCCACCGCCTTGGCCAGCCGGCGCAGCCGCTCCAGGCCGAAATTGGCGGCCAGCCCGTGCAGGCTGTGGGCGGCGCCCACGGCCTCGGCACGGTTGTCGCCGGCCGCGCGCAGGCGCGCCAGTTCGCGCCGGGCCGCGTCGGGAACCACCGCCAGCATCGCGTCCAGGTTCTCCCGGCCGACCGCCCGGGTGAGTTCGCTCAGCTTCGCCGCCATGCCGGCAGCACCGTCGGCCTCCCCCGTCGGCGCGGCCGCCTCGCAGCGGTCGACCAGATCGACGATCACGGCGGACAGCCTCGCCCATTCGATGGGCTTGGTGAGGAACCCGTCCAGCCCGGCCGCGGCATAGGTTTCGCGGTTCTCCGGCATCGCGTCCGCCGTCAGCGCCACGATCGGCACCGACCGGAACGGCGGGTCCAGCTCGCGGATCGCCCGCGCCGCCGCCGGGCCGTCCATCACCGGCATCTGCATGTCCATCAGCACGATGTCGAACCGCTCGCGCGCCGCCGCCTCCAGGGCCAGCTGCCCGTTCGAGACCGCCTCGACCGAGTGGCCCATGCGCTGGAGCCCCGTCGAGATCATCATCCTGTTGATGTCGCTGTCCTCCGCCAGCAGCACCCGGCAGGCCCGCGACGCTTCCGGCACCGTGCGCGACGGCCGCGGGGAGGCTGTCGGCAACACCGCGGTTTCGGCCCGGATGGTGAACCGGAACGCGGAGCCGCCGCCTGGGGAGCTCCGGACCCCGATCTCCCCGCCCATGGCCGTGACCAGGCGGCGGCAGATCGCGAGCCCCAGGCCGGTCCCGCCGAACCGCCGGGTGGTCGAGCTGTCGGCCTGGACGAACGCCTCGAACAGGCGCGCCTGCTCTTCCTGCGTCATGCCGATGCCGGTATCGACGACCTCGAAGGACAGTTCCGGCCCGCCGCCGGGCTCCAGCGCGCCTCCCCGGTCGGCCAGCACGGTGATCCGCCCGCGCTCCGTGAACTTGATCGCGTTGCCGACCAGGTTGAACAGCACCTGGCGCAGCCGCGTCGGGTCGCCCCGGACGACGGCCGGCATCCTGCTGCCCACCGTGACATGGAGCCCGACGCCCTTCGCCGACGCCCGTGCCGCGAACAGCCGGACCACCTCGTCGATCACGTCCCGGGGCCGGTACTCGATCGTCTCCAGCCGGAGCTGCCCGGCCTCGATCTTCGAGAAGTCCAGGATGTCGTTCAGGATGTTCATCAGTGCGCCGGCCGAGGTGCGCAGCACCTCGACGAAGCCCTGCTGCTCCTCCGGCAGGTCGCCGCCCAGCAGCAGGTCGATCATCCCCAGCACGCCGGTCATGGGGGTCCGAAGCTCATGGCTCATCATCGCCAGGAACTGGGACTTCGCCCGGTTGGCCGCCTCCGCCCGCTCGCGCTGCTCGTCCGCGTCGCGCCGGGCCTGCTCCAGCTCGTCCTCGAACCGCTTGCGGTCGGTCACGTCGATCACGGTGACCTGGAGCGCCGGCTCGCCCATCCAGTCGACCACCCGGCCCTGGACGTCGACCCAGATCAGCGCGCCGTCCTTGCGCAGGTGCGGCTCGCGCGCGCCCAGCGCGTCGGTATCGGAACCGTCCATCAGGCCGGCCAGGCCCGCGGCCGCCTCGGCGCGGCGATCCTCCGTCAGCAGCGCCAGCAGCGAGGGCAGGGCCATGACCTCGTCGGCCGACCCGTAGCCGTGCATCCGCGCGAAGGCGCCGTTGACGAACAGGGGGCGGAAGCCGCGGTGGATCACGATGCCCTGGATCGATCCCTCGATCAGGTCGCGGAACCGGGCCTCGCTCTCCGCCAAGGCCTTCTCGGCCTCCCGCCGGTGCGTGATGTCCACCGACGAGCCGATCAGCAGGCGGCGTTCGCCCAGCACCTCGACATGCTTGTGGGCCAGCAGGGTGCGGGTTTTCCCGCCGATCTCCAGGTCGATGACCGAATTCAGCAGGGCGCCCTCCTGGAGCACCTGCCGGTCCTCCAGGTCAAGCCGCTCGGCGGTCTGCGCATCGAAGATATCGTAGGCCGTCCGCCCGATCAGCGAGTCCTTGTCGCGCTGGATGTAGTTGGCGAAATGGCGGTTGAACAGAACGAAGCGCCGCGCCTCGTCCTTGACGAAGACGTTCACCGGGATCGCGTCGAGGATCGCCTCTGTAAGCTGCGCCTGCTCGCGCAGCCTGCGTTCCTGGTCCTTCATCCAGGTGATGTCGCTCCGCGTCCCGACGATGCCGCCGTCGCGCGTGCGGCGCTCCTCGATCCGCAGCCAGCGGCCGTCGTCCAGCCGGCGCTCGATCCGGGTGCCGGGGTTCTCGTGGACCTCCATGCGGTCGCGGATCCAGCCGTCGATCCCGCCGGGATGCCCGGTCGCCTCGTCCGGCCGCGCCTTCTCGGCATAGAGCCTCAGGATCTCGGCGAAGCTCATGCCGGGCCGGAAGGCGTCCGGCGCCATGCCGTAGATGGTGCTGTAGCGTTCGTTGCAGATCACCATCCTGTCGTCGGCGTCGAACAGGACGAAGCCGTCGGGAATCGCGTCGATGGCCTCGCGCAGGCGCTGCTCGGCCCGCCGCGCCGCTTCCTCCGAACATTTCTGCTGGGTGATGTCGGTGTGTGCGCCGACCATGCGCACGGCCTTCCCGCCGGCATCCAGCACATGGATCGCCCGGCTGTAGATATAGACGACATGCCCGCGCTTGTGCCGGAACCGCTGGACCGTCTCGAATCCGTCCACCCGGCCGGAATTGTAGTCCTCGACCAGCCGGAGCGCTTCCGCCTTGTCCTCGGGCAGGATCAGCTCGCCCCAGGCCTCCAGCGTGTTCGGGATCTCATGGTCCGCATATCCCAGCTGCGCCTTCCACTGGGGAGAGAACCAGATCCGCCCGGTCCGCAGGTCCCAGTCCCAGATGCCGTCGCGCCCGGCCTGGAGGGCCAGGGTCAGAAGTTCCCGGCTGTCCAGCAGCTCGCGCTCGACCCGCTTGGCCTCCGTGATATCGGCGAAGGTCACGGCGAAGCCGTCCTCCAGCCGTGCCGCCCGGATCGTGAACCAGCTCCGGATGCCGTCATGGTCGTACCAGCGCTCGCCTTCCCAAGGCTCGCCGCTCTCCACCACGCCGACATAGGCGTCGAACAGGCCGTCGATGCGGTTGCCGGGCATTTCCTCGAGCAGCCGCTGGCCGATCAGGGTGAGCGCCGGCCGGCCGATCATCGCTTCCGCCGCGGCGTTGACCAGCACCCATTCGAAATCGATGATGCGCCCCTCCGGGTCCCGGACCGAGCGGAAGGCCATCAGCCCGATGAACGCGCTGTCGAGCATGCCCTGGAGCAGGCGCGCATAGTGCCTCTCGTCGGGAGCGATGCCGTCCTTCGGATCTTTCGACTCTAGCGTATGCATCTTCTGCAGGTTTGCCCCGGAACTGCTCGATGGTCGATTGCGGGATAATGAACCGCCGGAGAGTGGAAGCCCAGCCGGCGAATCGCCGGACAGGCAGTCCGAACGCCGGCCTGTTCCGCTTGGCGCCCCCATGCCGAGCGAGATGGTACCTCAAAAGGCAAAGACCGAGATAGATCTACCAGCATACTGTCAATATCAAACTCGCGAAGGACATACTGCCCAGGTGCGGCATAAGCTGACCCGGCGCGGCTGCCGCTCCCTCGCCGCTTGTTCCCGGGCGAGGCTGTGGTAAAACCCCGGTCAATCGACGACACCATCTCCCGGGGGAACCAGTCCATGGCCGACAAGCCAGCGTTTCGCACCGAATCCGACAGTTTCGGTCCCATCGAAGTCCCGGCCGACCGCTACTGGGGCGCTCAGACCCAGCGGTCGCTGCAGAACTTCAAGATCGGCGGCGAGCGCATGCCGGCTCCCCTGGTCCGCGCCCTGGGCATCCAGAAGAAGGCCGCGGCGATGGCCAACATGTCGCTCGGCGTGCTGGACGCCAAGGTCGGACAGGCCATGCTCGACGCGGCGGAGGAAGTCATCGACGGCACGCTGATCGACCATTTCCCGCTGGTGGTCTGGCAGACCGGCTCCGGCACCCAGACCAACATGAACGCCAACGAGGTGATCTCGAACCGCGCGATCGAACTCCTGGGCGGCGAGATGGGCTCCAAGAAGCCGGTCCATCCCAACGACCACGTCAACATGGGCCAGTCGTCCAACGACAGCTTCCCGACCGCCATGCACATCGCCGCGGTCGAGCAGGTCCACCACGAGCTGGTGCCCTCGCTGGAGCACCTGCATTCGGCCCTGGACGCCAAGGCGAAGGAGTTCGCCGAGATCGTCAAGATCGGCCGTACCCACCTCCAGGACGCGACGCCGCTGACCCTCGGACAGGAGTTCTCGGGCTACGCGACCCAGGTCGCCTACGGCATCGAGCGGGTCAAGGGCATCCTGCCGCGCCTGCTGCAGCTGGCCCAGGGCGGCACCGCGGTCGGCACCGGCCTGAACGCCAAGAAGGGCTTCGCCGAGGAATTCGCGAGGAACGTCGAGCAGATCACCGGCCTTCCCTTCGTCACCGCGCCGAACAAGTTCGAGGCGCTGGCCGCCCACGACGCGCTGGTCGAAGGCTCGGGCGCGCTGAACACCGTGGCGGTCTCCCTGTTCAAGATCGCCAACGACATCCGCCTGCTGGGGTCCGGACCGCGCTGCGGCATCGGCGAGATCAGCCTGCCGGAGAACGAGCCCGGCTCGTCGATCATGCCGGGCAAGGTCAACCCGACCCAGTCGGAGGCCATGACCATGGTCTGCGCCCACGTCATGGGGAACCATACCGCGGTCACCTTCGCCGGCGCCAACGGCCATTTCGAGCTGAACGTCTTCAAGCCGGTCATCATCTACAACTTCCTGCAATCGGTCCGGCTGCTGGCCGACGCCGCGCGCAGCTTCACCGACAACTGCGTGGTCGGGATCGAGGTCAACGTCGATCGCGTGACCAAGCTGATGAACGAGTCGCTGATGCTGGTGACGGCGCTCAACCCGCATATCGGCTACGACAACGCCGCCAAGATCGCCAAGAAGGCGCACAAGGAAGGCACCACCCTGGTCGAGGCCGGCGTGGCGCTCGGCCTGCTGACGCCGGAGCAGTTCAGCCAGTGGGTCCGCCCGCTGGACATGATCGGCCCGCGCTGACGCCACTTGCACCCGCCCGACGGCTCCTTCTCCCCAGGGGGAAGGCGCCGGCGGGCGGCACCCTCCGGCCTCCCAGGGCGGCAATCTCGGAAGGTTCATGGACAGCGCGATCAGGAAACGGTCGGTCACCATCGCCGGACACTCGACCAGCGTTTCGCTCGAGGCCGCCTTCTGGGACGCGCTCAAGGACATCGCGGCTTCCCGGGGAGTTTCGGTCAACGGCCTGATCGAGCAGATCGACGAGGGCCGCTCCGGCAACCTGTCCAGCGCCATCCGGGTCTTCGTCCTCGCCGAAGTCTCCAGGCTCCGATCCCCCGAAGGGCAATGATGCCGCAGGACGTTTCGATGCCCGACCTGGCCGCGTTCGGCCTGTTCCTGGCCGCATGGTGCAGCTACACGCTGGTCATGGACCATCTCGCCAGCGGCCTGTGGGGCGTCAACCAGCATCTCAAGCTGCTCCGGGGCGAATGGATGCGCCGGATGCTGGACCGCGAGAACAGGATCATGGATACCGCCCTGGTCGGGCACACCATCCACTCCGTGACCTTCTTCGCCTCCACCTCCATGCTGGTGCTGGCCGGCCTCGTCGGGCTGCTCGGCTCGGTCGACGCGGCGCACGGCATGCTGAGCCAGCTCAGCGTCGCCAACCCGGTCAGCCGCGAGTTCTTCGAGCTGAAGATCCTGCTGCTGTTCGGCATCTTCATCTTCGGCTTCATGAAGTTCACCTGGGCGATCCGCCAGTACAATTACTGCTGCGCCATGATGGGCAGCGCCCCCATGCCGCCCCTGGCCACGGCCGACCGCGACGCCTACGCGGAGGAGATCGGCACGGTGTTGAGCCTCGCCGGGGCCAGCTTCAACGGCGGGCTGAGGGCCTATTACTTCGCGCTGGCGGCGCTGACCTGGTTCATCGGCCCGTACCTGTTCATGGCCGCCACCCTGTGGGTCGTCATGATCCTGCTCCGCCGCCAGTTCGTCTCCCGGACCTTCCGCGCGATGCACCGCCACGCCGAGAAGCTCCAGGACGGGGATGGGCAGCGATCCGGGGAGGATCACCGGTCCTGAGGCCGGAGCGGCGGCACCGCCGCCTTCCGCGTCCGGGCGGCCAGCATCTTGAGCGCGGACACCGCCAGGATCAGCCCCAGCACCAGCTTGAGCAGCCCGGCAGGCACCATTCCCACCAGTCCGGCGCCGAGGACGGCGCCGACCGCGGATCCGGCTGTCATGGGGGCCACGACGTCAACCAGCGGGCCGCGGCTCCGGTAGGCTCCCTGGCGCCAATACCGGACCACCCCGACCAGCACCGTCGGCAGGCTGATGATCAGGCTGGCGGTTCCGGCCGTCTTGACGTCCGTGCCGAAGACGAAAATGAAGGTCGGTATGATCAGCTCGCCGCCGGCCACCCCGAGCAGGCTGCTGACCATGCCGATGGCGGCTCCGGCGGCGATGCCGATCGCGATCCGCAAGGGGACGATATCGGGGAGCCCGAACGAGAACCCGACGGGAAGCGCCGCCTCGGCCAGCAGCAGTCCGGCAATGCCGGCCAGGAGCCCGGCCACCAGCAGGGTCAGGGAGCGTTCGGAAAGACGGCCGAGCAGGCCGGTCCCGAACCAAGCCGCCGCCACGGCTCCGGCCGCCACGGCCAGGATCTCTCCGGCCAGCGGGCCGAGGGCCGGGAAGGACGAGAAGGCAAGCCGGGCAACCAGCGACACGATCACCGTGGCCAGGCTGATCAGCAGGTTGAACCGGACGGCCTGGTGGATCGGAAAGCGGAACAGCCCGTGGAGGACCGGAAGGCGGAACTCCGCGCCGCCCAGGCCGATCAGCCCGCCGAGCACGCCGATGGCGCCGCCCAGCCCGAACGCCCGGGCGCGCCATGAATCCTTGGTGCCATGCGGTTCCGAATCGCTCATCACGGTGGGATACGGCGATTTCCGGTCCGCGGCAATGCGACCGATCGGCCGGCGGCGTTCCTACTTCTTGAAGAACGCCTCTGCGCCGCTGCGATGCGCCTGCTTGGCGGCGATGGCGCCCTCGGCCCGCTCGATCTCGCCCTGCAGGGTGGCGATGTAGTCGCGCAGTTCGTCGATGGACATCACCGTCAGGTCCTTCTTGGCCGCGGGCTTCTTCGCGGGTTCCAGCTCTTCCAGGTTCACGTCTCGTCCTCCCGCTTCGCTTGGTCCAGGGCCGCCCGGGGAGCGGTCCGGGGTAAATCACGGTGCGCCACCCCCGAGTCCGCTTGTATCGACCTTCCCCGAGGGGTACATGTGCAATCTATCCCGCAATCGATCGAAGCCTACAAGAGGAAGCCCATGGCCTCCGCCCTGCCGCACACCATGACCGCGATCGAGATCTCCGCCCCCGGCGGTCCCGACGTGCTGCGACCGACGACCCGACCGGTTCCCCAGCCCGGGCCGGGCGAGGTGCTGATCCGTGTCGCGGCGGCCGGCGTCAACCGGCCCGACGTGCTTCAGCGCCAGGGGGCCTATCCGCCGCCGCCCGGCGCCTCCGACCTTCCCGGCCTGGAAGTGGCCGGCGAGATCGCGGCGGTCGGCTCCGGTGTCGCGGACCTCCAGGTCGGCCAGCAGGTCTGCGCCCTGACGCCGGGCGGCGGCTATGCCGAGTTCTGCGTGACGCCGGCTCCCCAGGTGCTCCCGGTCCCCCGGGGGTTGAGCCTGACCGAGGCCGGCGGCGTGCCGGAGACCTTCTTCACCGTCTGGACCAACGTGTTCGACCGCGGGCGCCTGGCCGAGGGCGAATCGCTGCTGATCCACGGCGGCTCCAGCGGCATCGGAACGACGGCCATCCAGCTGGGCAAGGCGTTCGGCGCGCGGGTCTTCACGACCGCCGGCAGCGCCGACAAGTGCCGGGCTTGCGAGCGGCTCGGCGCCGACCGGGCGATCGACTACAAGACCGAGGACTATGCCGCCGTCGTCAAGGAGCTGACCGGCGGCAAGGGCGTGGACGTGGTCCTCGACATGGTCGGCGGCGACTATGTCCAGCGCGACATAGACTGCATGGCGCCCGATGGCAGGCATGTCAGCATCGCTTTCCTGGGCGGCTCCAAGGTCACGCTGAACATGACGCCCGTGATGGTCAAGCGGCTGACCCTGACCGGCTCGACCCTGCGGCCGCGCACCGTGGCCGACAAGGGTCGCATCGCCGCCGCCCTGCGGGAGAAGGTCTGGCCGCTGATCGAGGCCGGCAAGGTCAAGCCGCTGATTTACAAGACATACCCGTTCCGGGAGGCCGCCGCCGCCCATGCCCTGATGGAGACCAGCAGCCATATCGGCAAGATCGTCCTGACCTTCGACGCCTGAGTTGAAGGCCCGGGCAGGCCTCGAGTACATACACGCCATAGACGACCAACCTGCTCGCCGACGCTGTCCCGACACCCTATATTGGATATCAAGGGTCGCGCTTGCGCAACGACGAGCCAGCCAGAGAGTTTCCGGAGGACCGATGCCCCTGCCATTGATGCCGAAAGCGACCGCCGTCTGGCTGGTCGAGAACACCGCGCTCACCTTCGAGCAGATCGCAGCCTTCTGTGGCCTTCACTCGCTGGAGATCAAGGCGATCGCCGACGGCGAAGTGGCGGTCGGCATGGTCGGGCTCGACCCGATCGCCAACGGCCAGCTCTCCAAGGAGGAGATCGAGCGGTGCGAGAAGGATCCCGACGCCAAGCTCCGGCTTCTCGTCCAGGACCTGCCGCAGCCGGTCGCCCGTTCCAAGGGGCCGCGCTACACCCCGGTGACCAAGCGCGGCGACAAGCCGGACGCCATCGCCTGGATCGTCAAGCAGTTTCCCGACCTGTCCGATGCCCAGGTCAGCCGCCTGATCGGCACGACCAAGCCGACCATCGCCGCCGTGCGCGACCGGACCCACTGGAACACGCCCAACATCAAGCCGCGCAGCCCCGTGCTGCTCGGCCTGTGCACCCAGCGCGAGCTGGAGGAGGCGATCGCCACGATCCGTCGCCCGGGCGGCGCCCCGGTCACGATGGCCGACGAGGAGGGCGACGATCAGGAGTACGAGGGTGAAGGCGGCTCCGGCTTCGCCGACGAGCCCGCTGCCGCCGGGCGCGATGACGACGACGAACACGACCGGGGCCGCGACAAATACGCCGGCGGCTACGGTTCCGACCTGGACGAGACGGTAGACTGATCCGCCATGGATGACATCGCCGCCGGTCGCCCGCTCCGCCTCGTCGTCGGGATCAGCGGCGCGTCGGGCGTGATGTACGGCGTCCGCCTGCTGGAGGCGCTGAACCGGCTCGGCGTCGAATCCCATCTGGTGATGAGCCGGTCGGCGGAAGTGACCCTGGCGTGCGAGACGGACCTGAAGATCGCCGACGTGCGCGCGCTGGCGACCGTGGCCTATCCCATTCAGGACATCGGCGCCGCCATCTCCAGCGGCAGTTTCCGCACCCTGGGCATGGTGGTGGCGCCGTGCTCGATCCGGACCATGAGCGAGATCGCCACCGGCGTCACCTCCACGCTGCTGACCCGGGCGGCCGACGTGGTCCTGAAGGAGCGCCGCCGCCTCGTCCTGATGGTCCGGGAAACCCCGCTCCATCTCGGCCATCTGCGCACGCTGGTGTCGCTCGCCGAGATGGGCGCCGTGATCGCCCCGCCGGTCCCGGCCCTCTATGCGCGCCCGGACTCGGTGGATGCCCTGATCGACCACACCGTCGGGCGTGTCCTGGACATGTTCGACCTGGATGCCGGCCTGGTCCGCCGCTGGGGCGAGCCGGCGGAGGAAGGCGGCGTCAGACGCGGGCGGTCACCCGCGCCCTGAACGGCGCTCCGGCCCGGATCGCGGGGATGTCGCCCTATACCGCCCGTCCGGCGTGGCGAAGCGCCGCTCTGGCCAAGGCCTTCGGCTCCGGGCAGAACTCGCCGTCGATCTGGAAACTGTGGATCCAGTCGGCCAGATGATCGACCGCGTCGCGCGGCGGAATGCGCATCAGGTGCTGGGCGGTCTCGCCGGGGTCCACGTGGCACCGGGCGAAGAGCATCGCGACCGTCACCGTCGATCCCGCGTTCTCGTATCCCAGTTCGAACTTGAGCAGGCGCCGGGCGCGTTCCTCGACGGTCGGTGTACAGCCTTTGAGCGTGAACATGAGTTCCATCATCGCGCCGGTGCTTTCCTTGGAAATTCGGCCTGCCCGCATCCATTGCCGTTCCATGACAGGATAGACGCTGCTGCCCCGATATCTTCAGGAAACTCCTTGGTGAGCCTAAAGTTCGATGGCGCTCCCGATCGAATATGCCGTTCCGGCGATGGCGCGGAGCGCTTCCCGGCCTTCTTCCTCCAGGTCCGGAACCACGAGTTGCAGATTGGCGAGCACCAGTTCCGGCGAGGGCTGCCCCGACGCCGCGGCAGCGGGAAGGCGGCCGGCCAGCACCTCCAGTTCGATCCGTTCGGCCTCGATCTCGATCGCCTGGATCCCGGCGCGCAATTCGCCGGTCCGGCCGCTCGGCGCGGGCGGGGGACCATGCTTGAGCCGGCGCCTGACCGCGCGCAGCGGCCGGACCACCTCCTCGTGCCAGGCCTCGACCGCCGTCCGGGCCGCGGCCAGGTCCTGGGCCGACAGGCCGATGCCGCGCGCGGCCCCGGCCCAGGCGGCGAACAGCAGCACCGTCACGTCGCACCCGTGCCGGTCCTGGAGCATCAGGCACCGGTCCGACACGCCCGGCCGGCCGTAGAGCGCCAGGGCGAACCGCCACAGGTCACCGGCGGGGTCCGCCGCCGGGTCCCCGCCGCCGTCAGTCGCCAAGGCATATGCCCAGGCCGCGGGCGGTCTTGACCAGCGCGCCGTCCAGCTCGACCGCCTGGTAGCGGGCGATGGCGTCCTCGATCGAGACGTCGATCACCTCGCGGTTGGACCAGGCGACCATGCGGTCGAACTTGCCCTCGGCGATCAGGTCGACCGCATGGACGCCGAAGGCCGAGGCGATCAGCCGGTCGCGCGGGCTGGGCATGCTGCCGCGCTGGACGTGGCCCAGCACCGTCACGCGGGTCTCGGCGCCCGTGGCGGCGGCGATCTGCTCGCCGATATAGTTGCCGATGCCGCCGAAGCGCTTCTCGCCGCCCTGGTATTCCTTCTGGATCTCCTTGCCCTCGCTGGTCTTCACGGCCTCCGACACCACGACCAGCGCGAAGTTCCGGCCCTGGTTGCGGACCTGCCGGATCTTGTCGGCGATGCGGTCCATCTGGAAGGGGATCTCCGGGATCAGGATCACGTCGGCTCCGCCGGCGATGCCGGCCGCCAGCGCGATGTGGCCCGCGTCGCGGCCCATCACCTCCAGCACCATGACGCGGGCGTGGCTGGCCGCCGTCGGCTGCAGCCGATCCAGCGCCTCGGTCGCGACGGCGACCGCGGTGTCGTAGCCGACCGACACCTCCGTCAGGCCGAGGTCGTTGTCGATCGTCTTGGGCACGCCGACCAGGTTCATGCCGCACTGCTGGGCCAGCTTCCGCAGGATCGCGAAGCTGCCGTCGCCGCCGATGCCGATCAGCGCGTCCAGGCCCATCTCCCGGTAGCCGCCGGCGATCTCGGCGCTGCGGTCCTTCACGGTCCCGTCGGACATGGGAAAGGCGAACGGGTTTCCCCGGTTGGTCGTGCCCAGGATCGTCCCGCCCTGACGCATCATGGAGCTTCCGACCATGTCCAGGTCGAGCACCTCGTACTGGACCGGCCGGGACAGCAGGCCCATGGTGCCTTCCTTGATCCCGATGACCTGCCAGCCGTAGGTCAGCGTCGCCCGGTGGACCACCGCGCGGATCACCGCGTTGAGACCCGCGCAGTCGCCGCCGCTGGTCAGGATGCCGATGCGCTTTTCACCCTTCATGTCCGCCCGTCTTTCGCTGTGACCGGTGTCGAGGCCCCGTAAAGGGCCAGGGCAGTGTTACCAAACCGCGCCAATGCCGCAACCACCCATGCAAGGCTCTCACGGGTGGCGCCGAATTCTGTTATAACGCGCCCTCGACATCCCGGCCCGGATCGGTCCGGGCGGCCCCGGCTTTGCACGAAGATGCGTACCTACCGATGAATGAACAGGAAATTTTGCAGCAGAAGCTGGCGTCGCTTCGCAGCGAGCACCGCGACCTCGACGATGTGATCGCCCGCATCGGCGAGCAGGCTCCCTTCGACCAGCTCCAGATCCAGCGGTTGAAGAAACGCAAGCTGCTGCTCAAGGACCAGATCGCCCGGCTGGAAAGCCGGCTACTGCCCGACATCATCGCCTGACGGGCGCGGGCTTGCCCCGGGGCCCCGCGTTCCTATAATCGCCGTTTTCCAAACTTCGAGCATCGGGCCGCCCACAGTGACCAGCGCCAACGCAACACCGATCCCCGATTCCGCCCCGGCGCCGCTGGTCGGCATCATCATGGGCAGCCAGTCCGACTGGCCGACCATGAAGCACGGCGCCGACGTCCTCGACGCGCTCGGCGTCCCGTTCGAGGCCCGCATCGTCTCGGCCCACCGCACGCCGCAGCGCCTCTACGAATACGCCTCGGGCGCCCGCGACCGCGGCATCAAGGTGATCGTGGCCGGTGCCGGCGGCGCCGCCCATCTGCCCGGCATGGCCGCCGCGATGACCCCGCTGCCGGTGTTCGGCGTGCCGATCGAGAGCCATTCGCTGAAAGGCATGGACAGCCTGCTGTCCATCGTCCAGATGCCCGGCGGCATACCCGTCGGGACGCTGGCGATCGGCAAGCCCGGCGCCATCAACGCGGCCCTGCTGGCCGCCGCCGTCCTGGCCCTGTCCGACGCGGGCATCGCCCGGGCGCTCGACGCCTGGCGGGAGCGGCAGACCGGCGCCGTGGCCGAGGTCCCGGCGGAGGCCGCGCCATGACCGGCCCCATGACGGGAGGTCCCGTGCGGACCGTCGCCCCCGGCGGCACCATCGGCATGCTGGGCGGCGGGCAGCTCGGCCGGATGACGGCGCTTGCGGCGGCCCGGCTGGGCTACAGGACGCATGTCTACTCGCCCGACCGGGACAGCCCGTGCGCCCAGGTCACGGCGGCGGAGACCGTGGCCGGCTACGGCGACCACGAGGCGCTGGCCCGGTTCGCCCGCTCGGTCGACGTGGTCACTCTGGAGTGGGAGAACATCCCGGTCCAGACCGTCGCCTTCCTCGCCAAGTTCGTCCCGGTCCATCCCGGCCCCGGCGTGCTCGCCATCGCCCAGGACCGCCTGCTGGAGAAGGACTTCGTCAACCGCCTCGGCATCGCCACGGCGCCCTGGCGGCCGGCCCGGTGCCCCGGCCAGGCAGCCTCCGCCTTCCAGGAGATCGGGACGCCCTGCGTGATGAAGTCGGCCCGCATGGGCTACGACGGCAAGGGCCAGGTCAAGCTGACCGGCGACGTGGCGCCGGTGGACGCCTGGAAAAGCATCGGCGGCGTGGACGCCATCGTGGAAGGGTTCGTCGATTTCGCGCTGGAGGTCTCGGTGATCGTCGCCCGGGGGCAGGACGGCGCCATGGCGGCCTATCCGGCGGTCGAGAACCGCCACGCCAACCATATCCTGGACGAGACCATCGCACCCGCCGCCGTGGCGCCGGAGATCGCGGACGAAGCAGGGCGGATCGCCTGCCGGATCGCCGAGGCGCTCCAGTTCGTCGGCGTGCTGGCGGTGGAGATGTTCGTCACCCGCGATGGCGCGGTGCTGGTCAACGAACTGGCTCCCCGGCCGCACAATTCCGGCCACTGGACCATCGACGCCTGCGCCGCCAGCCAGTTCGAGCAACTGGTCCGCGCCGTCTGCGGCTTGCCGCTCGGATCGGTCGAGCGCACCGCCGACGCCGTGATGAAGAACCTGATCGGCTCCGACGCGGACCGGTGGCCGGAACTCCTGGCCGAACCCGGCGCCCGGCTTCATCTCTATGGAAAAGCCGAGGCGCGTCCCGGCCGCAAGATGGGCCACGTGACGCGCCTCGTCCCCTTCGGATCCGCGGCCGGAACCTGACCGGCCCGTCCGCTCAGTCGCCGACGATGTCCTTGTAGGCGTGCCAGCTGGCGTGGGCGATCAGCGGCAGCGCCAGGGCGAGGCCGATGAACGCGGTGGCGAGCCCGGCCGCGGTGAACAGGACGATCAGCCCGGCCCAGCCGGCCATGGTCTTCCAGTTCTTCATCACCCCGGTGATGCTGGTGGTGATCGCGGTGAACAGGTCGGTGTCGCGGTCCAGCAGCATCGGGATCGAGAGCGCCGTGACCGCGAACACGGCCGAGGCGATCACGCCGCCGATGGCTGAGCCGACGATCAGGAAGAGGATGCCCTGTTCGGTGAAGAAGACGGTGTTGACGAAGCCTTCGAGGGTCGGCGGCTGGTAGCTGAAGAACAGCGCGAACACCAGCAGCGCAACCCGCACCCAGAACAGCAGCATCAGCATCAGGGCCAGCCCGATGCCGGCGATCTGGCCGGCATTGCGGCCATAGGCGCCGAAAGCGTCCATCAGCCCGGCGGGCCGACCCTCGCCGTGCAGCCGGCTCACCTCGTAGAGGCCGACCGCGACGATCGGTCCCACCAGCATGAAGCCGGCGACCAGCGGCAATACGAGGTAGAAGAGGCCGACCGAAGTGAGTCCGAGGACGAGCATGTAGCTGATGGCCACCAAGCCGATTCCGTAGCTCAGGCTGACCATGGGGGCGCGGCTGAAGTCCTCCCATCCCGCGGAAAGCCATGCCCAGGGGCGGTCCAGGCTGACGGAGCGGATGTGCGGAACCGCGGATGCGCGAGACGATCCGGCATGCGAGCCGTTCGAATTGTTATGAGCGTAAGTCATCGTGGCCTCCCCAAAAGCCCACACTGGGCGTCGATCTGCGACAATGTAGCGCATTTTACCTTTGGGGTAAGAGCGAATCTTTCAGGACGCCAGGATTTGATGGACTTAGCTTTCCGTTAACTAGACAGGATCGTCTATTTTCTTTCCCTCCAGGTCCTTGGCCCGCCGTGCCGCCTCGTCCTTCTCGCGGGCGCGCTGCTCGCGCGTGCGGCCGTGCTTCGCCCGATTGGCCGCCGCCTGGGCTTCCCGTTCGCTCTTCTCCCGCGCCTTGCGGAAGCGGTTCAGATTGACGACGTCTCCCATGGGATGGTCCCGTCCTGTTGGTTGCCTGTGCCTACAAATCGCCTTGCGTAAGCCGAAATTGCGACTTGGAGCAATGGTGGTTTGCTTAAACACGCCTGCTTCTTTAGCTTAGCGCAGGTACCCGGTCCCGCATACTCGCCCAATCGGGCGGCAGCGGGATAGGGCCGGCATCTATAGTACGAACGGCGCCCCCTCGGCGGTACCGGGACCGGACCCCGGCGCCGCGAGCCACTGGAACGAATGGTATCGGCGGACCCCTCGTGAAGAAGCTTCTCATCGGATTCCTGGCCGTTCTGCTGCTGGTCGTCGGCGCCGTCCTCGTCATTCCCAGCCTTATCGACTGGAACAGCTACAAGGTGGACATCGCCGAGAGGATCAGCGCCGCCACCGGCCGCGCGGTCACCCTGGACGGCGATATCGACCTCGCCCTGCTGCCCCGGCCGACCTTGTCGGTGGCCGGCGCGCGGCTCGCCGGCCTGCCCGGCGCGGCGGAGCCGGACATGGCGCGGCTGCGCAAGCTGGATGTCCGAGTCGCCTTCATGCCGCTGCTGAGCGGACGCATCCAGGTGCAGAGCATCGCGCTGATCGAACCCGTCATAGCGCTCGAGGTCATGCGCGACGGCCGCCGCAACTGGGACTTCACCCCGGCCGGCAATGCTGCGCTGTCGTCGAACCACCTCGCCGAGGCGGTGCAGCTCGACAAGGTCACGATCGAGAACGGCACCGTCATCTATCGCGACGCGAGCGCCGCCATCCATGAGCGCGTCGAGTCGGTCGACGCCCAGATCGTCGCCGGAAGCCTCGTCGGCCCGTTCCAGCTCCAGGGCTCGGTTCTGGCACGCGGCGTCCCGCTCGCGGTCGAGCTGACCGCGGGCAGGATGGGGGAGGGCGGCGCACTGCCCGTCCGAGTCGCCCTCCGCCAGCCGGACGCGGCCGGCACCCTGCGGTTCGCCGGCATCGTCATCACCGGCGCGGAGGCGCGGGTCCAGGGCGACCTCCGGGCGGAGGGGCCGGACCTGCGGCCGGCCACCGCGGCGGTGCTGAAGGCCGTCGGGGAGCCGCCGACGGTCGAGCTCCCGGGAGTGCTGCGCCAGCCCTTCGCCTTCCGCACCGCGGTCAACGCCTCGACGCGGCTGGTGGAGCTGAACGGGATCGAACTCCAGGTCGGCGACACCCGCGGCACCGGCGCGCTCAAGTACCTGCCCGCCGGCGCGCCCTCCCCGGGGGCCATCCAGGGGACGGCGCCAGGGCCGGCGACCGGAGCCGCAGCCGGGCCGGCGCAGGGCGAGCTGGCGCTGACCTTCAACCGGTTCGACCTGGACAGCTGGGCGGCCCTGGGGGGCGACGGCGTGCCGGCCTTCCGGCTGCCCGCCGGCCTGGCGGGCAAGCTGACGCTCAACATCGACGCGCTCAATTACCGGGGCAACATCGTCCGGCAGGCCCGACTGGATGCCGGCCTGGAGAACGGCTCCATGACGCTGCGCCGGCTTTCCGCCCTGCTGCCGGGCGGCGCCGACGTCGCGGTCACGGGCACGCTGACGGCGGAACGCGGGTTGCCCGTGGCGGACGTCTCGGTCGATGCCAACGCCGACAATCTCAGGGCGCTGCTGGAGTGGCTGGGGTACTCGGTGGATCGCGTCCCGGCCGACCGGCTGCGCAAATTCTCCATGACCAGCCGCCTGACCGGGCGGCCCGGCAATTTCCAGTTCGCCGGGCTGGACCTCAGGGTCGATACCTCCCGGATGACCGGCGGCGTCGCCTATGTGGATCGCGGGCGTCCCGGCTTCGGCGCCCGGCTGGAGATCGACCGCCTCAACCTGGACGCCTACGCGCCGGATCTCACCGGGGTGACCGACACCGGGGAGATCCATGTCCGGCCGGAAGGGGTCGCCCGGCCCGATCTCGCCGGGTGGCTGGAGGGCTTCGACGCCAACCTGAACGCCGAGATCGGCACCCTGACCGTCGCCGGCATCCCGGTGCAGCAGGCCGGCTTCGACGGCACCCTGTCCAACGGGGCGCTGTCGGTCCGGCAGTTCCGCGCGGCCGATGCCGCCGGCGTGTCCGGCACGGTCCAGGGCGGCATCAGGAAGCTGAAGCCGCTCGACGACATCGACCTTTCGATCGACCTGAAGGCCGGCTCCCTGGTTCCGCTCAACCGCGCCTTCCCGGCGTCCTGGCCGGCGGCGCTGCCGCCCGCCGACCGCCTGGGCGAGGCGGCCCTGAAGGGCAGGGTGGCGGGCGACCCGGAGCGTCTGGCGCTCGACCTGACCTTCGCGGGCGGCGGCGGGTCCGTCCAGGCGGGCGGCAGCCTCAGCCAGATCGCGACCGCGCCCAACTACGACATCAAGGTCCGGGCCACCCATCCGGACGCCGCCCGTCTGATGCAGCTGTTCGCCCCGGACTGGCGCCCGGCCGGAACTCTCGGCGCATTCGACGTCTATGCGGAGATGGCGGGCTCCGACTCGGCGCTCTCGCTCTCGGCGATCCAGGGGACGGCCGGGCCGGTCAGCGTCCAGGGCGAAGCCACGATCGACCTCGCGGGCGAGCGCGCCGCCATCGACGCCCGTCTTCAGACCGGCGAGATCGTGATCGACCAGTTTCTCCAGGCATCCTCGCGGGCCCTGGTGGTTCCCTCGCTGATCCAGCCCGCCCTGGCGGCGGAAGGGACCCTGTGGTCCGAGGCCCCGATCTCCCTCGACTGGCTGCGGGCCATCGACGGCAAGCTCGCGCTGACCTCCCGCGCGATCGTCCATGGCGACCGGCGTCTGGCGGACCCCGCCGTCCGCGCCCGGCTGGAGGGCGGTACCCTCACCGTCGAACAGCTCGACGGCGGCGCTTTCGGGGGGCGGATCGGCCTGTCCGGCAGCCTGACGGCGGCACCCGGCGCACCGCCACGGGTCACGGCACGGCTGGCGGTCGTGGATGCCGACCTGGCCCGGCTCCGTACCGGACCGGCCGGGGTCGACCTTGCGGAAGGCGTCCTCAACCTCGACCTGGATATCGACACCGTCGGGACCAGCCCCGCGGCCCTGGTCGCCGCCCTGGGCGGCACCGGCAGAATCGTGGTGCGGGAAGGCACCCTCTCGGGAATGGACCTGGAAGGCGCCCTGGCTGCGGTGACCGGCGCCGACAAGCCGAAGCAGGCGCTCGACCAGGTCGCCAGGGCCATGGCCGGCGGGGAAAGCCCGTTCGACCGGCTTGCCGGAACCCTGACGATCGACCGGGGCGTGGTCCGATCGGACGATCTCGCCATGACCGCGCCGAACGCCGACATCACCGGCGGCGGCTCGGCCAGCCTGACCGACTGGTCGCTCGACCTGGGCCTCGGCGTCAAGCTGCTCGCCGATCCCGAGCTGCCGGCCTTCGGCCTCACGCTCGCCGGTCCCCTGGACCGCCCGCGCCGTACGCTGGAGACCGGGGAACTGGCCGAAGTCCTGGAGAGCCGGGCCGCGGAGTCGAGCCGGCGCAAGGCGGCCGATGCCCGCCCGCTGCCGCCCGGCGCCGTGGTCGTCCCGGTGGAGCCGGCACCCGCCCGCTGATCCTCCGCCGCCGCGCGGAGGTTCGGGCAGGGGCGCACAGCGAAGTGCTTGGCCTCCACCGCACCAGCGTCTATCACTCCTGTCGCAGCCTCGCCCTCGAAGGAGATCAAGAATGCTTAAAGGCAAGACCGCCGTCGTCACCGGTTCCACCAGCGGCATCGGCCTCGGCATCGCCGAGGCCCTGGCGGCCAAGGGAGCCGACGTGATGCTGAACGGCTTCGGCGATGCCGACGCCATCGCCTCCCTGACGAAGGGCATCGCCGACCGGTTCGGCGTCAAGGTCGGCTATGACGGCGCCGACATGAGCAAGCCGGACCAGATCAAGGGGCTGATCGACCATGCCACCGCCGAACTCGGCAAGGTCGACATCCTGGTCAACAATGCCGGCATCCAGTTCACCGCCCCGGTGGAGGAGTTTCCCGCCGAGCGCTGGGAGGCCGTCATCGCGATCAACCTGTCCGCGGTCTTCTACGGTGCCCACTACGCCCTGCCGCAGATGAAGCAGCGCGGCTGGGGCCGCATCATCAACATCGCGTCGGCCCACGGTCTGGTCGCCAGCGTCAACAAGTCGGCCTATGTCGCCGCCAAGCACGGCGTCATCGGGCTGAGCAAGGTAATCGCGCTGGAGAACGCGGAGACCGGCATCACCTCCAACTCGATCTGCCCGGGTTGGGTACTGACCCCGCTGGTCCAGAAGCAGATCGACGCCCTGGCCGAGCGCAAGGGCCTGACCGGCGAGGAGGCGGCGCGCGACCTCCTGGGGGAGAAGCAGCCGTCCAAACGGTTCGTGACCCCGGAGCAGCTGGGCGAACTCGCGGTGTTCCTGTGTTCCGACGCCGCCGCCAACATGACGGGCACCTCCCTGTCGATGGACGGCGGGTGGACGGCGCAATAGCCTGTCCCGCCCGCGCTGGGGGAGGGGGCGCCCATGGCGCCTTCGCCCGGCCTCGGTGACGGGGGGAAATGATGCCGGGGGCGACTGCCCTCTCTGCGGCCGGCCGCTGGTTCCCGGGCCAAGCGTGAACCTCCACCATCTCGTGCCGCGTACCTACAAGGGAACCGAGACGGTGGCCCTGCACAGGATCTGCCACGCCAAGATCCACATGGTGCTGAGCGAGAAGGAACTGCGCGACCACTACCACACGGTCGAACGGCTTCGGGAGCATCCGGAGATCGCCCGCTTCATCCGATGGGTGGCCCGCAAACCGCCGGCCTTCATGACGCGGCATCGGGCCGGGCGCCGCTGATCGCGGGCCCGGCCCGATGCTCGCCCGTGATGCCGACCGATCAGTCGTCGGGATTGGTCCGGGGCCGCAGGCACTCGGGCTGCTGGCTTCCGGGCGGGCACACCACCTGGTCGGTGCCGAGGCCGTTGGTCGAAGTGCCGGCGGGGGAGGTGGCCGGCGGGTCGGAGCGGCCCATCATGTTGTCGCTGCAGCCGGCCAGGGCCAGCAGCAGGATTGCGCCGGCTGCAAAATGCGAAAGCGTGCTCATGGTTCTTCTCCTGCTCGCGTTGCTTTTTGAAAGACTGACGGCGATCCGGGGCCCCTGGTCGCTGGAAAAGCAACGCAGCGTGCCGCGACATGTTCCGGCAGGAGTTTCCCACCGGCAGAATCTGCCGTTCCGCCGACCCGTCCGGCCGGGTCCGTCTCCCCCACCTCAGAGGTCACAGCTTTGGAACAAGTGATTTAGCCTGAATTTTCCGTATTGGCATGCTTCCTGCTTATCGTCGGTATGCCAGGAAGATCCCTGGGACCCCTACCGGCGAGGCCCTCATGTCCATTGCGCAAACCGTCACGGCTCAGTGGGAACGGTTCTACAGCGAACCTGCCATCGCCAACCCTGTGGCGACCGCCGGGATGCACGACGGCTTCTCCTGGAATCTCAGCAGCTTCTATCCGGGCGACCAGCGCCTCTGGTGCATGTACGAGCTATGGCTGGGCCACCAGCGGGACCCTGATCATCCGCCGGTGTGGTCGCTCGACATCGTGCCGGAACTGGCTCCCTGGCTGCCGGACATGTTCGAGGTCAAGTTCACCGATGCCGGGACCCGCCTGACGCGGTTCGGCAGCGGCCTCGTCCGGGCCTTCGGCGTCGACCTGTCCGGCCGCCATCTCGGCGCAGCCCTCCTGGGTCCGGGGAGCGAACGGCTCGAAGCCGACTGCCAGAAGGTCCGTGCGACCGGCCAGGTCACCTGGTCCGACGACGAACTGCGTCGGCGGGGCGCGGCGCCGGTGACCTGCGAACGCCTGCTGCTTCCCTTCGCGGACGCCGAGGGCCGGGTATCGCGGGTGGTCGGCTGCCTGTTCCTGCGAGGCTTCGGCCTCGCTCCCGGCTGGCTCGGCACCATCACCCGCTTTATCACCGTCAGGAGCACCCTGCTGGACTGAGAGCGTGGTCTACTTTCCCTGGTCGACCTGGCCGTCCTTGACCCTTCGCAGGACGCCGCTGATCGTCTTCAGGACCTTGCCGTCCGACACCCGCGAGAACTTGAGGTCCAGGCCATGGGGTGCGAGCGTGCGCTCATAGGTCTGGATCTCGTAGCCGCCGTCCTCCGTGATCAGCAGGGCCTGGACCGTCAGCGTGTCGTTGCCGAGATGCGCCCACAGGTAGGGCTCGCCCGCCATCGGATCGAGCGGCATGAAGTGGCCGAACATGTTGCGCCGTTGCGCCGCCCTGAAGATGCCGGCCCGCTGGGTCGGCTCGAAGGCGACCGAATAGGACTGCTGCTTCGTCTTGCCGTCGATCCGCCGGGTGATCGTGGTCCAGTCCAGCGAGAAGCCGTCGTTTCCATAGGGCTTGATGGTCACGGCCAGGTCGCGCTCGTTGAGGCCCTGGTCGGCCAGCGAAATGCTCTGGCCGACATAGTTGCCCATGAACTCCTGGAGCTTCCGCGTGTCCGCGGCACCGGCGCCCGCGGGCAGCAACGCCAGCGCCGCTGCGAGCACGAGTCCGAACACGAATGCCCGGAAAACCGAGGGCCGCTGGTGATTCCGCTGCATGACCTGCACTCCCGCACCGATGCCGCCGCGCCAGGGCTGGCGGTCAGGCGACCAGCCGTGGCGCGGAGCATCCCAAATTCAGAATGCATTGAACATGGAGCATCGGGCGCCGTCTCGAAAGCTCCGCGCCGGAGGAATTTGGAAACGAAGGGGAAACCGCGCCGCCGGACGCCTCAGGCGGTGGCGGCGGCCGTCTCCTCGCCCGGCAGGGTACCGGTCGCCCGCCGGTGTTTCAGGCCATCCTCCAGCGAGCAGTTGTCCAGGATGTCCGCCGTCGCATCCCGGACGCGCTGCATCAGCCAGCGGACCGAGCAGGTCTCCGCGTCGGTGCAGTCCTCGCACGGGCGGAAGCTGCTTCGGCTGGCGCAGGGCAGGGGCGCCAGGGGGCCGTCCACGATCCGGATCACCTCGCCGAAGGAGATCGCGGCGGCCGGCCGGGCGAGGCGATAGCCGCCGTTCTTTCCCCGGCGGCTGTCCAGCAGGCCGCGCTTTCGCAGGTCCACCAGGATCGCTTCCAGGAACTTGCGCGGGACGTTCTCCCGTTCGGCGATGTCGGCGATCATGACCAGGTCGTCCTCCGGCAGCTCCGCCAGCATCAGGAGGGCGCGAAGGGCGTACTTGGCTTTCTGGGAAAGCATGGGGGAGGGTGCCGCCGGGGCCGGAAGGTGGAAATGGGAAAGGGCGTCGGACCGGGATGCGACCGAAGCCGGACCGCGGGATCAGACCAGCAGATCCAGGTACATGCCTCGGCGGTAATAGGACGGCAATGTCAGGATGCCGTCCACCATCAGGCTGGCAAGCTGCTTCAGGCTGGGGACGCGCCCGGCATGGGTCCGCCTGCTTTTCGGCTCCTCGACCGGCCGGCCGGCCGGCGTGCGGCCGCTGCCGGTGTCGCTGCGGACGGGAAGGTTCGTGTTCGGACCGGTAGGGCGCGTGTCAACCATGTCAAAGACCTACTCCGCTACGCCGCGCAAGGCAAGGGATTGCCCGTCATCCTCGCGACGGTCGAACTGGAGCGACGCGAGGCGCGCGTACAAACCGCCCTGACGGATCAGTTCGGAATGACTCCCGGTTGCAACCAGCCGTCCGCCATCCATGACCGCGATGCGATCCGCGTTGAGCACCGTCGAAAGGCGGTGGGCGATGATCAGGGTGGTCCGGTTCTCCATCAGCCGCTCCAGCGCCGCCTGGACGACTCGCTCGCTTTCCGCGTCCAGGGCCGAGGTCGCCTCGTCCAGCAGCAGGATCGGCGGATTGCGCAGGATGGCTCGCGCGATGGCGACGCGCTGGCGCTGGCCGCCCGACAGCCTGACGCCCCGCTCGCCCAGATAGGTATCCAGCCCGTCCGGCAGCTGCTCCAGGAAGTCCAGCGCGTGCGCCGCCTCCGCCGCGGCACGCACCTCGTCGTCGCTGGCATCGAGCCGGCCGTAGCGGATGTTCTCGCGGGCGCTGGTGGAGAAGATCACCGGATCCTGGGGCACCAGCCCGATCCGGGCGCGAACCTCGGCCGGGTCCGCCGTCCTGACGTCGACGCCGTCGACCAGGACGCGGCCGTCGCGCGGATCGTAGAAGCGCAGCAGGAGCTGGAAGACCGTCGTCTTGCCGGCGCCGCTCGGTCCGACCAGGGCGACCGTCTCGCCCGGCTCGACCGACAGGCTGAAGGCGTCGAGCGCCGCGTCGTCCGGACGCGAGGGGTAATGGAAGCGGACGGCATCGAAGGCGACGGCGCCCCTCACCGGTACCGGCAGCGGGGCCGGATCGGCGGGCGCCGTGATCTGCGGCGCGGTCGCCATCAGGTCGAACAGCCGCTCGGTCGCCCCGGCCGCGCGCTGGAGGTCGCCGATCACCTCGCTGATGGCGCCGACCGACCCGGCGACGACGACCGCGTAGAAGACGAAGGCGGAGAGGTCGCCGCCGGACAGGCGGCCGGCCAGCACGTCATGGCCGCCGACCCACAGGATGGTGCCGATCGCGCCGAACACCATGACGATGACGATGACCGTCAGGATCGCCCGCACGCGCACCCGGCGGACCGCCACGTCGAAGGCCTCTTCCACCCGGGTGCCGAAGTTGCGCCGTTCCGCGTCCTCGTGACCATAGGCCTGGACGGTGCGGATGGCGCCCAGCGTCTCGTCCACGAAGGAGCCGACATCGGCGACGCGGTCCTGGCTCTCGCGCGACAGCTTGCGCACCCGGCGGCCGAACACGACGATCGGGACCACCACCAGCGGCACGACCAGGAAGACGAGGCCGGTCAGCTTCGGGCTGGTGATCACCAGCATCACCGATCCGCCGGCCAGCAGCAGAAGGTTGCGCAGCGCGATCGACACCGTGGATCCGACCACGACCTGGAGCACGGTGGTGTCGGTGGTCAGCCGCGACAGGATCTCGCCCGTGCGCGTGGATTCGAAGAAGGCGGGGCTCAGCCTGACCACGTGGTCGAACACGGCCCGGCGCAGGTCGGCGACGACCCGCTCGCCGATCCAGGAGACCAGGTAGAACCGCCCGAAGGTGGAGGCCGCCAGGATGAATATGACGCCCAGCATGACCAGCAGAGCCTGGTCCAGCAGCCCGGCGTTCCCGGCGGCGAAACCCTGGTCGACCAGGGCGCGCAGGCCGGCTCCCAGTCCCAGCACCGTGGCGGCCGCGACGACCAGCGCCACGACGGCGCCGGCGATCGCCAGGCGGTACGGTTTCAGGAACGGGATGAGCTGGCGCAGCGGGCCGAGGTCGCGGCGCTGGACAGGCCCCTGGCCGGACGTGGCCTCAGCATTGTTCTTATTTCGAAACACCAGGAGGGATCCCGCAATGACGGAGCTTGAACGGCCTTTGCTGGTATAGCAAGCTGTCGCGGGGGCAACAAGCCGGGCCGCCCGCGTCACATCAGCCCGCCCGACTCCCGATTTCCCGATATGCCGCTTGCGTCCCGGCGAGCGGTCCGCTATAAGGCGCGCTCGTTTTCGGGGACTTGGGCCATGAAGAAAGACATCCATCCGGACTATCACGAGATCAACGTCGTCATGACCGACGGAAGCTCGTTCCAGACCCGGAGCACCTGGGGCAAGGCTGGCGACACGCTGCGCCTGGACATCGATCCGAAGTCGCATCCGGCTTGGACCGGCGTGCAGAAGCTGCTCGACACCGGCGGCCAGATCGCGAAGTTCAACAAGCGCTTCGGCAGCTTCGGCCTGAAGAAGTAAGCCGCTTAGGGGCGTCAAGCCCGTTAGCCGCACGCTTTCGCAGGGCCGTGCCTGACATGAGATCGACACCGTGAAAAGGCGTCCGTGACCCGGGCGCCTTTTCGCATGTCCGCGCCGGCCCCGCCAGGCGCGGAAACCGCGTCACTCGACGGTCAGCACGATCTTCCCCTGCACGTGGCCCCTCGCGGCCCGCTCGTGGGCCTGACGCGCCTGGGAGAGCGGATAGGTGCTGTCTATGACGACCCGGAGGGTGCCGTCATCGAGCAGGCGCCCGACATCGTCCAACTGCGCGCCGCTTGATCGGACCTGGGTGGTCGAGACCGTCACGCCCAGCTTCGCGGCCTCCTCGGCGCCGGAGAAGCCCAGCGGAAAGATCGGGAACAGCGCGCCGCCCCGTTTCAGGGTGCGAAGGAACCGGCCGGCTTTCGGCCCGCCCACCGTGTCGATGACGAGGTCGGCGCCGCGGACGACGGTCTCCGGCGCGGTCTGGGTGTAGTCGATGAACTCGTCGGCGCCGAGTTCGCGCAGAAGCGCCTCGTGCCTGCCCGACGCCACGGCGATGACGCGCGCACCCCGCCACTTCGCCACCTGCACCGCGAGGTGCCCCACGCCGCCGGCGGCCCCGTTCACGAGAACGGTCCTGTTCTCGAGCGGCACCGGCACATGCCGGTCCGGCTGAAGCGGGTTCGGCTCGTCGTGCCCGGGATCGACCAGGAACTGCCATGCCGTGAGCAACGACATGGGGGCTCCGGCGGCCTGCACGTGATCGATGCTTGCCGGCTTGGGTGCGAGTTCCGACGCCGGCACGCTCACATACTCGGCATAGGCACTGCTGTCCCCCGCGAGGCCGCCGGGGAAGCGCACCATGGAATAGACTTCATCCCCGACGGAGAAGCCGACGATGTCCTCGGCGACGGCCTCGACCACGCCGGAGATGTCGGTCCCCGGGATGGCGGGGAACCGCACCGGCGGCTGCCACTCGGGAGGGAGCATCCTGTAACCTTCCCGCAGGTACAGGTCGGGCGGATTGAGACCGGCCGCGCGAACGCGGACGAGCACCTCGCCGGCCGTCGGCTCGGGCCTCGCAGCGGTCTCGTACCGCAGCACCTCGGGGCCGCCGAACCCATGGAAACGGACCGCCTTCATCGTATCGCTCACCACTACCTCCAGGGAATGCATCGTTCCATGGGCAGCCATGTGGTCGGCGGAGTGGGGATTGATAATCGAGGCAAGCTTCGGTTCTATTGTGCCATGACGGAACAAATCCAACTGGAACGGCTGACCGGCCTGATAGCATTCGCCCGCGCCGGATCGATGGGCAGCTTCACCGCGGCTGCGCGTTCGCTATCCATTTCTCCTTCGGCCGTCAGCAAGAGCGTGCAGCGGCTCGAGCAGCGTCTGGGCGTGTCTCTCTTCACCCGCACGACCCGCTCGCTGACGCTCACGCCGGAGGGACGCGAACTGCATCGACTCGCGCTCAAACTGCTGCACGATGCGGAAGCCATCGAGCAGGCCGCGATGGCGGCGCGGTCCGAGCCGTCGGGCACCCTGCGGATTTCCGCGTCGCTCCCGGTCGGCATGCATGTGATCGCGCCGGCCCTGCCGGAATTCCGGAGACTTCATCCCAGGGTGACGATCGATCTGCGGCTGAACGACCGGATCGTCGATATCGTCGAGCAAGGCATCGACGTCGCGGTGCGGATCGGGGAACTCGCCGATTCACGGCTTCTGTCGCGCCGGCTTGCGCCGCACCGGCTCTGCGCCTTCGCATCGCCGGACTATCTCGCGGCACGCGGCACCCCGTTGCATCCGGATGACCTGGAGGGGCACGACACCGTCAATCTCCGCTACCAGAGCACGGGCCAGGCTTTTCGCTGGCCTTTCCGGATGGGGAAAAGAACGATCGAGATCATGCCGCCGTCCGGCGTCGTCGTCGATGCGAGCGATGCGCTGGTCGCGATGCTCGCGGCGGGAGGCGGGATCGGCATCGCCGCGACTTTCGTGGCGGCGCCCCACGTGGCGCGCGGGGATCTGGTTCCGGTGCTGTCCGACTTCGCCGTCGAGCGGGACAACATAACCGCGCTCTGGCCGGAAAGCCGCAATACCAACCCTGCCGTGCGCGCCTTCATCGTCCGATTGCAGGAGATCTTCCGCGAGCGGATGTCGGCCGCGGCCACGCCGCCGGCCTGACCAGCCCGCGGTTCAGGCGACGTTGCGCCGGACCTGCTCGTCCAGGCGGGCGACCCGCATGTACAGCTTGTAGCTTCGCTCCAGCAGGCTGCGCAGGCCGGCGGGAAGCTCCTGGTTGTCGGGGCCCGAAGGGTCGGTGCAGACGTCGCCGCCGGCCAGGGCGTATTCCTCGGTCGCGACCTGCTGCGCCGTGAGCTCGCCGGCATGCACTGCCTTCTGTGCCAGCAGCCAGGCCATCACCTGGGTCAGGCGGCTGGTCACCCGCAGGGATTCGTAGCTGACCTGAAGCCGGACCTGGGGCGGCAGCCCGCGCTGGTCGGCCGCCTCGTTGTAGGCGATGTAGTTCCTCGCCTCGATGAGCAGCGCCATCGTCTCGTCGTATGTACGATTGAAGAAGGCTGTCGGGCCGCTCACTCTGTCTCCCGTCTCGGGGATCTCAAGTCCCATGATCGATGGTCCCAGCTACAGATTAAAAATGAATGACGCGCCCCGGGGCATCCCCAATCGCGCGCCGGCCCTGCGACAGAATCAACGATGCGAATCCCCTCTTGAACCCCGGATCGGCGTGATTATCTCCTCTGGCGTGGACGGGGCGCCGATACCGGGTCCGGTCCACGAAGAGGAGGGGTTGGACCATGGTGGTGAACCCCGACGCTGATATCGCTCTTTGGAGGGTATGAAATGCGCACCTATGATCTGTCGCCGTTGTTCCGTTCTTCCGTCGGCTTCGACCGCATGACCCGTGTCCTGGAGTCCGCGCTCAAGGTCGATGACTCAGCCCTGTCCTATCCTCCGTACAACATCGAGAAGCTGTCCGACGACGCCTACCGCATCACGATGGCGGTCGCCGGCTTCGGTGCCGAGGATCTGGAGATCACCTCGCAGGAAAATCTGCTTGTGATCACTGGTAAAACTAAGAATGACGCGGAAAACGGCCAATACCTCTATCGCGGTATCGCAGGACGGGCATTCGAGCGCCGCTTCCAGCTAGCCGACCACATCAAGGTGACTGGCGCCAATTTGGCGAACGGTCTCCTGAACGTGGAACTCGTCCGCGAAATCCCGGAGGCGATGAAGCCCCGCACGATCAAGATCGCTTCGGCCGCTCCGTCCCAGGTGCTGGAGCACAAGCAGTCCGATCAGCAGCAGGCCGCGTGACGGCAGGCCTCTGCGAAGGCAAGAACTGGCGGCGCCCCGGAAACGGGGCGCCGTCCTGCATTCCGGCTCACGCCACCAGCAGCCGCTCCATGCAGGCCCGCAGGGCGTCGGGGATCGGCACCGGCCGCATGGTCGAGCGCTCCACGAAGACATGGACGAAGTGGCCCGACGCCGCCGGTTCCCCGTCGCCCTCGGCGAACAGCCCCACCTCGTACCGCACGCTGGAATTGCCCAGCTTGCCGACCCGCAGCCCGGCGTCCACGGTCTGGGGAAACACCAGCGATTTCCTGAACTTGCACATGGTCTCGACCGCCACGCCGATGACCGGCGCGGCATGGATGTCGAAGCCGCCTTCCCGGATCAGGTAGCCGTTGATGACCGTGTCGAAGTACGAGTAATAGACCACGTTGTTGACGTGGCCGTAGATGTCGTTGTCCATCCAGCGCGTCGGGATGGCCAGGAAATGCCGGTAATCCTCCCGGGTTTCGATCGCAGCAGTCACGTGCCGAACCTCTTCGCCTTGGTTTCGCGTCGTCGCCCGGCCCTTCTATTCGAAAAACGCCAGCAGGGCACGCGCGACCTCGTCGGGCGCCTCCTCCTGGAGGAAATGGCCGCAGCCGATCTCCCGGCCCGAAACGTCGTCGGCCCAGCGGCGCCACACCGCGAGCGGGTCGTAGGGCCGGCCATCGGTCCCGCCGCGCGCCCACAGCGCCAGCACGGGGCAGGCGATCCGCCGCCCGGCGGTCCGGTCGGCGGCGTCGTGCTCCCGGTCGGCGCCGGCTCCGGCGCGGTAGTCCTCGCAGGCGGCATGGATCACCTCCGGCCGCCGGAAGCACCTGACATACTCGGCCAGGGCCGCCGGCTCCGGCACGTCCGGATCGGCGCACCAGCTCCGCACGGTCCGGATCAGGTAGCCGGCGGGATCGGCTCCGATCAGGCTTTCGGGCAGCCCGTCGGGCTGCGCCAGGAACAGCCAGTGATAGACGGACATCGCCATGCCGGCATCCATCATCTCCCACATGTCCAGCGTCGGCACCATGTCCAGGACCGCCAGCCGGCCGACGCGGCCGGGGTGGTCGAGCGCCAGCCGGTAGGCGACCCGGCCGCCCCGGTCGTGCCCCGCGACGCCGAACCGGTCGAAGCCCAGCCGGGCCATCAGCCGGACCTGGTCGGACGCCATGGCCCGTTTCGAGTAGTCTCCGTCCCGGGCCGGCGCGCTGTCGCCGTATCCTCTCAGGTCAGGCGCCACGACGGTGAAGCGCCGGGCCAGGACGGGCGCGACGCGGTGCCAGGTGACGTGGGTCTGCGGATATCCGTGGAGCAGCAGCAGCGGCGGGCCTTCGCCGCCGACAGCGGCGTCGATCTCCGTCCCCTCCAGGTCGAAACGCCGATGCATAAAATTCTCGATCAATTGGACCTCCCGATTGGGAAAAGCGTTCCTTCCTGGCGGAGCGTAAAGGTGCCGACGCCGCCGGGAAAATTCATAAGGTGAATGCGCAGCATGCCGCCCCGTCATGATCCCTCGCCGCCGACCCTCGACATCGATCTCCTCAGGGCCTTCCTGACCGTCGCCGAAACCGGCAGCTTCACGCGGACGGGCGAGATCCTGGGCCGGACCCAGTCGGCGGTCAGCGTCCAGATCAAGCGGCTCGAGGACCAGATCGGGGCCAGGCTGTGCGACCGCAGCGGCCGGTATGTCGTTCCCACCGAGGCCGGCGAGCACCTGCTGACCTACGCGCGGCGCATCCTGGCGATCAACGACGAGGCGGTCGGCCGGCTGGTCGCGCCGCCGATCGGCGGCACGGTCCGGCTCGGCACGGCGGAGGAGTTCGCGGCCCAGTTCCTGTCCGACATCCTGGGCGAATTCGCCCGCTGCTTTCCCACCGTCACGACGGAGATCACCGTGGATGCCTCCGCCGTGCTCCAGTCCGGCGTGGAGGCCGGGTTGTTCGATCTCGTGCTGGTCAAGCACGTCCCGGACGAGAGCCCCGGCCGCACGGTCTGGCGGGAACCGCTGCACTGGGTGGCGCGGGCCGACTGGAACTGCGGAGCGGACGGGCTGGTCCCGTTGGCGGTCTCGCCGGCGCCGTGCCTCTACCGGCGGTTCATGTTGTCTGCCCTGGGACAGGTCGGCCGCTCGTGGGAGATCCGCTGCACCAGCGCCGCGGTCTCGGCCCTGCAGGCCGCCGTCCTGGCCGGGCTGGGAGTCACCGCCCTGGCGCGAAGCACCATCCTGCCCGGCATGCGGGTCCTGACCCCGGACGAGGGCTATCCGGCCCTGCCCGACAGCGCCATAGCCCTGGTGACCCGGTCCGGAACCCCGACGCCCGCGGCGGACCGGCTGGCCCGCTTCATCCTGGATCGCATGGCGATACCGCACATGGCAGGCATACGGGCGCATAAACGACAATAAGATTGACCTATTCGCCCACGGAAGCTTCAATCCGCCCTCCTGTCCAGAAAGATAATGACAAGAGGAGAGCCGGCAAATGCCCGAAAACATCCGGCCGTTTCCCGGCGGACCTCCCGTCGCCTTTTCCCGCGCCGGACTGGCGGCCGGCGCCCTGCGAACCCTCCCGATCGCGACGGGCGGTCTGGCGTTCGGCGTGTTCTACGGCTTCCTGGCGGGCCAGAACGGCCTGACCCTTTTGGAAACCTCGCTGATGAGCGCCCTGGTCTTCGCCGGCGCCTCGCAGTTCCTGTCCGTGGAGCTGTGGGGCGACCCGCTGCCGGTCGGCGCCCTGGTGGCGACCGTGCTGGTGGTCAATGCCCGCCACCTGCTGATGGGCGCCACCCTCGCGCCCTGGCTCAAGCATGTCCGGCCGTCGCGGGCCTATGGCAGCCTGTATTTCCTGACCGACGAATCCTGGGGGCTCAGCGTCGCCGACATGCGGAACGGCGGCCGGGATGCCGCCTTCCTGCTGGGCAGCGGCCTGACGATCTTCCTGTTCTGGAACACCGGGACCCTCGCCGGCCGGGTGTTCGGCGGAATGCTGCCCGACCTCGACCGCTACGGCATCGACTTCCTGGGGACGGCCTTCTTCGTGGCCCTGCTGGCCGGTTTCTGGCGCGGGCGCGGGGACCTGCTGCCCTGGCTGGTCGCCGCCGCGGTCGCCCTGGCGATGGAGCGCACGATTCCCGGCACCTGGTACATCCTGGGCGGCGCCCTGGCCGGCAGCCTGGTGGGGGCGCTGCGCCATGCCCGCTGAAGCCCTGGACGGGTATCAGGGAGTCGCCACCATCGCCCTGATGGGGCTGGCCACCTACGCGACGCGGGCGGGCGGCTTCTGGCTGATCCGGCGGCTGCGGCCGTCGCGCTTCCTGGAAGCCTGGCTGGCCCAGATCCCCGGAGCGGTCTTCGCCGCCCTGTGCGCCCCGCTGGTGCTCAATTCCGGCCCGGCCGGATGGGGGGCGGCGCTGCTGACGCTCGTCCTGGCCCGGGCCACCGGCAATTTCCTGGTCGCCATGGCGGCCGGCGTCGTCGGCGTCGCCGTCCTGCGCCTCATATAGCCGTGCGGAGCCTCACAGGGACGCGCGGAGCGCGTCGGTCACCGCGTCGGGCTCCTCGACCATCATCATGTGGCCGGATCCCTGGAGCACCACGGTCTTCGACCCCGCGATCCTCGCCGCCAGCGCTTTTCCGGACCTGGCCGGGGTCATGCGGTCGCCGGCGCCCAGGACCAGCGTCGTCGGGCAGCGCACGTCGGGCGCGCCGCGCCACGCGTCGCAGGCCGCGAGATCGGTGGCGAGCACGCCGCGCGGCGCCCGGCGCATCAGCTGGATGCCGGTCCCGACCTGCCACAGGCCCGGGGCCGCCGAGCCGCCGCGCAGGGTGCCGAAGCCCCAGCCGATCACCATCGCGATCGCCCCCGCATAGGCCCGGTCGTCCTCCGACGCGGCGGCGGCCAGCAGGTCGGGGTGGACCGGCATGCGCTCCGCCACGCCGAGCAAGGCCAGCGCGCGCACCCGTCCGGGATGGCGGTTCGCCGTCTCCAGCGCGGCCAGCGCGCCCATGGAGTGGCCGGCCAGCCCCGCCTGCTCGAAGCCCGCCGCCTCGACCAGCCGCGCCGTCCAGTCCGCCAATTCCTCTATACTGCCCAGCGCCGCCCCGCCGGAACGCCCGTGGCCCGGCAGGTCCACCGCCAGCACCGAGCGGCCGTGGTGGGCGAGATAGCGCGCCTGCAGGCTCCAGACGGAATGGTCCATGCCCGCGCCGTGGATCAGCACCACCAGGGGAAGGGCAGGGTCCAGGTCCCGGCCGCCGGTCGCGGCGAAGACCTTGTGTCCGTCGACTGTCAGTTCCATCCCGGCTCACCCCTTCCGCGAGGCGCGCAGCGCCTGCTTGAGGTCGCCGATCAGGTCGCCCGGATCCTCCAGCCCGACCGACAGCCGGATCATCTCCTCGCCGACCCCGGCCTCGTGCAGCGCGGCGGCGTCCATCTGCTGGTGGGTCGTGCTGGCGGGGTGGATCACCAGGGACTTGGCATCGCCCACATTGGCGAGATGGGAGAACAGCCGCAGCGCCTCGATGAACTTCCGCCCCGCTTCCCGCCCGCCGGCGATCCCGAAGGTGACGATCGATCCGGCGCCGTTGGGCAGCAGCCGGCGCGCCAGGTCGTGGTCCGGATGGCCGGGCAGGTCGGGATGGCGGACCCAGGCGACGCCTTCCGCCCCGTCAAGGAAGCCGGCGACCTTGCGCGCGTTCTCCACATGGGCGCGCATGCGCAGCGGCAGCGTCTCGACGCCCTGGAGGATCTGGAAGGCGTTGGCCGGGCTCAGGCAGGCGCCGAAGTCGCGCAAGCCCTCCGCCCGCGCCCGCATGACGAAGGCGGCCGGGCCGAACTCCTCCGCGAAGTCGATGCCGTGGTACCCTGCATAGGGCTCGGTCAGCGTCGGGAAACGGCCGGACGCCTCCCAGTCGAACCGCCCGCCGTCGACCAGGACCCCGCCGATCGCGACGCCGTGGCCGCCCAGCCACTTGGTCGCGGAATGCATGACCAGGTCGGCTCCGTGCTCGAACGGCCGGCACAGGTAAGGCGTCGTGAAGGTGCCGTCGATCATGAGCGGCAGCCCGGCGGCATGGGCGACCTCGGCCACCGCCGGCAGATCGAGGACCTCCAGACCGGGATTGCCCAGCACCTCGGCGAATACCAGCCGCGTCTCCGGCCGGATCGCCGCCCGGAAGGCGCCGGGATCGCGCGGATCGACGAGGCTGGTGGTGATGCCGAAGCGGGGCAGGGTATGGGTGAACAGGTTATGGCTGCCGCCGTAGATCGCCTTGGAAGCGACGATATGGCCGCCGGCTCCCATCAGGGTGACGATCGCCAGATGGAGGGCGGCCTGTCCGCTGGCGGTGCAGACGGCGCCGACGCCGCCTTCCAGGGCGGCCAGCCGCTCCTCCAGCACCGCCACGGTGGGGTTGGAGATCCGGCTGTAGATGTGCCCCGGGCGCTCCAGGTTGAACAGCGCCGCGGCATGGTCGGTGTCGCGGAAGACGTAGGATGTCGTCTGGTAGAGGGGGACGGCGCGGGCGCCGGTCGCGGGATCGGGCTGCTGCCCGGCATGAAGGCTGAGCGTATCGAACTTCAGAAACGGACCGTCTGCCATGGTCGCGTCGTCCCCCTCCCCAAAAAGGACGAGGGCCGCTTGATGCGGCCCTCTTTATTATTGCCTCGCCTGCTCAACTCGAGCGATGGACGTGAGCCTATTGTGTCAAATCACCGCAGTCAAGCGGGTTGCGGGCGGGCCGTGCGGTTATCGGGGCATCCCCTACATGTCCTTGCGCTTCACGTCGCCGACCGGCTGCGCCGCGGGCTGCGGCGGCTGCTTGGCCGCTTCGGGCGGCGGCGCGGGAGCGGGCGGCGGCGGTACGTTGCGGCCCTTCAGCTCGCGGTAGACGGTCTGCGTGATGTTCATCAGCTGCTCACGCTCCAGCCGGCCGATCAGGGCATAGGCGATCGAGCCCTCCACCCAGTAGAACATCGACACGTCGCCCTTCTGGACGTAGCTGAAGGCGGCTTCCTGCCCGGCCTTGCTGGGCGTGCCGACGAACAGCGTCAGGCGGCGCTTGGCGTCGTTCTCGTACATGTACTGCGCGCCGGCGCCCGCTGCCGTCGGCAGCGACCTGCCGCCGATCAGGCGGTAGCCGGCGCTCGACAGATCGGGCCCGAAGATGCGCCTGCCCAGGCGTTCCGACAGCCAGCTGTCCAACGCTCCCCGGTCCTCGCCGCCCATCTCGACGGCGAAGCGGTTGTCCGATGCGTAGAAGGTGTGGGCCTGCACCGCCTCCCGGGCGAACGACTGCAAGGTCGGCTGCTGCTCGACCGCCACCGGCTCGGCCGGCGGCCGCAGCATCCACCCGCCGGTGCCCCCGGCCAGCAGCAGGACGACGGCCGCCGCCATGCGGGCGAAGGGAGAATGGATCCAGCCGCGCCGCCGGTTGTCGTTCCCGGCCATGCGTCCGGACAGCCGGTCGTGAAGGTCCTCCATCTCCGCCGTCGCGGGCTCGCGCAGCACGCCATCGAAAAGGTCGTGGAGCTGTTCGATCTGGCTGCGATACGCATTCACCCGTTCGGCCGAGGCCGGATCCTCCGCCAGCCAAGCCTCCACCTCGATGCGCCGCTGGGTATCCAGCAAGCCATCGACGTATGCATGAAGATCTCGATCTTCGACGGGCCGCGCCACCATGTGATTGTCCTACTTGACCCGGCGGAGAGGCACCCCGCCCTCGTTCGCGAGCTTGATCCGCACCGCCTCGCGCGCCCTGCTGAGGCGCGACATCACGGTGCCGATCGGTATCTGCAAGACCGCGGCGACCTCGTCGTACTTCAAGCCCTCCAGGGCCACCAGCAGCAGGACCTGGCGCTGTTCCTCGGGCAAGCCGGCGAGCGCCCTGGACATGTCGCGCAGCTCGATGCTGGTCTCCTGACGGGCCGGCGTGATCAGCCGCATCTCGTAGTCCTCGACCGGTACCTCGTCCGGCCGAGAGATCTTCTGGCGAACCTGGTTCACGTGCACATTGTGCATGATCGTGAACAACCAGGCCCGGAGGTTCGTCCCAGGCTTGAATCGGTCGGCACGCGACAGCGCGCGGGCCAGCGATTCCTGGACCAGATCGTCCGCGTCGTTCCTGTCGCGCAGGAGAGCCCGCGCATATCGTCGAAGCGATGCGATCTGTACTTCCAGCTCAGTCCCGAATCTGCTCACTGCTTCATCCGGTTGGTGGATAATTCAGGCGAAACCTTCGTTGGTCCGCAAAGTTCCGATGTCGGCGGTCCCGAAAGCGGATTCAAGCCACGAGCCGAAACTCAACCCTGCGAACACCGGAGGTCTGCCCCTTATTCCAGCGGGCGCCGATCGTTTGTCAAAAAAATGACGGCGCTCCGAGAAGGGCGCCGTCGGGATGGGCGGGCGGTGCTCCCGCCGGAATACGGATCACATCCGCAGGCCGCCCGCCGGCGTCAGCAGGGCGGGATCCAGCCTGCGCCAGGCGATCACCCGGACGATCTCCACGGGCGAGGATTTCCGGTAGATCACGGCATGACGCTGAAGGGCGTTCCAGAAGAACACGTCATGATCCGTCAAATCACGCCTTCTATGTCCCATGCCGGCTATGTCCCATGCCCGGGTTTTCGCCGATCATTGAGAATTGTTCGTATAACTGATCGATAAGGCTGTCGGCCGCACCCCAGCCATTGATGACCTCGAGGTATGGATGGATATCGTCGAGGTCATCAAGTGCGAGCGGCGCGACGGAATAGGGCATGTCTACTGTGTCTGCTTGGCCTTGCGTCGCATGGCGATGCGTTCTTCGGTCATGCGACGAGCCTCTTCACCGGGGATTGCCTCGCCGCGATCCAGCTGAGCCAATCCCTCCGCTATCCTCTGATTGAGCAAATCGATCTCACGGCAGCGCGCCTCGTCATACTTGAAGAAGAGCCTCAGCGCCTCGCGCATCACCTCGCTTGCCGACGTGTAGTGCCCGCTCGCCACGCGTTGCTCGATCTGCCGTTCCAGCTCGGGAGTAAGGGATACGTTCATGGGACACCTCCTGATAACAAGGTATAGCAAAGCTTGTTATCAGGACAACGGCCCATGCCCCCTCGCATGCAGATGCCGCCTGACATGCGGGCGGCGCCGATCGATCTGCGGAATCGCTCTACACCATCCCGGCCTTGGCATAACCGATGCCCTGCAGCGCCTCGGCGATCTCGGTCAGGATCAGCGGATCGTCGATGGTTGCCGGCATCTTGTACGACTCGCTGTCGGCGATCTTCTGCATGGTGCCGCGCAGGATCTTGCCGGAGCGTGTCTTGGGCAGGCGGTCCACCACGATGGCGAGCTTGAACGCCGCGACCGGGCCGATCTCGTCGCGGACGAGCTGCACCACCTCCTTGACGATGTCGGCATGGGGGCGGTCGACGCCGTTCTTCAGCACGATGAAGCCCAGCGGAACCTGCCCCTTCAGCTCGTCGGCCACGCCGATCACCGCGCACTCCGCCACGTCCTTGTGGGAGGCCAGGACCTCCTCCATCCCGCCGGTGGACAGGCGGTGGCCGGCGACGTTGATGATGTCGTCGGTGCGGGCCATGATGTAGACGTAGCCGTCGTCGTCGATGAACCCGGCGTCGCCGGTCTGGTAATATCCCGGGTAGTCCGTCATGTAGGATTTCACGAAGCGCTGGTCGGCATTCCACAGCGTCATCAGCGTGCCGGGAGGCAGCGGCAGCTTGACGGAGATGGCGCCGATGTCGCCCCGCTTGACCTCGTTGTTCGAGACGTCCAGGCAGCGTACGTCCCAGCCCGGCAGCGGCTTGGTCGCCGAGCCGTACTTGATCTTGAACCGCTCGATGCCCATCGGGTTGCCGGCGATGCACCAGCCGGTCTCGGTCTGCCACCAGTGGTCGATCACCGGGACCTTCAGGTGGTCCTCCGCCCAGTGCAGCGTGTCGGGGTCCGACCGCTCGCCGGCCAGGAACAGGGTGCGCAGGCTCGACAGGTCGTACTTCCCGATCAGCTCGGCGTTCGGGTCCTCGCGCTTGATCGCGCGGAAGGCGGTCGGCGCGGTGAACAGGGCCGTGACCTTGTGCTGCTGGATCACGCGCCAGAAGGTACCGGCGTCGGGCGTGCCGACCGGCTTGCCCTCGAACACGATCGTGGTGCAGCCGTGCAGCAGCGGGGCGTAGCAGATATAGGAGTGCCCGACCACCCAGCCGACGTCGGAGGCGGCCCAGAACACCTCTCCCGGCTTGATGTCGTACATGTTGGTCATGGTCCATTTCAGCGCCACGGCATGGCCGCCGTTGTCGCGGACCACGCCCTTGGGCTGGCCGGTGGTGCCGGACGTGTACAGGATGTAGAGCGGGTCGGTAGCCGCCACCGGCACGCATTCCGCCGGCTCCGCCACCGCAACGGCCTCGGCCCAGTCCACGTCGCGCGGCGCCTTCAGCTCGGCCGTCGCCTGGGGGCGCTGGAACACGACCACATGGTCGGGCTTGTGGTCCGACTGGTCGATCGCGGCGTCCAGCATCGGCTTGTAGGCCAGCACCTTCTTGCCCTCGATGCCGCACGACGCGGTGACGATGGCCTTGGGCTTGGCATCGTTGATGCGGGTCGCCAGCTCGTGCGGGGCGAACCCGCCGAACACCACGGAGTGGATGGCGCCCAGCCGGGCGCAGGCGAGCATCGCCACGACGGCCTGCGGGATCATCGGCATGTACAGGATCACCCGGTCGCCCTTGGCGACGCCCAGGCCGCGCAGCGCGCCGGCGAAGCGCGCGGTCAGGTCCTGCAACTCGGCGTAGGTGATGCTCTGGACCGTGTCGGTGACGGGGCTGTCATAGATGATCGCCGCCTGTTCGCCGCGCCCGGCCGCCACGTGGCGGTCGACGGCGTTGTGGCAGGTGTTCAGCACCCCGCCGGTGAACCAGCGGTAGAAGGGCGGGTTGGAACTGTCGAGAACGCTGTCCCACGGCTTGATCCAATCGATGTCGCGGGCGGCATCGCCCCAGAAGCCTGCGGGATCGGTGATCGAGCGGGTGTGAAGCTCAGCATAACGACCGGTCATGGAACGCCTTCTTCTTGATTGGAGCGGTGTGTCGATTCCTCGCGTCCTGGAAACATTCCGGCGACGCGGGCGAATATTGCGTCAGGCCGCGCGCGTTTTGCACAGGTGTTTCCGGTTTCCGGCCGCATGCGACATTTTGAGCCTCCGAACCGGTCCTACCAATGCGGCCAGGCTGCCAGACGGTCAGTCCATTCCCGTGCCCGGGCGTCCCAGGTCGCCGTCGCATTGACGAAGCGCACCTGCTCCCATAGCCGGGCGATCCCGGCGGGCGACCGGACCGAGGCCATGACCAGGTCGAGGGCGCACAGATACCGCCCGGGGAAGCTGCTCCAATCCTCGCCGGGATCCACCAGCAGCGCATGGCCGGCCGTCGTTTCCGCCAAGCCGCCCAGGTCGCTGGCGACCACGGCGCAACCGGCCGCCATGGCCTCCATCACCGCGATGCAGCTGGTCTCCGGGAAGGTGCAGGGATAGGCCAGGATGGGGACCGGGCGCAGCGCGCGCGCCAGCCGGGGCTGGGGAAGGGACCCGACATGCTCGATTCCCGGCGTGGACCGGCAGCGCTCGTACAGGCCCGCGAACTGGCTGTCCGCCGGACCCGTGGGGTAGGGTCCCATGTCGGAGAAGACGCGCAGGCGCGCCGGCCGGGCGATCAGGGGAAACATGCCGGCCAGAAGCTCGAGCCCGCGGAACGGGGTCGAGGTGTAGGCGAGATCCATCGGTCCGTCCCCGGCCTTCGCCGCCGCCAGGTCCCGGGCGTCCTCGAACAGGTCCTGGAAGGGCGGGGAGACGGCGTTGCGCAGCACGGTGCTCCGTCCGGGTTCGAGCCCGAAGCTCGCGGCGTAGCAGGCCCGCTGCCACTCGCCGACCAGCACCACGCCGTCCCAGCCCCGCCGCTCCGCCGGATCCTTCAGGCAGGCCACGGCCGGCTGGTCGTCGGCATGGCCGGTCCACAGGAACGCGCGCGTGCCCGGGGCCACCAGCGTCCGGACGGGGCCGGCCTGCGCCGTCAGCGACACGACGGCGTCCCAGCTCCCCCGCCTGAGGGCGTCACGGTCGCCCCGGTCGTCCAGCGCCAGGCAGGCGACCCCGCGCCGCCGGCCCGGCCGGCCGGTGCGGGTGGCCAGCGCCACCTCGTGCCCCCGCTTCGCCAGGGCCGCCGCCAGGTGGCAGGCGGCCGACTGCATGCCGCCCAGGGGGCGTTCGTACGGCGTGTCGGCGTCGTAGTCCCACGGCATCAGGTCGACGAAGCACAGCCGCATCCGGGATCAAGCCTCCTGCTCCAGCAGGAAGCGGCGGCCGTGCAGGGTGACCGTGATCCGCGTCTCGGGATCCTCCCCGAACGCCTTCAGCCGGCGCTCGAACTCAACCGCGTCGATGTCGGCCGGCAGGTCGGTCATGCGGTCGTAGTCGGAGCGACGGGTCTTCCGGCCGGACCACCGGACGTCCAGCACCTTCATCGGCCGGGACGACAGCGCCATGATCGGCGCCTGCCGGGCGAACAGCCGAAGCGTCGCCTGAAAAGCCAGGTCGGCCAGCCCCATCTGGCCGGTCCCCGGCGGCACGTCGAACCATTCGACCCCGACGATCGGCCCCTCGTCCACCCGCGGCGCCATGACGTGGGAGGTGGCGCCGAACCGGGTGGCGCCGTCGTAGACGGCGAAGCTCTCGGGGCTGCGGCCCGGATATGTGGGCGGCCCGGGATGGAAGTTGAAGGCCGGCCGGCCCAGCCGGTCCAGCAGGTGACGGGGCACGATCACGGCGGTGCAGAAGGCGATCAGCACCCGGCCCGGCAGGCATTCGCGTTCCAGGTCCTCGCGGTCGGTGACGTGGAGGATCGGCAGCGTGTCGCTGTAGCCCCGGAGATAGTCGATCAGGTAGGGCGCTTCGCGGTGCCCGGTGAGGAGGATGAGGACGCTTGCCATTCCGGGGTCGGATGTCCGTGATCGGGGTAAGGTGTCGGGAGGACGGATATCGGGAGGCGAAGTGTCGCGGGATGCGCGCACCGGAGCATTCCATACCGGCACCGGGACGGGCTATGCTGCCGGGACAAGAATGCCCGTCAAGGGCGCCCACCGCAATCCCGGGACCAAACGGATGACTCAGCACCGCAATCCTTTCGAGATTGAACTGGACAAGAACGAGGCGAACTACGTTCCGCTGTCCCCCCTGTCGTTCATCCGCCGCACCGCTTCGGTCTACCCGAACCGCACCGCGGTCATCCACGGCGCCGTGCGCCGGACCTGGGCCGAGAGCTACGAGCGCTGCGTCAGGCTGGCCTCGGCCCTGTCGAAGCGCGGCGTCGGCCTCGGCACCACCGTGGCGGTGATGGCGCCCAACATTCCCGAGGTGTTCGAGGCGCATTTCGGCGTCCCCATGGCCGGCGGCGTGCTGAACGCGCTGAACATCCGCCTGGACGCGGAGGCGATCGCCTTCCAGCTCCAGCACGGGGAGGCCAAGGTGCTGATCACCGACCGGGAATTCTCCGGGGTGATCAACAAGGCCGTCCACATGATCGATCCCCGGCACCGGCCGATCGTGATCGACATCGACGACCCGCTGGCCAAGGGCGGCGACCTGATCGGCGAGCAGACCTACGAGCAGTTCCTGGAGACGGGCGATCCCGCCTTCCAGTGGGAGATGCCCGGCGACGAGTGGCAGGCCATCGCGCTGAACTACACCTCGGGCACCACGGGCAACCCCAAGGGCGTCGTCTACCATCACCGCGGCGCCTATCTCAACGCGATGGGCAACTCCGTCACCTGGGCGATGCCGCACCATCCCGTGTACCTGTGGACGCTGCCGATGTTCCACTGCAACGGCTGGTGTTTCCCCTGGACCATCACCGCCATGGCCGGGACCCATGTCTGCCTGCGCGCCGTGACCGCCAAGGGCATGTACGACGCCATCGCCGACCACGGCGTCACCCACATGTGCGGGGCCCCGATCGTGATGGGCCTGCTGGTCAACGCGCCCGACGACCAGCGGCGCGAGATCCCAGCCGGGATCCGCATGATGACCGCCGGCGCCGCTCCGCCCGCCGCGGTGATCGAGAAGATCGAGCGGATGGGCTTCGCCATCACCCATGTCTACGGCCTGACCGAGGTCTACGGCCCCGACGTGGTCTGCGCCTGGCACGAGGAATGGGACGCCCTGCCGATCGAGCAGCGCGCCGTCTTCAAGGCCCGCCAGGGCGTGACCTACGTCGTCCAGGAAGGGCTGATGGTGGCCGACGCCACGACGCTGGAACCCGTGCCGGCCGACGGCAAGACCATCGGTGAGGTGTTCATGCGCGGCAACGTGGTGATGAAGGGCTACCTGAAGAACCCGGTCGCCACGCGGGAGGCGTTCGAGGGCGGCTGGTTCCACACCGGCGACCTGGGCGTGATGCACGAGAACGGCTACATCGAGCTGAAGGACCGGTCCAAGGACATCATCATCTCGGGCGGCGAGAACATCTCGACCATCGAGGTGGAGGCGGTGCTCTACCGCCACCCGGCCGTGCTCGACGCCGCCGTGGTCGCCCGGCCGGACGAGCGCTGGGGCGAGACGCCCTGCGCCTTCGTGACCCTGAAGGACGGCGCCGAGGTCACCGAGGCGGAGATCATCGCCTTCTGCCGCGAGCACCTGGCCCACTTCAAGAGCCCGCGCACCGTGGTCTTCACCAACCTGCCGAAGACCTCCACCGGCAAGATCCAGAAGTTCGTGCTGCGCGACATGGCGAAGCAATTGAATCAGGAAACCGCCGCGGCGGGCAAGCCGGCCGTCGGCTGAGCGCGCCCGCCGACCCCGCCCGCCCAGCCCGATTGATCGATTTCGAAACGAAAGCCGTCCGCGCCCGTTGACTCGTGACCTGTTGGTTTGGTCGAGGTGGCACTGTGGGTCGGGCGTTGAAGTGGGTCGGTATCGTGGTCGGGGTGCTCGTGCTCCTGGTCGTCGGCGCGTTGCTGATGCTGGAGACGAGTTGGGCTCGGGATCTGGTGGCCCGGCAGGCGAGCGCCGCGCTCGGACGGGAGGTCAGGATCGATGAGAACTTCGACATCGACTGGTCTCTGACCCCGCGTATCCGGGCCGGCGGCATCCATGTCGCCAACGCCGATTGGGCCGGCGACGGGAACATGGCGGACATCGGCGCGGTCGAGGCCACCATCGACCTGCGCCGCCTGATCGGCGGGACCATCTCGATCCCCGAGGTGAAGCTCGTCGATCCCAAGATCAACCTGGCCCGCAACGCCGAGGGCACCGGCAACTGGGACTTCCCCAACCTCCAGGGCGATCCCCCCCAGGAGGGCGACGGCAGCCCCGACCTGCCGGAGATCGGGCATATCGAGGTCCAGGGCGGCGAAGTCGCCTACCGCGACGACGCGCTCAGCATCGACGTCGCCAGCACCGTCAACACGGAGCGGAACGAGCAGGGCGAGGACCGCGTCCGCATGGTCGCCGACGGCAGGTACGCCGACGAGCCGTTCCACCTCGACGCCACCACCGGCACCTTCCTGGCCTTGCGCGACAGGCAGGCCCCGTTCCCCGTCCGCGCCGAAGCCACCGTCGGCAGCACCCGCACGGTGGTCGAAGGATCGCTGACGGACCCGCAGCAACTTGCCGGGATGGACATCACCGTCGACGTGAAGGGGCAGAACCTCGCCGACCTGTTCCCGATCATCGGTTTCCCGTCCCCCGCCACGCCGCCGTTCGACATCTCCGGCCGGCTGGAGCGGCAAGGGAAGGTCTGGTCCATGACCGATGCCGAAGGCCGGATCGGCGACAGCGACATCGGCGGCGAGGTCCGCATCGACCTCGGGCACGAGCGCCCGAAGATCACCGGCAACCTGTCGTCCCGCAATCTCGACTATGACGATCTCGCCGGCTTCGTCGGAGCACCCGGCGGCACAGGCGAGGGCGAGACCGCGTCTCCCGACCAGATCGAGCTGGCCCGCCGGCTGGAGCAGGAGGGCCGGGTCATTCCCGACACGGCGATCAATGTGGAAATGCTGAAGGCGGCCGACGTCGAGATGCGCTACCACGCCGACCGGCTGCTGGTCCCCAACGTGCCGGCGGGCGAGTTGGATGCGCGCTTGATCGTCGAGAACGGCCGCGCCCGGCTCGAACCGGTCCGGCTCCAGGTGGCCGGCGGCAAGGCCGGCGGCATCATCCAGGTGGACGGGCAGGAGAAGCCGCCCGCCATCGAGATGAACCTGGAAATGAGGGCGCTCGACCTGGCGCGCTTCTTCCGCGGCACGCAGTTCGCCGAGGACATGGGCGGCACATTCGGCGGCAAGCTCCTGCTCAAGGGCAACGGCGATACGGTCCGCAGTATGCTGGGATCGAGCAACGGCCAGATCTCGGCCGTGATGGAGGGCGGCAAGGTCAGCAACCTCATCCTGGAGGTGATCGGCATCGACATCGCCGAGGCCCTTGGCTTCATCCTGTCCGAGGACGAACCGGTCGGCGTGCGCTGCGTCGTGGCGGACCTGGGCATCACCGACGGCATGGTGAAGTCCAACGCGCTGGTATTCGACACCGAGGACACCAACGTCACCGGCGAGGCGTCCGCCAACCTGAAGACCGAGCAGTTCGACATCGAGATGCTGGCCCATCCGAAGGACCCGAGCCCGCTCTCCGCCCGCACCCCTGTCGGGGCGGAAGGCACCTTCGCCGATCCCCAGGTCACCGTCGATCCGACCGCGGCCGTTGCGCGCGGCGCGGCGGCCGTGGCCCTGGGGGTGCTCCTGACGCCCCTCGCGGCGCTGATCCCCTTGATCGAACCCGGTGACGGCCAGGACAGCCCCTGCGGCCAACTGCTCCGCCAGGCCGGCCAGAACTGATGCCGGTACCGTAGGTCGGATACGGCGAAGCGGCATCCGACAAGCAAGCGCGGCGATGTCGGATACCGCCGCGCACCATCCGACCTGCGGCCGGCCTCCCCGTCGCTGAAAAAACAGCTTGGCTGCATCCCGATTGCGTGCGTAATCTACACCAGATCGATCGAGATTTGTGCCTAATCATCGTGTGAAATGGCCCGACATCTCGGCCGAGAAGCCAGACCAGGAGATTTGTGCCATGGTGTTCCGGAATATCGCGCGCGGCGCCGCCACCCTCATGCTGGCGGCCGGTGTCACCCTGGGGGCGGTCGGGTTCGGAGCGGCGCCGGCGTTCGCCGCCTCGACCCTCCTCAACGTGTCCTACGACCCGACCCGGGAACTCTATGTCGAGTTCAACAAGCTGTTCGCCGAGCGCTGGGCGGCTGAAAACAACGGGGAGAAGATCTCCATCCGGCAGTCCCACGGCGGCTCCGGCAAGCAGGCCCGGTCCGTCATCGACGGGCTCGAGGCCGACGTCGTCACCCTGGCACTGGCCTACGACATCGACGCCATCGCCCAGACCGGCCTGATCGCGAAGGACTGGCAGGGCCGGCTGCCCGACAACAGCGCACCCTACACGTCCACCATCGTGTTCCTGGTGCGCAAGGGCAATCCCAAGCAGATCCGCGATTGGGACGACCTGATCAAGCCGGATGTGCAGGTGATCACGCCCAACCCGAAGACCTCGGGCGGCGCTCGCTGGAACTATCTGGCCGCCTGGGGCTTCGCGCTGGAGAAGTACGGCAACGACGAGGCCAAGGCGCAGGAGTTCGTCCAGGCGCTGTTCAAGAACGTTCCCGTGCTCGACACCGGCGCCCGCGCCTCGACCATCACCTTCGTCCAGCGCCAGATCGGCGACGTGCTGCTGGCCTGGGAGAACGAGGCCTATCTGGCGGTGAAGGAACTGGGACCGGACAAGTTCGACATCGTCACCCCCTCGCTCAGCATCCTGGCCGAGCCGTCGGTCGCCGTCGTGGACAAGGTCGTCGACCGCCGGGGCTCCCGCATGGCGGCGGAAGCCTACCTGAAGACGCTCTATTCGCCCGAGGGGCAGGAGCTTGCCGCCAAGCACTTCTACCGGCCCCGCCTGGCCGAGGTGGCGGCCCGGTACGCCGATCAGTTCGCCCAGGTCAAGCTGTTCACCATCGACCAGAAGTTCGGCGGCTGGACCCAGGCCCAGGACAGGCATTTCTCCGACGGCGGCATCTTCGACAAGGTCTCCGCGGCGGCGGGCAAATGAACCATGACCGGTCTCGTCGCAGGAAATCTCCGGGATAGCTTCCGCAAGCCGAGCATCCTTCCCGGCTTCGGGATCACGCTGGGCTTCACGGTCGCGTATCTCAGCCTGATCGTCCTGATCCCGCTGGCCGGCCTGGCCCTCAAGGCCTCCGGGCTGGGCTTCGGCGGGCTCTGGGCGGTGCTGATGGAACCCCGCGTGATCGCCGCCTTCAGGGTCACCTTCCTGACCGCCCTGGCGGCGGCGCTGATCAACACGGTGTTCGGGCTGCTGGTGGCCTGGGTGCTGGTCCGCTACCAGTTCCCCGGCCGCAGGGTGATCGACGCGCTGGTCGACCTGCCGTTCGCCCTGCCGACGGCGGTGGCCGGCATAGCGCTGACGGCGCTCTATGCCGGCAACGGCTGGATCGGCCAGTTCCTGCCGTTCCGCGTCGCCTTCACGCCGCTGGGCATCATTGTGGCGCTGACCTTCATCGGCCTGCCGTTCGTCGTCCGCACGGTACAGCCCGTGCTCCAGGACGCCGAGCCGGAGGTCGAGGAGGCCGCGGCCAGCCTGGGCGCCAACCGCTGGCAGATCTTCAGCCGGGTCGTCTTCCCCGCGATCATGCCGGCTCTGCTGACCGGCTTCACGCTGGCCTTCGCCCGAGGCGTGGGGGAATACGGATCGGTCATCTTCATCGCCGGCAACCTGCCCGGCGTGTCCGAGATCGTGCCCCTGCTGATCATAATCAAGCTCGAGCAGTTCGATTATGCCGGGGCGACCGCCATCGCGACCGCGATGCTGGTGGCGTCGTTCTTCCTGCTGCTTGCGATCAATCTGCTCCAGCATTGGACGAGGGCGCGCCATGCCGGCTGAAATCGTCATCGCCACCACGCCGCCCGCCGGCACGCCGCCCGTGACCGGGCGACGCAGCATCCCGCGCCCGGCGCTTGGCGAGTCGCCGCTGGTCAAGGCCGTGCTCATCGGCATCGCCCTGCTTTTCCTGCTGCTGTTCCTGGTGATCCCGCTGGTCGCCGTGTTCTTCGAGGCGCTTCGCCAGGGTTTCGGCGCCTATCTTGAAGCCCTGGTGGAGCCGGATGCGGTCTCGGCGATGAAGCTGACGCTCCTGGCGGCCGGCATCGCCGTGCCGCTCAACCTGGTGTTCGGCGTCGCCGCGTCCTGGTGCATCGCCAAGTTCGAGTTCCGCGGCAAGAGCCTGCTGATCACCCTGATCGACCTGCCGTTCTCGGTGTCACCGGTGATCTCCGGCATGGTGTTCGTGCTGCTGTTCGGAGCCCAGGGGCTGCTGGGGCCGTGGCTTCGCGAGCACGACGTTCAGATCATCTTCGCCCTGCCGGGCATCGTGCTGGCCACCATCTTCGTGACCTTCCCTTTCGTCGCCCGGGAGCTGATCCCGCTGATGCAGGAGCAGGGCGTGGACGAGGAGGAGGCCGCCCGCGTGCTGGGCGCCAGCGGCTGGCAGACCTTCACGCGGGTGACGCTGCCCAACATCCGCTGGGGCGTGCTCTACGGCGTGCTTCTGTGCAACGCACGCGCCATGGGCGAGTTCGGCGCCGTCTCGGTGGTGTCCGGCCATATCCGGGGAGAGACCAACACGATGCCGCTGCATGTCGAAATTCTCTATAACGAATACAACTTCGTCGCCGCCTTCGCGGTGGCGTCGCTTCTGGCCCTGCTGGCCCTGGTCACCCTGGTGGTGAAGAGCCTGCTGGAATGGCGCCATGCCGGCCAGATCGCGGCGACCCGGCGCTGACACGCGGCCACGGATTAGGGGAGAAAGCCCGCCATGAGTATCGAAATCAGGGGCATCGCCAAGCGCTTCGGCAGTTTCGCCGCCCTGGACGGGGTCGATCTGACCGTCCGCGACGGCGAGTTGCTGGCCCTCCTGGGGCCGTCCGGGTCGGGCAAGACGACCCTGCTGCGGATCATCGCCGGGCTGGAGTTCGCCGATGCCGGCGAGATCCGGCTGAACGGCGAGGACGCCCAGGGCCGCGCGCCGCGCGACCGCGAGGTCGGCTTCGTGTTCCAGCACTACGCGCTGTTCAGGCACATGAGCGTATTCGAGAACGTCGCCTTCGGCCTGCGGGTCCGGCCCCGCGCCGAACGGCAGAGCAACGCCGCCATCGCGGCGCGGGTCACCGAACTGCTGCGGATGGTCCAGCTCGACTGGCTGGCCGACCGCTACCCCAGCCAGCTTTCCGGCGGACAGCGCCAGCGCGTCGCCCTGGCGCGGGCCTTGGCGATCGAGCCCAAGGTCCTGCTGCTGGACGAGCCGTTCGGCGCGCTCGACGCCAAGGTCCGCAAGGAACTGCGGCGCTGGCTGCGGCGCCTACACGAGGAGATGCATATCACCAGCGTCTTCGTCACCCACGACCAGGAGGAGGCGCTGGAACTGGCCGACCGGGTGGTCGTGATGAACCACGGCCGGATCGAGCAGATCGGCTCGCCCGCCCAGGTCTATGACGAGCCGGCCTCGGCTTTCGTCTGCGACTTCCTGGGACAGGTCAACCGCTTCGACTGCGATATCGAGAACGGCCTTGCGCGGACCACCCAGGGTGCGGAACTGAGGATGCCCGGGCTGAACGGCACCCACGGCGCCGCGACCTGCTTCGTCCGGCCCCACGAGATCGACCTCGTGCCGATCGGCCGCGAAGGCCCGGAAGCGGCCCAGGTCCGCCTGATCCATCAGGTCGGCCCGAACGCCCGGGTCGAGCTTGATTATGCCGGCCACGTGCTGGAGGTGGAGGTCGGCCGCGAGCGCCTGCCGGCCCTCAGCCTCAGCGTCGGCGCCTGGTGCGCCCTGCGGATCAACAACGCCCGGATTTTCCCGCGATAGGGGCGTTCAGCGGAGACCGCCCGCGATGCCTTGGCGGTCTCTCAGTGGGTGATCTCCGGAAAGAGTTCGTCCAGAGGCCTGTCATCCAGCATGGCTTCGATCCACCCGTCGATATCGGCGGCCAGCGCCGATTTCACCGCCTGCTCGACCGACGTCGGTACCGTGCCCAACTGTCGCTGAACCATGCGCAGCAGGACCTCGGCCTTGCCTTCCGCCATACCCTGAGCTCTGCCTCTCAATTCCCCCGTGCTTCGCCTTCAGCGATGTACAGTTCGGCAATCGTAGGCATGATCTTTTCCTCCTGTCCTGGCGCTACCCGGCTCAATACCGTCCGAAGACGCTCCCGGTTCCTGCCGTCGTCCACCACGAAAACATGTCTGACCACAGCGCGCAGCACGGTCAAGCCGATTACCGCCGCGATGCTCAGCAGTCGCTCCAGCGTGACTTCCGGATTCCCGTCGCGGGTCGCATGCTTCAGCATCAGCAGACCGGCCTGGAGATCGGGATCGCGCGACAGTTCCGCGTCGGGAATGGCGGAAAGATCGACCAGGGTATAGCTGAAATCCAGCGGACCCGCTGCCAGCACCTCATCCGGTACGCCGTATGCCTCCCCGAGACTGGGCGGATGCGGCCACCGGCCGCTGCCATGATAGAGGATGACGGCCAGGACGGGAGCCGGCACCACCCGGACGGTGCCGTCGGGGTACTCGATCCGCCGTGCGCCCTTGACCGCCGTTCCGTTCAGGTAGCCCAGGATCTGCACCAGCGCGTCCGCCTCGCCGGCGCTCTTGTGTTCCAGCACGGTCCAGACCAGCAGGGGCAACCCGTTCCGCAGGCCGAAGCTGTAGACCCTGTCTCCGCGCAGTTCCGCCAGCACCGGATCGACGAAGCTTTCGGACCGGTCCACCGCCCTGTCTGCCGTCAGCCCGGCCACGACCGACGCCGGCAGCCGCTCGCGCAGGAACGTGTCGGCGTTGCCGGGCCGGTCCAGGACAAGCTTCGCGAACTGATCGTGCCTGCGGATCAGGGGGCGGGTACCCGCGGAGCCGTCCTCTTCCGAAGGGCCGTTTGAACCATTGGTCGTTTCGTCGGTCGAGCTTTCGGGTGAAGTCTCCGGCACCGTGGGCGTCTGCTTCATGGCCTTTCCATATCCTCACCCTGGTGCAGACCCGCCGGAGCTTCCTGTCACTGCCGCGCCGACCCTTCTCAGCGCTGGTCCAGCTTCATCTCGATGCGCCGGTTGCGGGCGAAGGCGTCCTCGTTCCTGCCGGGGTCCAGCGGCTGGTACTCGCCGAATCCGGCCGCCACCAGCTTGTCCGACGGGATGCCCTGTTCCACCAGGAACTTGACTACCGAGATCGCGCGCGCCGTAGACAATTCCCAATTGGACGGGAACTGCACGTTGGAGATCGGTCGCGGGTCGGTATGGCCGTCCACGCGCAGGATCCAGTTGACGCCCGGCGGGATGCGCTTCGCGATGTCCAGCAGGGTCGCGGCCAACTGGGCGAGCTGGGCCTTGCCGCCTTCCTCCAGCGTGGCGGAGGCGCTGGGGAACAGCACTTCGGACTGGAAGACGAAGCGGTCGCCGACGATCCTGATGTCCTGCCGGTTGCCCAGCACCTCGCGCAGGCGCCCGAAGAACTCCGACCGGTAGCGGGCCAGCTCCTCGACCTTGCTGGCGAGCGCCAGGTTCAGCCGGCGGCCCAGGTCGGAGATCTGGGCCTGCTGCTCCTGGCTCTGGGACTCCGCCAGGTTCAGCGACGCGGTCAGGCGGGCGAGCTGGTCGCGGAGCGCCGCGATCTGCTGGTTCAGGACGGCCACCTCCGCGCGGCCCTCCTCGGTCAGCTTCTGCTCGCCTGTCAGGGCCGCCTGGGTCTGGTCCAAGGCGATGACCAGCTCCTCGATCCGCGTCTCCCGATGCTCGATCTCGCGCTGGGCCAGCACCGTGCGTTCCTGCTCGCTGCTCAACTGGGCTTCGAGCTGCTGCGACCGGTCGCGGACGGCGGACAGCTCGGCCATCAGCGCCTCGCGCTGCTCGCGGGTCAGCCGAAGCTCCTCGGTCGCCCGGGCGCGGGCGGCCTCGGTCTGCTCCAGGGTCGCGGCGGTGCGGTCCCGCTCGGCCTCGGTGCTCCGGGACAGGGTCGTGAGGGCGGCGACTTCGCCTTCCAACCTTTCGCGGACGTCGCGCAGGGCCTGGATGTCGGCCTGGAGGCTGGCGATCTCGCGCAGCGATGCCTCGATCTTCTGGCGGTCGGCCTCGATCACCTTGTAGGCGTCCTCCAGGTCGCGGCTGACCTGGGTGATCTCGCCGCTGGCCTGTTCGCCCCGGCGCGACAGGGCGGAGACCTGGGCGCCCAGCTCGTCCTGGCGGGCCTGGGCCTCGGCAAGGCTGGCGCTCAGGCTCTCGCGGGTGGCGGTCGAGCTTTGAAGCTCGGCGGAGAGCTGGGCGATGTTCACCCGCAGATCCGCGTTGGCCTCCCGTTCCATCGACAAGAGGTCGCTCAGCTCGGACAGCTGGCGGTTCAGCCGGGTCAGCGCCTGGTCGCGGCTCGACAGCGTGTTGGACAGGTAGAACTGTGCCACGATGAAGACCATCAGCACGAAGATCACGACCATGACCAGGGAGGACAGGGCATCGACCCAGCCCGGCCAGATATTGACCGAACGCTCGGCGCTGCGCCGCCCGCGACCGATGGCTGCCATCAGCCGCTACCGTCCGGCCGCTCCGGCACGCGCCCGCTCATCGCTCGCCGTCTTCCGCAAGGGCCGCGATGGTGCGTGCCAGAAGCTTGATCTCGCTGCGGATCTCCTGGACCGACTGGACCCGGCCGGTGGCGACCTCCTCCAGCAGGCGCGCGGTATAGACGTCCATGTTGCGGATATGCTGGCGGGTCGCCTCGTCCATGCCGAGCTGCTGGTTGCCCAGCGCGTCGGCCAGCCGGCCCAGGATCGGTTTCATCTCCATCTGGTTCTCGGCCAGCCGGAGCATCAGCGTCTGCTCGGTCCGCATCTGGTCGGTCAGGGTGCTCAGCTTCTCGGTCAGGGCCAGCAGGTTCTGGTTGGCCGAGCGCCGGCCGTCCTCCGCCTGGGCCACCGTGCGCTGCAGGTTCTCCATGTTCTCCGCGGTTTGCTCCAGCAGGGCCTGAAGGTAGGCCGGCACCGACTGCTCGCTCTCGCCGAAGCCGGCGCCGCTCGACAGCCGGGTGGCGCCGGACAGCCAGTCCTCCAGGTCGGTGTAGAAGCGGTTCTGCGCCTGGCTCGCCTGCAATTCCAGGAAGCCCAGGACCAGCGACCCCGCGAGGCCGAACAGCGAGGAGCTGAAGGCCGTGCCCATGCCCGACAGCGGCGCCTGAAGCCCCTGCTGCAGGTTGCCGAACATCATGCCCATGTCGCCGCCCTCGACCGACAGGCTGGAGATCACGCCGCCGACCGCGCTCACGGTGCCCAGCAGGCCCCAGAAGGTGCCGAGCAGGCCCAGGAAGATCAGCAGCCCGATCAGGTAGCGGGAGATCTCGCGCGTCTCGTCCAGGCGGGCGTCGATGCCGTCGAGCAGCGAGCGCATGGACAGCGCCGACAGGCTCAGCCGTCCGCGGCGCTCGCCCAGCATGCGGGCCATGGGGGCCAGCAGCACCGGTTCCGGAACAGTGTCCGAATCCGGGCGGTTGGTCTGGAAGCTCTCCAGCCACGCCACCTCCGGCTTCAGCATCAGCACTTGGCGGAAGATGTAGCCGATGCCCAGCAGCAGCACGGCGATGATCAGCCCGTTCAGCGCCGGGTTCGCCATGAAGGACCGTTCCAGCGCCGGGAAGAGCAGGAGCACGATGGCGAGCACCGCGGCGACGAACAGGACCATACGGGTGATGTAGCGCTGCGGCCGCGACATGGACACCATGCTCTCAGGGGCTCTCTCAGGTGAAGAGGTCGGGAGGGGGTGGGCCGGGTATGCCACTAGTTCACCAGAAGCAGGTCGACGCGGTCGGCCGGCCCGTCGAGCGCGTGCGTCCCCAGCGCGCGGACGTCGATGCGGGTGCTGCGCACGCCCTGGCCGATCAGGTGCGAGCGCACCGCCAGCGCGCGGTCGAGCGACAGGCGCCGGGCCTCCCGTTCGGTCTCGGGCGTGCCGCTGGCATAGGCCGTGACCTGGAGGCGGATCACCTCGTCCCGGCGCAGCCGGGCGGCCACGCCGTCCAGCAGCGCGGTGTCGCGGGCGGACAGGGCGTCCGCCGCGGGGTCGGGATAGACGAAGCGGAACTCGGTCCCGTCCGGCACTTCGGCGGGCGGCCCGGAGGGGGCCGGCGGAGTCGCCGCCACCTCGGGCGCCGGCTGGGCCGTATCGGACCGGACGCGCGGGTCGGGAAGGTCCGGCATGGAGGTGATCCGGCGGGGCTCGCCGGGAACGGCGGGCGGCACCGGCGTGTCGAACTGCACGTCCGCGCGCGGCTCCGCCCGGGGAAGCTCGGACGGGGACGGCGGGACGGGGGCGGCGGCGATGTCCGGCGGGACGCCGACATCGAGGCCGGGCGGCGGCGGCGCGGCGCGGCCGGCGGCGACCGGCGGGGTTCCGCCCAGACCGGGGGAGGGAGGGACCGGAAGCGGCCGGGTGGCGCTGGCGGCCGGCGGCACGGGTCGCGATCCCGCCGCCGTGTCCGGCAGCGCGGGCTTGCGCGCCGGGATACCCGGGGGAGCCGCGGGGGATGCCGCCTCCTGCGCCACGGCGGGAGCCTCCGCCAGCCACGGAATCGTCGCGGCGCCGAGCGCGCAACCGAGCGCCATGCGGCGGACGGCAGTCGGAACGTAGCGACCCATGTGTCCCCGTACCCAAGCCTTCAAGGTGCCTGCCATCTCGGAATTTCCGGCCGATCCAAGGGTCTGGAGGCCGGCAACGCCGGGGCGGCACGCGGGCACGATAGCCCAATGACGGGAGTCCGACAACCCGCCATCAACCACACGCGATGGTTAGCCCTCGGCCTGTGGCTTCCGGGTTGCCGTGGCACCGCGAAGCACCTTGGCGATCATAAGGTGCAGGTGCGAATTGGCCGCCAGGACGCTGTCGCCGCGCTGCGGATTGCGCCCGCCGCCGATCTCGGTGACGAAGCCGCCGGCCTCGGTCACCATCAGGATGCCGGCCGCCACGTCCCACGGCTGCACGTTGCTTTCCCAGTAGCCGTCGAACCGTCCGGCCGCGACATAGGCCAGGTCGAGCGCCGCCGATCCGAATCGCCGGATGCCGGCGGTCTCGGCCATCATGGCCTGGACCTGCGCCACGTGTTCCGGATGGTTGCCGCGGCCCTTGAAGGGCAGGCCGGTGGCGATCACCGACTCGTCCAGCTTGCGCCGGCCGGACACGCGCAGGCGCGCGTGGTTGTTCCAGGCGCCGGCCCCCTTCTCGGCCCAGAACAGCTCGTCGCGGAGCGGTTCGTAGATGACGCCGGCGACGATCTCTCCCTCGCGCTCCAGCGCGATCGAGATGGCCCAGAACGGCAGCCCGTGCAGGAAGTTGGTGGTGCCGTCCAGCGGATCGACGATCCAGCGCTGGCTGGCGTCCTTGCCCTCGCTCTCGCCCGTCTCCTCCATCAGGAAGCCGAAGTCCGGCCGCGCCTTCTGGAGTTCGGCCCTGAGCGTCTGCTCCGCCTTGGTATCGGCGGTCGAGACGAAGTCGGCCGGTCCCTTGCGGGAGACCTGCAGGTGTTCGACCTCGCCGAAATCGCGGACCAGCCCGCGCGCCGCCTTTTCGGCGGCGCGAGCCATGACGTTGATGATTGCCGAGCGGCTTGCCATAACGGGTTGTCAGTCCTTCGCACGTTCCAGGTAGGTGCCGTCGCTGGTGTTCACGACGATGCGGGTGCCGGCCTCGATGTGCGGCGGAACAAGGACCCGTTCGCCGTTGTCCATCTTGGCGGGCTTGTAGGAGGAGGAGGCCGTCTGGCCCTTCACGACGGGGTCGGCCTCGACCACTTCCAGCGTGACGGTGGCGGGCAGCTCGACGCCCAGCGGCGAACCCTCGTGGGTCTGCACGGTGACCGACATGCCTTCCTGCAGGAACACGGCGGGATCGCCGATGATGTCCCGCGGGATCACGATCTGCTCGAAGTTCTCCTTGTCCATGAAGGTGAAGTTGTCACCCTCGGCGAACAGGAACTGCATCTCGTGCTCGTCCAGACGGGCGCGCTCGACCGTCTCCTGGGTGCGGAACCGCTCGACCATCTTGTTGCCGGTGCGGACATCCTTCATCTCGAGCTGGATGAACGCGCCGCCCTTGCCGGGCTGCACGATGGCGGTCTTCAGGACCACCATCAGCTTGCCATTGTGCTCCAGGACGTGGCCCGGACGCATCTGGTTGGCGTTGACCTTCATGGTATTTGACCGTCGTTGACGCTGATTCGGAAAGCGCGGAACCTATCAGGTCGGAGACACGGTAGCAATGTGCGGTCGGCATGGGCCGTGGCGATTCGGATGCCAAATCGACGGGAGCGGAGTGAACGCCGACCTGCTATGACGGTTACCGCTTACGACCCCACACTCACGGCCCCACACTCACGGCAAGGGAACAGTTCAGATGTCCAATCTCCACAGGCGTGCGATGGAAGCGGTTCTCCAAGCGGCCCAGCACGACATCGTGGGGACGCTTCGGGAGCGGGAGATCACCGACCGGCACAGCGAGGACGGGGACGAGGCGGTGCTGGACGTGGCGATCCTGCACGCCTACCGGGTCTTCGTGCGGATCTGCGAGGAGCAGGGGCTGGACGTCGACGCCCAGCTTTTCGCCGAGCTCGCGGGCGAGCTGGCCGACGAGATGGCCCAGGACAACGATTACGACTGAGCCGGCAGCACCCGCTCCGCCGCCCGGCGGAAGGCTTGCGGCGGCGTCACCAGGTGCAGCGCGCCGAGCGCGTCCCCGATCACGGTGCGGGCGGCTGGCCGTTCCTCGGCCGGCAGGCCGTCGATCCCGGCCGCCAGCCCGGCGAGCCGGCAGACGGCGTCTTCGCCGACCGACGCCAGCGCGCGCTCGAAGACGGGCAGGGTTCCCAGCGCCTTGAACAGCCGGCGGCTGCGGGCGAGCGCCGCCAGGGCGGCCCGAAGCCGGGCGACGTCGGGGTGGCGCAGGTCGGTCCGGTCCGTCGGAACCAGCCCGGCGATTCGCTCCGCGGCGCCGGCCAGGAACCGCCCGGCCAGCAGCGCGCGCAGGTCCGCTTCCAGGGCGCCGAACGCCGCCGCCGCGTGGGTCGCCCGACCGGCGCTCAGCTTCAGCGCGGCCAGGTCGCGCACGGCCGCCTCCAGCGCCAGCGGGTCGGCGGGGCCGCGCTCCGGCACGGCGGCGAACGCGCGGGTCCGGACGTCCTCGGCCATCCGGTCGAACAGTCCGGCGACATGCATCCGGGTCTCCGGCCGGTCGGCCAGCCGGTCCAGCATCTCCAGGGCGGTCCGGGCGACCGGCCGGTGCCGCGCCACCAGCATGACGAACAGGTCGGCCGCCTTCGGATCGGCGGCCGACAGTCCGGCGACCGAGGCCGCCAGGTGGTCGAGAAGCCAGTGGGGGCACTGGCCGGTCGCCGCCGCCGCCGCCAGGTGGGCTCGGGCGTCGTGGACGCGGTCGTCCAGGATCAGCGCCGCCCGGATATCGTCCACGATGTTCCAGAAATCGGGATGGACCGATGCGGCGCGCTCGGCGAAGTCGGGCTGCCGCCGGGCCCGGTGGATCAGCCCCGCGACCTCGACCGCGCCGATCTCGCCGCCCGCGCCGCGGCGTCCGCGCCGGTCGGCGGCCCGTTCGGCCAGCAGCAGCGTCCAAAGGGGGCGCAGCACGGAGCGGGGGATCTGGCCGACCCGGCGGCGGGGCGGGACGGTGTCGCACAGCAGGTCGGCGAAGGGTTCGCAGAAACGGCGCAGTTCGGACGACCGTCGGCGGTGCTCGCGCAGCCGGGGCAGGGCGGGCACCCGATCGCGGAGCGCGGCGCGGATCTCGTTCGGGACGGGGCCGGGCTCGACGGACCAGGGCTCGTCGGCCGCGCCGCGGCATGAGACTGACAGCGTCCGGTACGAGATCAGCGCCATGGTCGAGCCCTGCCTGGGTAAGGGGTTGGGGACCGGAGGCCGCCGCACCGTCGTCGTGCGGCGCGTCTACTCCTATCAATAGCAGTATCAATAGACGTCAAATCGATAGAATTAAACTTTACTTAAGAGGTATGAACGCACCCCATTAAGAGGTATTCACCTCGTTGCCGCGGCCGGCGCGGGATTCATGTGGCGGATCAAGTCGACCATCAGGTCCCCGGTGCCGTCGCCGCCGAGCTTCGAGAATCCCTCCGCCAGCAGCGGCATCAAGGCTTCACCGGGGCAGATCCGCTCCAGCCCGTGCAAGGTCGTGACGGTCGCCTCCAGGGCGGAACGCCTCGTTCCCGCGTCCGCCGACGCCGCCCTGTCGGCCAGCGAGCCCAGGTCGCGGGAGACCTGGGCCTGGACCGTCTCGACCTCGCGGCGGTACGCGTCCAGCCGGCCCAGCGCCTTGAACAGCTGCCTGCTTCGGGCGAGCGCCGACATCGCCTCGTCGAAGGCCCGCCGGTCCTGGCCCCGCCCGGCCGTTTCCCCGCCACCTCCGCCGGCACCGATGTCGGCCAGAACGCGGGCATGCTCGTCCGTCCGCGCCGCGACTTCGCCCAGGAAACGGTCGTTCAGCAGGTCGTGAAGCTCGCTCTCCAGGCGATGGAGACGGGCGGCGTTGCGCGGGATCCGTCCGCCGGCGCTGGATTTCAGGCCGGTCAGGTGGCGCGCCGCCGGCTCGATCCGGTCCAGCGCCTTGTTCAGGTCGGCCGTTCCCGGGCTGCCGTCGAACGCCGCCTTCGCCCCGGCATGCAGGTCGCCGATCGCGGCGGCATAGACCGTCTCCAGGGTTTCGGCGGGCAGGGCGGCGGCCCCCCGCGCCAGGGCGTCGATCAGGTCCAGGGCCGAACGGCCCGTCTCCGGATGCCGGGCCAGCAGCATCAGGAACAGGTCGACGCTGCCGCGGTCCTGCTCGCCCAATTCCGAGACGAACCGGCCGAGCGCCGCCACCGCGGCCGGGTCGGGGCGGTCCGGCACCGCGCCGGCCAGCAGGCGGCGCAGGCTGAGCACCGGCTCGCGGACCCGGATCGCGCAGTCGATCTCCCCCGCGATCGCCCAGAAATCGGGATAGGCGCGGGCCTGCCTGCGAGCGAAGGCCGGGTCGGCCTTGGCCCGGTCGAGCACCGCGCGCAACGCCCTGTGGCAGCCTTCGAGATCGTCGGACCCGCCCTTGCCGGTCTCGCTCGCGATCAGGTCCCACAGTGGCGCGATCGCCGGCCGAGGGATCTGGAACCGCTGGCGCTGGCGCCCGACCGGGCCGCACAGCAATTCTTCGAAGGGCTCGCAGAACCGGCGCTGGGCGGTGTTCCGCCGGGGCGGCTTCTCGATCCGCAGCCAGGACCGCATCGCCTCCATCAGGGTGGAGCGCATCGCCGGATCGCCGAGACCGTCGGACAGCCGGTAGACTTCGCGCAGGCGGTCGCCGGACCCCGCGACGGTCCCCCGGGCAAGGTTCAGGATGGCGGCGGGTTCGGCAGCGGGCTTGATGGGGACGGTCATGTCGGGGATCGGGCCAGGGAGTGACTACCCCTATCAATTAACCTGAATTTAAGGAGAATTAAATCTTCCTTAAGGGCTATGAAGCCGCTGCCCAGGCCCGCGCGGGGGTGATGTCGCGCCCGGCCGGATCTCCCGTCAGGCCTAATCATTTTGCGCCGGCTCCGGCCTGAACGCGGGATCTTGCAGACAACCGGGGAAGCGGTATGGGAAAGTGGCGCGCCACTCCAAATCCACGAAGCTTCGGGAGACGACGGAATGTTCGAAGGATTCACGCGGCGGCGCATCGCGACCAGCGGTGCCGAGATCAACCTCGTCGTCGGCGGTGACGGTCCGCCCCTGCTGCTCCTGCACGGCTTCCCGCAGAACCACGTGATCTGGCACAAGGTGGCCGGCGCCCTGGCCGAACGGTTCACCGTCGTGGCGACCGACCTGCGCGGCTACGGCGATAGCGAGAAGGTGCCGACGACGGAGGACCATTCCTCCTATTCCAAGCGGGAGATGGCGCGCGACCAGGTGGAGGTGATGCGCATCCTCGGGTTCGAGCGCTTCCAGGTGGTCGGCCACGACCGCGGCGGCCGGGTCGCCCACCGCATGGCGATCGACCATGCCGCCCGGGTCCGGCGGCTGGCGGTGCTCGACATCGTGCCGACGCTGACCACCTTCCAGAGCGTCGACCAGCAGCTCGCCACCGCCTATTACCACTGGTTCTTCCTGATCCAGCCCCACCCGCTGCCGGAGCACATGATCGGCCTGGATCCGGAATTCTACCTGCGGCGCAAGACCAGCATGTGGGGCGTCGGCACCGCCCATTTCACGCCGGAAGCCATGGCCGAGTATATCCGCTGCTTCCGGAATCCCGCCGCGATCCACGCCATGTGCGAGGATTACCGCGCCGCCGCCACGATCGACCTGGAGCACGACCGGGCCGACCGCGCCGCCGGCGTGAAGGTGTCGTGCCCGCTGCTGGCCCTGTGGGGCGCGCGGGCCACCATGGACCGCTGCTTCGACGTGCCGGCGACCTGGCGGGAAGTGGCGCTGGACGTGCGCGGCCAGGCGCTGGACTGCGGCCACTTCATTCCCGAGGAGCGGCCGGAGGAGTTCGCCGCCGCACTGCTCGACTTCCTCGAAACCTGACCCGATCCCGCCCGACCATTGATGGAGACCATGGAGACCGATACCGACCGCGAACCCCTGCGGACCCGCCTCTATGTCGCGGAACCGCTGTCTGGCGGGGCCACCGTGGGCCTCGACCACGAGCGGGCGCATTATCTGCGCCATGTGCTTCGGCTCGACCGCGGCGACCGGGTCGCGCTGTTCAACGGCCGCGACGGCGAGTGGGCCGCCCGAATCGACGGCTTCGGCAAGGGCTGGTGCAGCCTGGCGGTCGATGCGCTGCGCCGGCCCCAGGCGCCGGAACCCGACCTGTGGCTGCTGTTCGCCCCGATCAAGAGGGCGCGGATCGACTTCGTCGCGGAGAAGGCCGCGGAGCTCGGCGCGTCCCTGGTCTGGCCGGTGCTGACCCGCCATACCGACGTGGCCCGCGTCAATGTCGACCGGCTGCGCGCCAACGCGATCGAGGCGGCGGAGCAGTGCGAGCGTCTGACCGTTCCGGAGCTGAGGGAGCCGGCCCGGCTCGACCAGGCGATGCGCGACTGGCCGGCGGAACGCGTGATCCTGCTATGCGCCGAAGCCGGTCCGGTCAGGCCGATCGCCAGCGCCGTCGCGGATTTGGCGCCCGGCCCGGCGGCGATCCTGACCGGCCCGGAAGGGGGCTTCGCCAAGGAGGAGCTTGACGGGTTGCTGAAACTGCCATTTGTTGTTCCGGTCGGGCTGGGGCCAAGGATCCTGCGTGCCGACACGGCGGCGCTCGCCGCGCTCGCCTGCTGGCAGGCCCTCGCCGGGGACTGGGCGGCAGGCGGCGCCGACGTGCGTCCCCCGTTCCGTTTCCAAGAACCAGGTTGATCAGGCACCCATGTCCGCCCCTCCGAAGTCCCGCGGCGAACCGATTTCCGACCCGCGCAGTCTGGTGAGCCATCTCGAGCAGGGCAGCAAGCCCGCGTCGGAATGGCGTATCGGGACCGAGCACGAGAAGTTCGCGTACCGCACCAGCGACCTGCGCCCGCTGCCCTACGACGGGCCGGACGGCATCGGCGAGCTGCTCAACCGGATGACCCGCTTCGGCTGGGAACCCGTGTACGAGGGCGAGAACGTCATCGCGCTGACCTGCGGCTCCTGCAACATCAGCCTGGAGCCGGGCGGGCAGGTGGAACTGTCCGGTGCCCCGCTGGAAACCCTGCACGACACCTGCGCGGAGGTCCACGAGCACCTGGACCAGGTCAAGCAGGTCGGCCGCGAGTTGGGCATCGGCATGATCGGCCTGGGCTTCAATCCGAAATGGAAGCGGGACGAGATCCCGTGGATGCCCAAGGGCCGCTACAAGATCATGCGCGAGTACATGCCGAAGCGCGGCTCGCTCGGCCTCGACATGATGATGCGGACCTGTACCGTGCAGGTCAACCTGGACTTCGGGTCCGAGGCCGACATGGTGAAGAAGTTCCGCGTCAGCCTGGCCCTCCAGCCGATCGCGACGGCGCTGTTCGCCAACTCGCCCTTCACCGAGGGCCGGCCCAACGGCTTCCAGAGCTTCCGGAGCCATATCTGGACCGACACCGACCCCGACCGCTGCGGCGACCTGCCGTTCGTGTTCGAGGAGGGGTTCGGGTTCCAGCAATATGCAGACTATGCCCTCGACGTGCCGATGTACTTCGTCTACCGCGACGGGAAGTACATCGACGCCTCAGGCCAGAGCTTCCGCGACTTCCTCCAGGGCCGCCTGCCGGCGCTGCCGGGCGAACTGCCGCTGATGACCGACTGGGCCGACCACCTGACCACGCTGTTCCCGGAAGTACGCCTGAAACGCTACCTGGAGATGCGCGGCGCCGACGGCGGACCGTGGCGCGGCCTGTGCGCGCTGCCGGCCCTGTGGGTCGGGCTGCTCTACGACGGCACGGCGCTGGACGCCGCCTGGGACCTGGTCAAGGACTGGACGGCGGAGGAGCGGGCCCATCTCCGCGCCGAGGTGCCGCGCCTCGCCCTGGACGCCACCCACCGGGGCCGCCCCCTGCGCGAGGTTGCGGCCGAGGTCCTGGGGATCGCCGGAGAAGGTCTGCGGCGGCGCGCCCGCAACGACCGCTGGGGCGACGACGAGACCCACTTCATCAATACCCTGCTGGAAGTGGCCGAGACCGGCGCGACCCCGGCGACGATCCTGCTCAACCGCTACCATGGCGAATGGCAGGGCGACATCGACCGCGTCTTCGCCGAATTCTCCTACTGAGTCGAACCTTCGGGCTGAGCGGAATCGCCAGTGCGGACGCCGGCTCAGGCGCCCGTGGCCCCGGCCATGTCGGCGCCTTCCAACCGGGCGCCTTTCAGGTCGGCGCCGGTCAGGTTGGCCTCCCGCAGGTCCGCCCCGCGCAGGTCGGCGCGCGACAGCACCGCGTCGGTCAGGTTGACCTTGCGCAGGTCGGCGCCCTGGAGATTGGCCCCCTCCAGCCGTACCCGGTGCAGGTTGGCGCGCCAGACATGGCCGCTGCCGCTCTGGATGTGCACGGGGTTCAGCTTGGCGCCGCTCAGGTCCGCCCCGGTGAGGGTCGCCCGCTCCAGGTTGGCTCCGCGCAGGTCGGCGTTCGACAGGTTGATCCGGCGCAGGTCGCACAGCGACATGTCGGCCATGGCCAGCACGGCGGATCTCATGTCGGCCTTGACCAGGGTGGCGCCCTGCAGCACCGCGGCCGACAGGTTCATCCCACGCAGGTCGAATCCGGTCAGCTCATAGCCGGAGAGGTCGGCGCGATGCCCCTCCTTGCCCCCGCTGTCCATCCAGGCGGCGTGGCCCGCGGCGATCTCCGGCAAGGTGCGGCCGAGGCCGGCGAAATCCTTCGCCAGCACGGCTCCAGCCAGTTCGGGCGCGCGGCGCTGCGCGTCGTCCAGGATCGCGCCGATCAGCACGGCGTTCGCCAGCCGCGCGCTGTCGAGCACCGCGCCGGACAGGATGGCACCGGTCAGCCGGGCGCCGGTCAGGTTGGCGCCGGTCAGGTCGGCGCCCTGCAGGTCCGCCCCGGTCAGGTCGGAATTGGTCAGGTTGGCCCGGACGAACTTGGTGCCGCGCATGACCGCGTCGGTCATGTCGGTCTGCATCACGAAGGCGTTGGATACCCGGGCGCGCGACAGGTTGGCGCCGCGCATGATGGCGCAGGTCAGCTCCGTGGTGAGCTTGACCGCCTCCTGGTTGACCGACGCCATCTCGCCCGACTTGCCCATATGGACCAGCATGCCGTCGCGCAGGTCCGCCTCGATCAGCATGGCCTCGCTCAGGATGGCGCCGCGCAGGCAGGCGCCGCGCAGGTCGGTCTTCATGAGGGTGGCGCCGGTCAGGTTCGCCAGGCGCAGGTCGGTGCCGTAGAGATCGGCGCCCGTCAGGTTGCAGCCCAGCAGGCGGGTGCTGAACAGCTTGGCCCCGCTGAAGTCGGCGTCGGTCAGGTCCAGTCCGCTGAGATCCAGGTGTGACAGGTCGCGCATCTTGAAAACGGCGCGCGTCCCCCCGGGCTGCCGCTTCAGGAACGCCTTGTGCCGGTTCGTCAGGGCGTTCAGCTCCTGCTGGGAGAGCTTGGCGCGGGGGATCTCGCTGGTTTCGGCGGAGGCAGAAGCCATTTGGGGGGAGCCATCCTGGAGTCTTCCAAGGCAAGGATATGCGGAAAGGACGAACGATTCGTTAAGGTCGCTGTGACCGATCGGTAACCAAGGGTGAAATCTTTCCAAACTCCTTCGGGAACGGTCGGAACCGCGGCCGGTTGGTTCAGCGGACCCGATGACCGGATCTCCGGACAGAAACCGAAGGCGGGAAAGCACAGAGATGGCCGAGCAGATTCCCTTGTCCCCGAACGCCAGCGCGGTCGATCCCGAACTGGACTCGGCGCGCGGCGACAAGACCCACCAGATCGCCCCCGACCTGGCCTACCGCCGGCTCGGCATCGTCAACGTCGTCTTCTGGGGCCGTCCCGGCGCCGGCGACCGGCAATGGGTCCTGATCGACGCGGGCATTCCCGGTACCAAGGGCATGATCACGGGGGCTGCTGGCGAGCGGTTCGGCCCCGGCGCCCGGCCTTCGGCCATCGTCATGACCCACGGCCATTTCGACCATATCGGCGCGCTGGAGGATCTGGCCCGGGAATGGGACGTTCCCGTCTATGCCCACCCGCTCGAACATCCCTATCTGAACGGCAGGGCGTCCTACCCGCCGGGCGATCCCTCCGTCGGCGGCGGCGCCATGGCGGCCCTGGCCCGCTTCTACCCGCGCGGCCCTGTCGATGTCGGCGGCCGGCTCCGGGCTTTCCCGGAAGACGGCACCATCCCGGAGATGCCCGGCTGGCGCTGGCTCCACACGCCCGGCCACAGCGTCGGCCACGTGTCGCTCTGGCGCGAGACCGACCGCACCATCGTCGCCGGCGACGCCTTCGTGACGACGGGGCAGGAGTCCGCCTACGCCGTCGCGGTCCAGCGGGCGGAGATGCACGGCCCGCCGACCTATTACACCGTGGAATGGGACAAGGCGAAGCGGTCCGTCGCGAGGCTCGCCGCCCTCGATCCCGACCTGGTCGTCACCGGGCACGGCGAACCCATGAAAGGGCCGGAGATGCGCACCGCCCTCTACCGCCTGGCGGAGGAATTCGACCGCGTCGCCGTCCCGAAGCAGGGCCGCTACCTGGACCACCCCGCCCGGGCGGAGGACGGCTCGGCGTACCGTTAGCCGGCGGATCGCGTTGCGGCTTCCCACATACAATACAAGTTGCCGGTATCATGGTTTGAGAAGGCTATGGGGACGCTCATGGATCTCGCGGAGACACGGTCGCGGTCGCCTGATGAACCGGCGCGACGACCCGGGCGCGGGGACGATATGAGCCTTTGCCGCAAGCGGGCGATCGGCATCGTCACCAAGTTGGCGTGACGGTCCGGCACGGTTGCTGCTTGCTCAGCCACAGCGGGTTCTCAGAGAGGGGACGCCTCTCTTTGTTGTCATGCCCGGACTTGATCCGGGCATCTCCAGCCACGGAGCCTCGGTGAGACCTACGAGATGATGGCCGGAGCAAGTCCACGGCAGTCCGGCACGATGATTGCTGATCAACCCCAAGCTGATGCTCAGGATACTTCATCTTCCCTTAATCGTCATGCCCGGACTTGATCCGGGCATCTCCAGCCACGGAGCCCCGGTGAGACCTGTGAGACGATGGCCGGATCAAGTCCGGCCATGACGAAAAAGGGGTAGTTTCGCCTTGAGTTCAGGCTTGTGAGCAGTGCGCAACCGCCATGCCGGACAGCCGTGGATCAAGTCCGGCCATGACGAAAAGGGGGCGTTCTCGTCCACAGCGCGGCCTTTCGAGCGAAAAAGCAAAACCGTGCCGGACAGCCGTGGACTTGATCCGGCCATCTTTCACGGGAAGCATCGGAGCCTCCGTGCCTTGAGATCCGCGGGTGAAGCCCGCGGATGACGAACTGAAGGAGAAAACAGTCTCTAGAAATGTTCTCAATGGTTGATCGGCAACAGCCGTGCCGGACAGCCTTGGGCTTGACCCGCTCATCGCTTGCAGACTCCGCCAGCGCCGTCATGCGGAGCGATACCTGGTTCGAGTCCGCGCGTAGCAACCTGCAGACGAAATTTCATCCGTTTTGAATTCACAGAGCCGCAAATATGATTGCCATCCGCGACAGTGGGATGCGGGACTCGGGACTTCGCGCGGTTCAGCTGAAGCCGAAGTGCCAGACGGCCACGGGCACCGCCAGGAGCAGGATCAGCGAGAACAGGACGAGGCCGCCGTCCCTGGTCAGCAGCCCGGCAGCAAAGAATGCTATCACGGCCGACGCGATGGACCCCGAGGTCGGTATCACCTCCATGAACGGCATGAACAGCGTCAGCGCCAGGATCAGGAACAAAGGCAGGAAAAGCCACGGCCGATGAAGGAAAAGAGTGAGCCGCGCTTTCAAGAACCGTTCCACGAACAGCACGGGCTTGCGCAGCCAGCCGATCCCCTTGCAAAGCTTCTCCGTGGACAGGCGCCGATGGCTGATGATCTGTGGCAGCCAGACGCAATCCCGTCCGAGGATCATCTGCACGACCAGAATGAAGATGATTGCCGCGACCGTCGCCGTCAGGCCAGGGATCGCGCTGGCCGGCGAGGTGGAGATCAGTGAAAAAATCAGCATCAATGACGCAAAGGATTTGTGACCAAGTTTCTCGACCACTTCCTGCACGGTTATGCTCTCGCCTCGTGCCGTGCTCTCCAATCGATCAAGGACATCGCTGAGGGCGCGGTGTGGTTGATCACTCATGCTGCATTCTCCTGAAGTGGACCCAAGGTTTTTCGGCGAGGTCTCCACAGGAACCGGGAAGGTCCGCCGAGAGATCCATCAACTCCACATCGGGGGCATGTTTCCGGACAAGGATCCCGCATATCCGGGTACGCCGCATCCGCAAGCGAAAAATGGTCGAGTGCCTGCACGAAGCCGGTCTGCCGGCCGGCATGCCGACCTCACGGCAGGCGCAATCCTCCGCCCCGGAGGCCCACGACACCGTTGAAGAATTTCGGTGGTTCGCTTATCTTTCGAGAGTAGGCGGCGGGATGTGTCTCCCGCCGCCGGCTCCCGGTCTAGAATTGCAGGACAAACAGGATCTTCACCCTGAACGCCTGGAACCAGACCTGGAGAGAGAACCGATGTTTCCGCATCGGACTGCTCCCTCTGTAGCGGAGGCGGCCGGGCCAGTCCCGGTCGCTGTCCGCATATCCAAACTAGAACAGGCATTCGCCTCATACGAGCGTCGTCATGACGCATGCAACTTTGCGGGATCGCAACGGCTGCTCGACGCACCGCGACATCGCTCGCCGACAGCCCTGTCATCACGGATGCTGACATTTGCGTCCTTGCCAGGGGAGGGGGGTGTCGTCAGCCGCGGTCACGAACACCCGCCGGCTTCCCGACCGTCGGGGCCTGCCGTCACGAATGATGACATTTGCGGCCTTTACAGGGGGAGATCTGCGGTAGCCGAGGAAGGTGCCGGAGGGTGCCGCATGGAGGCATAACCCTCCTGTTGACATCGCCGCTCCGGTCCCCTAGTTTCGCGGTCCGCTCAATCCCATGAGCCGCCTTCTATGCGCCCGAGGGTGCCCGCCGGTCCGCGAGTTTCGCGCACTGGCGCGTTTCCGTTTGGGCGCATGTCGGGCGCATGGCCAGCCAGTCTGGCCGTCGCGGCGGCGCAGTGGGGCGGGGCATCCGACTTTCGCGAACCATGACCGAGTGACGCATGTTTGAAGGGCTGACCGGACGGCTGGGAGACATCTTCGATCGTCTCACGCGGCGTGGCGCGCTGAGCGAGGAGGATGTCGGGATCGCTCTGCGCGAGGTGCGCGTCGCCTTGCTCGAAGCCGACGTGGCCTTGCCCGTCGTCAAGCAGTTCATCGCCGGCGTCAAGGAGAAGGCCGTCGGCCAGGAGGTCCTGCGCTCGGTGACCCCGGGCCAGATGGTCGTCAAGATCGTCCACGACCATCTGGTCGAGATGCTGGGCTCGTCCAGCGAAGGCATCAACCTCGAGGCCGCCGCCCCCGTGCCGATCCTGATGGTCGGCCTCCAGGGCTCGGGCAAGACAACCAGCACCGCCAAGATCGCGCTCCGCCTCAAGACGCGGGAGCGCAAGAAGGTCCTGATGGCCTCGCTGGACACGCGGCGCCCGGCGGCCCAGGAACAGCTCAAGATCCTCGGCGAGCAGGTCCAGGTCGCGACCCTCCCGATCGTCCCCGGCCAGCAGCCGGTGGAGATTGCGAAGCGCGCCATGCAGACCGGCCGGCTCGAAGGCTACGATGTCGTCATGCTCGACACCGCCGGCCGCCTCGCGATCGACGACGAGCTGATGGCCGAGGTGGCCGCCGTCCGCGACGCCACGAAGCCCGTGGAGACGCTGCTGGTCGTGGACGCCATGACCGGTCAGGACGCGGTGACGGTCGCGACCAACTTCCAGGACCGCGTCGGCATCTCCGGCATCGTGCTGACCCGGATCGACGGCGACGCCCGCGGCGGCGCCGCGCTGTCGATGCGCCAGATCACCGGCAAGCCGATCAAGCTGCTGGGCGTCGGCGAGAAGGTGGACGCCCTCGAAGCCTTCCACCCCGACCGCATCGCCGGCCGGATCCTCGGCATGGGCGACGTGGTCAGCCTGGTCGAGAAGGCCGCCGAGAACATCGACAAGGCGGAGGCCGAGAAGCTCGCCAAGAAAATGGAGAAGGGCACCTTCGACCTCGACGACATGGCGAACCAGCTCAAGCAGATCCGCAAGATGGGCGGCATGGGCGGCATGCTCGGGATGCTGCCGGGCATCGGCAAGATCAAGAACCAGCTCAAGGACGCCAACATCGACGAGGGCATCCTGAAGAAGCAGGAAGCCATCATCTCGTCCATGACCAAGGCCGAGCGGCGCAATCCCGACCTCATCAAGGCGTCGCGAAAGCGCCGCATCGCCCTGGGGTCGGGCGTGCAGGTCCAGGATGTCAACCGGCTGCTCAAGCAGTTCCAGGACATGCAGACCATGATGAAGAAGGTCAAGAAGATGGGCCAGAAAGGCATGATGCGCCAGGGCCTGGCCGGTCTTCTTCCCCGCGGCAAGGGCTTCCCGTAAGCCGCCGCACGGACAGTTTCGCCCCGAGACGGTTCGCCTAAGACAGTTCGCCTACCGACAAGACAGCCAATACCTGCAACCTGAGTGAAGAGAGTAGTTTCGCAATGTCCTTGAAGATCCGTCTGACCCGCGGCGGCGCCAAGAAGCGCCCGTTCTACGCCATCGTCGTCACCGACGCGCGCAGCCCGCGCGATGGCCGCTTCATCGAGAAGATCGGCACCTACAACCCGATGCTGGCCAAGGATCATCCGGAGCGGGTCGTGCTCAATACCGAGCGCGCCAAGCATTGGCTGTCCGTCGGCGCCCAGCCGACCGACCGGGTCGAGCTGTTCCTCGGCCGCGCGGAGGTCATGCCGATGCCGTCCCAGCGCCAGAACCCGAAGCAGGCCGCCCCGAAGGCGAAGGCCCAGGAGCGGATCAAGGCGGAGCAGGCCGCCGCCGCCAAGCGCGCCGAGGCGGAAGCCGCCGGCAGCGCCGAGTAATCACGCCCGGTAATCTCGAAGGCTCAGGTCTCCTCCCATGGCACCCCGGTCCGCAGGCAAGCCCGATGCAACTGGCGCACGCGTGTGCGTCGGCCAGATCGTGGGCGTGCATGGCGTGCGCGGCCTGGTGAAGCTGAAGAGCTTCACCGGCGATCCCGCCGCCATCGCGGACTACAATCCGCTCACCGACCACACGGGTACCCGCCGCTTCACCGTCGAGCTCCAGTCGGCGATGAAGGACTATTGGCTGGCCCGTGTGCAGGGGGTTGCCGACCGGACCGCCGCGGAAGCCTTGCGCGGCGTGCTGCTCCATGTCGAGCGGGATCGTCTGCCGCCGCCCGAGGACGAGGACGAGTTCTACCATGCCGACCTGATCGGCCTGCCGGTCCTGCGGCCGGACGGCGAGCGGATCGGCACGGTGGTCGCCCTCCACGATTTCGGCGGCGGGGACATGCTCGAAGTGGTGCTTCCCGACCGGCGGACCGCCATGGTTCCGTTCACCAGGGCCGTCGTGCCGGTGGTGGACGTGGCCGGCGGACGCATCGTCGCCGACCCGCCCGAAGACCTGCTGGCGCCGCCGGGCGCCCCGGATCGGGACGACGACGACGATGACGGCGGCGATCACGGCGCCGGCGGCAGGGAGGGGGCGTGATGGACCGGTCCTGGACCGTCCGCGTGCTGACCCTCTTCCCGGAGATGTTCCCGGGGCCGCTGGGTCTCAGCTTGGCCGGGCGGGCGCTCGAAAGCGGGATCTGGTCCCTGGAAGCAGTGGACATCCGGTCTTTCGCACGCGATAAACACCGCTCGGTCGACGATACCCCGTTCGGCGGCGGTCCCGGCATGGTCATGCGGCCGGATGTCCTGGACGCGGCGCTGACGGCCGCCACCGGCGGCGCGGAAGCGGCGGAACGCGGCCGGGTCATCTACCTGTCGCCGCGCGGGCGCCTGCTCGACCAGCCCCTGGTCAGGGAACTGGCGGCGGAAACCCTGGTGACCCTTCTGTGCGGACGCTACGAAGGGGTCGACGAGCGGGTCCTGGAGGCCCACCGGGCCGAGGAGGTCAGCCTCGGCGACTTCGTGCTGTCCGGCGGCGAACCGGCGGCCCTGGCCCTGATCGATGCCGTCGTCCGGCTTCTGCCGGGCGTCATGGGCAACGAGGAGACCGCCGGGGAGGAGAGTTTCGAGCGGGGATTGCTGGAGTATCCCCATTATACGCGGCCGGCCGACTGGCAGGGGCGCACGGTGCCGGAAGTCCTGCTTTCCGGTCACCACGAGAAGGTACGGGCCTGGCGGCTGGCCGAGGCGGAGCGGATCACCAGGGCCCGGCGGCCCGACCTGTGGTCCCGCTACGAGGCCGCCCGCGAGGCGGAAGAACCGCGGAAGCGCCGCCGGCGCGACCGCGTCGTGACGATGGAATAGATGACAAACGGGTCCGCCGGGAGCCTGCCAAGGGTTCGGCGCGCCATCAGTGAAGGTAAGGGGTGAGTGCGATGAACATCATTCAGCAGATCGAGGCCGAACAGGTCCAGAAGCTGGTCGACAAGCGCGGCGTTCCGGAGTTTTCCCCCGGCGACACGCTGCGCGTCAACGTGAAGGTGGTCGAGGGCACGCGCGAGCGCGTCCAGGCCTACGAGGGCGTCTGCATCGCCCGCAAGAACGCCGGGCTGAACAGCAGCTTCACCGTTCGCAAGATCAGCTACGGCGAGGGCGTGGAGCGCGTGTTCCCGCTGTACAGCCCGCGGATCGACAGCATCGAGCTGGTCCGCAAGGGCGACGTCCGCCGCGCCAAGCTCTATTACCTGCGCGAGCTGCGCGGCAAGCGGGCGCGCATCAGCGAGCGCACGACCGGCCGCGGCATGAACAACAAGGAAGAGGCCGCGTCCAAGTAAGGACCGCGCCGGCACCTTTGCCGAACAAGACGCGAAAGCCCGCCGAACCCCGTTCGGCGGGCTTTCCTGTTTCGGGAGGGAGCCGCGGGGCCGTCAGAGCGGGATCGCCATCCGCACGACGGTGCCGCTGCCGGTCGTCTCGGCCGTCAGCGTCGCGTTCAACTGCGCCGCCAGCGCTTCGGCCAGCAGCATCCCGGCATCGGCGTCCGGGTCGAAGCCGGAAGGCAGCCCTCGGCCGTTGTCGGCGATCACCAGGTCGAGCATGTCCGGGGCGGGGCGCGTCAGCGAGATGCGGATCCAGCTTTTGGCCGGAAAGGCGTGCCGCAGGCTATTGGTCAGCAACTCGTTGACGATCAGGCCCAGCGGCACGGCGAGCGAAAGGCCGCCGGTGATCTTCTCGGACTGGACGTCGATCTCGGTCCCCTGGGCTCCGCCCGGCACGTTGGCGCTGGTGGTCGTCACCAATTCGCTCAGATACCGGCCGAACTCGACCTGCGTCTCGCTGCCGGACTCGTGCAGGTGACGGTAGGCGATGGCCAGCGCCTCGATCCGCTGAAGCGTCAAGTCGTAGGCGGTCCGGGCATCAGGGTCGCGAATGCGGCCGCTCTGGAGCTTCAGGAGGCTGATGACGAGCTGAAGGCTGTTCTTGGCCCTGTGCTGCAGTTCGCGCAGGGCCGCCTCTTTCTCCTTCAGGGCCTGTTCAAGTTGCCGCGTATGTTCGTCCATGTCAGGAGCATGTGCTGTTGTCAAAGGCGGATCTCCTGACCGTGGTCGCAACGCCGCGGAACAAAAGCTCTGCGGGAAGAAATTATCCAACCCACCGAGTTTCCATCGAATGCGCCATTATGTACAGCAAACAGGCTAACTCTCAAATATACTTTCCGGCTTAGGTGATTGGACGCACAGGGATCATCCTGTTGCCGAATATTTTCTTCGATTTTTCCTAAAAGTTACAAGAAGAAGCAATTGTCGTCCGGCGATCGCGGCCTGGATCCGGACTCCGCCTCTTGTGTTTCGTGTACAACATCCGGCGTGGCTCGGGGTTCCGATGCGGCGGTCGGAACAGGATGGGTGAGGCCGTCCCGGCTCGGACGATGTGGCTCGGTCAGTTGAACAGGCGGCTGAAGAACCCGCGCTTCTTCGCCGGTGCCGACGCCTGGGCACGTCGCGGCGGCTTGCCATCGATGTATTCGTCTTTGAAGCGCTTCATGTCCTCGCTTCGCCCGAAGGTGAACCGGACATGGAAGATATAGGTCTTGGTCTTCTTGAACTCGTCGATCTCCTCGGACATCCCGAGGAACTGAAGCTCCCACAGGCCCTTGACGTTGGCCCTTATCCAATCCTCAGCCTCGTTCATCTTGCCCTGACCACGGAACTTGTGAACGAGTTCATACGTCATGTGCGATGTCATTGCCTTGCGTCGCGTCGTTTCCGATCCAGCCCTCCGAGCGGGCACCGTCTGCAAGGCTAGGCGCAACGCGTGTAGATTCGGTTACCCGGATCCCGCCGGAACCCGATGCCGCGCAGGTTGATGTGGATCAAGGCGCCCGCCACCGACCTGCTCCATGGTGATGATCGAGGTCGGTGCCGTACCGGCGGCTCGATGGCGCAAACGCATCCGGCCAGGCGGGCGCACGGGATTTCATGACCGATCTTTCCAATCAGACGGAGCCGCCGGAAAGTTCCCGAAACGTTTCGGGGCGGATCCATTCCGTCTCCGCGCTCGGCACCGGACCCGGCGGGCCGGGGGTGCGGTTCGTCATCTTCCTGGACGGGTGCCCGCTGCGTTGCACCCAATGCGCAGAACCGGGCAACACCCTGGTTTCGGAAGCCGAGCCGAGGGGCAGGGGCGCCGGGGAGATCGACTCCCTGATGCAGCAGATCGCGCGCTACGCCGACTATATGCGGGTGTCGGGCGGCGGCGTCACCGTGGCCGGCGCCGAACCGCTCGACCAGGCGGCCTTCATCCGCGAACTGTTCCGGCGTTGCCGCGACATGGGCATCGCCACCGCCCTGGACACCTGCGGGGGCGGGAACCTGTTCGCGGCCAAGGGCTTGTTGTATCTGACCGACCTTGTGGTGCTGGACCTGACGCCGGTCGAGCCGGGGGCGCTGGACGGACGGCCGTCTCCGTCGTCGGCGGGCACCCTGCGGTTCGCCGGGATGCTGCGGGCTGCCCGCAAGCCGGTATGGGTGCGCTTCGCGGTGGTCCCCGGCGTCAACGACGATCCCCGCCACGTGGAGACCCTGGCCGAGTTCGCGGCCTCGCTGCCGGACGTGGAGCGGATCGAGGTGCTGCCGTTCCATCGGCTGGCGACCGCCCATCTTCGCGACCGCTGCCCGTCGCCGGCGCTCCGTACCCTGGGCGCGCCCAGCGCCCGGCAGGTCCGCGCGGTCCGGAACATCTTCCGCAGCCGGGGCCTGCGAGCCTACTGATCCGGTTTCCGGATGATCGGCATGAGAACCTCCGGTCCGACGGGGGACAAAGGTCTTACCGCGGCGTGGTACCCGGCATGAACCGAGAAAAGCTGTCGCACCGCATCATCGGCGATGCCATCTATGGGGCCATGGCTGCACTTCAAGATTTCGTCCGGCGGGCGTTCTTCCTCGCGTCGCTCGCCACCTTGGCGGTGGTCGGCTGTTCGCCGCTCACCGCGAACGGTCCCCTGGAGAACTCCTATGCCGTCCGGCTCGACGACAGCCGGCCCGACCGGCGGGACATCGGATCGCTGAGGTACCGCGGCGGCGTGGCGCTCACCGATCCCGATCCGGAATTCGGCGGCCTTTCCGGCATCGAGGTCGACCCGGACGGACGCCGGTTCGTCGCGATCTCCGACCGGGGCAAGGTGATCACCGGCAACATCGACTACGACGACGAGGGCGACCTCGCGGGGGTGCGCGGCATCACCGTGGCGCCGCTGCTCGACATCGACGGGAAGCAGGCCGAGGGCAACCGCGCCGACGCCGAGGGGCTGGCCCGGCTTCCGGACGGGCGCTGGGCGGTCAGCTTCGAGCGCTGGCACCGGGTCGAGCTCTATGCCTCCAACCCGGACGGGCCGGTGACCCGGCCCCTGCCCAAGCTGCCGCGCCCGCCGGGGATCCGCAGCGCCGAGGGCAACAGCGGGCCGGAAGCGCTGGCGGCCCTTCCCGACGGGCGGATGCTGGTCATCGAGGAAGGGTCCGACGACAAGGCCGGCTTCAGCCGGGCTTGGCTGGGCGGTGCCGATGGCTGGGAAAGCCTGAGCTATCGCGGCAAGGCGCCGTACCGCCCGACCGATGCCGCGATCCTGCCGGACGGCGACCTCGTGGTCGTGGAGCGGCGGGCCTCGATCCTGGGCGGGTTCGGCGCGCGGATCGTCCGGGTGCCCGGGGCCTCGATAGAGGCGGGCGCGGAATTGTCCGGCACCGAGCTGGCTGTGCTGGAGCCGCCGGTCACGACCGACAATTTCGAGGGGATCTCCGTGGTGGCGACGCCCGATGGCCGCACGTTGCTCTACCTCGTCTCCGACGACAATCTCTGGGGTTTCCAGCGGACCTTGCTGATGATGTTCGAGATCGGTGCCTGACCGGAAATCCGTTCCGCCCTACCCGCAATCTCTCCTGACCGGATGGAGTTCGCGTTACCCATGCCTTTCCTGCCGTCTTCCCCGTCGATGAAGCATCCGATCCTCCTCGCCCTGCTGCTGGCGGCCGCCGTCTCCGCCTGGCCGGCCCCGTCCCGGGCGGCCGCGCCGTTCGACGGCGGCGGCGAGCAGAGATACCGGATCTGGGTTTCCCCCGACGGACCGGTCAGCGACATCAACGTGGCGATCGAGCGCGCGGTGCCCGGAACCGACATCATGGTCAGGGCGGGAACCTATCGGGGGCCTGTCAAGTTCTCGAAGAACGGGACGGAGAGCGCCCCGATCCGGCTGATCTCGGCCGACGGCCACGGGAAGGCGCGCATCGTGTCGGAGAAAACCGGGATCTACGGCTTCGGCACGCGGAACGTCGGGGTGTTCGGCTTCCATGTCATCGCCGGGGCCGGCGGCAACGGCATCCAGTTCGGCCTGTCCGGGCGCGATACCAGCGACATGTCCCGGTATGCCCGGAACATCGTGATCGCCGACAACCTGGTCGAGCGGGCGGGCGAGGACGGCATCAAGATCAGCCAGGCGGACAATGTCCATCTCTATCGCAACATCGTCCGCGACAGCGGCGCCGACCGCAACGACAACGGTGACGGCGGCATCGACCTCGTGGCGGTCAACCGGTCCCGGCTGGTCGGCAATATCGTCGACGGGACGCCCGGCCATACCTGCCTGATGATGAAGGGCGGCAGCGAGGGCAACTTCGTCGCCGGCAATGTCATGAAAGGATGCGAGCGCGACGGCATCTCCGTCGGCGGGCTGACCACGGGGCGCTGGATGCGTCCCGGAACGGACTCGGAGGCCAAGTACAACACGGTCGTCGGGAACGACATCGAGGCCGGGCGGGTCGGGCTGCTGATCTACGGGGCCACCGGCAACAAGGTCGCGCGCAACCTCTGCGCCGGCCGGCGGGCGTGCCTGAACGAGCGGGTCAGCAACCGGGGTCACGAGCCGATGCACAACCACGACAACCTGCTGGAGAACAACGAGCGCGAGCCGGCGCCCGGAATCGGCACGGCGGCGGTCCAAGGCGGCGATCTCGCCCGGTGGGCCGACCTCCACAGGACGGATGTGCTTCCTGCCGGTTCACGATAGACAGGCTTTACCGCAGAATTCATTCCAACCGAATCCGCACCAACCGGACCTGTCGAGACAGAGATTGCCTCCATCACCCTTCCGCGACCTGACCAACCTGGGAAGCCGGGCCTTCGACCGCGTCGGCGAACTGACCGACCGGATGCTGGACGGCAACCTGCGCATCGGCGTGACCGGCTTGCGCCGGTCCGGCAAGACGGTGCTGACCACCGCCCTGATCGACAACCTGCTGCATGCCGACCGGCTGCCGTTCCTGGACGTGGTCGCGACCGGCCGCTTCATCGCCGCCCGCATGGAGCCGCAGCCCGACCAGGCGGTGCCGCGCTTCGACTATGAAAGCCAGATCGCCCGGCTGACCGCGCCGGATCCGCAATGGCCGAACAACACGAAGGTCACCAGCCAGGTGCGGGTCGCGGTCCGCTACATGCCGGGGACGATGCTGAAGCGCCGCCTGCTCGGGCCGACCCGGCTGAACCTGGACATCGTGGACTATCCCGGCGAGTGGCTGCTCGACCTGCCATTGCTGGACCGGAGCTATGCCGAGTGGTCGCGCGAGACCCTGGAGCTTGCCAGGCGTCCGCCGCGCGACGCCCTGGCGGCGGAATGGCTGGCCTACCTGTCCAACCGCGACCCGGCCGGCCCCGCCGAGGAGGCGGTCGCCCGCCGATCGGCCGAGCTTTACACCCAATACCTGCTGGCATGCCGGGCCTCCGACCAGTTGCTCAGCCTGATCCAGCCCGGCCGCTTCGTGGAACCGGGGGAGCTGGTCGGCGCCCCGGTGCTCGCCTTCTGTCCCTTGCCGGAACCCTCGGCTCGGGCCGGGCGGCATACCCTATGGGCGATGATGGAGGAGCGGTTCGAGGCCTACAAGACCAACGTCGTCCGGCGATTCTTCACCGAGCACTTCGCCCGGCTGGATCGCCAGATCGTGCTGGTGGACGTCATCGGCGCGCTTAACGCCGGGCCGGCCGCCCTGGCCGACATGCAGACCTCCCTGTCCGCCACGCTGGAATCCTTCCGACATGGACGGTCGAGCTGGCTCGGGCGGCTGCTCGGCGGGCGGATCGACCGGGTTCTGTTCGCCGCCACCAAGGCCGACCACATCCCGTCCAACCAGCATGCCAACCTGCGCCGCCTGCTCGACGGACTGGTCGAGGAGCGGCGGAACGCGATCCGGTTCGAGGGCGCGCGGGTCGAGACCATGGCGATCGCGGCGCTGAAATGCACCGAGACGGTCATGGCGGAGCACCAGGGCCGGCAGCTCGCCTGCGTGCGGGGCATTCCCATCGGGCGGACCGAACCGACCGTCCTGTATCCCGGCGAGATCCCGGACGACCACCGGCTGCTGACCGACGACGGCGTTCGCCGGCTCAACTTCCTGGACTTCCGGCCGCCCCTGCTGTCGGCCCGGCAGGGCCGGGGTCTGCCGAATATCCGGCTCGACCAGGCGCTGGACTTCCTGATCGGAGATTTCCTGTCATGACCGGGCGGACGCGGGACAAGGACTTCATCGCGCCGATGGAACTGGACCCCGGCGGCGCCGTGACCGTGGTCCCGGACGATCGGGCCGCCGGTACCGCGGTATCGGGCCTTCCGAGCGAAGCCGACCTGCCGGATCCCGTCCCGGCACCCCGGCGCTGGGCTGTCCGGCTGCTGGTCGGCTCGGCGGCGGCCCTGGTGACATTGGCGGTCGGGTACGACACCGTCGACCTGATCCGGCGCGCCTTCGAAACCAGCGTGCTGCTGGGCGGCGGCGCCGTCGCGCTGGCAGGCGGGGCCGTGCTGGGCGGCTTCGGCCTGCTCTCGGGCGAACTGCGCAGCCTGCGGCGCCTGCGCCGGATCGACGGGCTGCGGGAGGAGGCGGAGCACCTGCGGACTTCCGGCACCCATGGCGAGGCCGCGCGCTACGCCGGGGCGGTTGCCTCGCTCTACCGCGACCGGCGCGACCTGTCGGCGCAGGTCGCCGCCTTGAAGGACAATCTCAGCGACGCCCATGACGACCGGGAAGTCGTGCGCATGGTCGATCTCCAGCTGCTCCAGGACATCGACCGCCGCTCGTACCAGCTCGTCCTGCGGGCCGCCCGCGACACCGCGGTCGCCACGGCGCTGAGCCCGGCGGCCCTGCTCGACGTCGTGATCGTGCTGTGGCGGAACCTGAAGCTGGTGCGCGAGGTCGCGACCCTCTACGGCGCCCGTCCCGGCTATGTCGGCAGCCTGAAGCTGCTGCGCCGGATGCTCGCCAACATCGCGATCGCCGGAGTCGCGGAGAGCGGCAACGACCTGATGGTCGAGGCCCTGGGAAGCACGCTCGCGGCATCGCTCTCGACCCGGGTGGGGCAGGGGGTGATCAACGGGCTGCTGACCGCCCGCGTCGGCCTCACGGCCATGCATCTGTGCCGGCCTCTGGCCTACGACGAGACCAACCGTCCCAGCCTCAAGCGGATCCGGCGGGAGTTGCTGAACGTGCCGAAGCAGGTCCTGTAGGGGCCGCGAAGCGGGACGCCTCCTCCGCGGGGTCGGGAGGAGGCGTTCCGGAGAGCCGCTCGACCGGAGGTCTGACCGTCAGGCGCTGGTGCCGGGGTGCTGATAGACAAGGGGCGCGTCCCCGCCGCCGCGCTCGCCGTTCTTTTCCGGCAGCTTCGGCTGGGGCAGGGCATAGAACATCGGCTTGTCCTTGTCCCAGGTATTCTCGAACGGCAGTTCCATCTTCAGGCCGCCCTGGTTCTTCTCGGCCTCGCGCATCGCCTGCTGGAGCTGCTTGGCGACGTCCTCGCTCCAGCCGATCTTGTAATAGCGCGGCTCCGCGGTCCCGGGCAGCTGGAGCCACAGGTAGATCGCCTCGCCCTCCTGCATCCGGGCGCTCAGCACGGTCGCCTCGCTCATGCTGCGGTGGAACCATTCCAGCGCCACCGGCTTCGGCTTGCTCAGCAGGTCGGCGAAGCTGGCGTAGGACAGCGGCATGAAGGCGGCGGCCAGCGTCACGGCGCCGATCTTCACCCACAGCTTGCGGGGCGACCAGATGCTGATGGTGGCGAGCCCCGCGGCCAGCACGACGGCCACGACGAAGAGGTTCATCATGAGTTGCATCACTGCCTCCACTTGCGCAGGGCCTTCGGCAGGCTGTTGACGCTGCCGGGGACGAGATCCCCTGCCTCCGTCAGCTTGAACCGGTAGACCGTCAGTTCCTGGTTCTCGACCGTCAGGTCGACCGTGCTGGACAGCACCTGCTTCGCGGACTCGGCGGTGGGCTTCTTGACGCTGGTCACGACCGTGACCTTGACCGGCGAGACCCGGGCCTTGTTGCGGTACATGTGCAGGTTGATCGCATATTCGCCCGGCGGTATGCCTCGGCTGTAGCTGACTTCATAGTTCAGCTGGGTCGGGTCGGCATTTCGGCCAAGGTCGTCGCGCAGCAGGTTGAAGATGACGCCGGACTTGTTGGAATACCCGACCGGTACGTCGCCGGGTGCCTGGACCCAAAGGTCTATGTCGGTATCCAGCTCGTCGGCCCACCGGGCCTCGACCATGATGTTGCCGGGGGTCGTGCTGACGGCGGCCTGGGCCTGCTGCTTGGGATTGAGGTGCGGGAGCAGCAGGATCACGACAGCCACGAAGCCGCACAGGGCGAGCGTTATGACGTCGCGGAAGACGGTGCCGTTGACGTCTTCGTCGTCGAACTGGTCAAGACCCTGCATGGCGTTCACCCAGCGCCGAGATCTCGGTGATCAGGTTGACGGTGCCGGTGGCGAGCATGTTGTAGTTGATGCTCAGCCAGATGTTCAGCACGCCGCCGACCAGGGTCGTGTAGAGCGCCACCGACATGCCTTCGATCAGCTTGGTGACCATGGGGGCGATCGAGGCCACGTCGCCGGCCTTCGCCGGATCGACCCCGCTCAGGGAGATGATGAAGCCGACGACGGTCCCGATCAGCCCGAGCAGGACAAGGCTCGCCGCCAGATGCCGGACCATCGCGACCCGCGACGACAGCTTCAGGCGGAGATTGCCGGCGAGGATGCTCCGGCTGCCGCTGTCACGGCCCATGACCTCGGCCACGTAGCGCGCGGCGCGCGAATTGCCATGGAGTTGGAAGTCCTTGCACGCGTTGAGCTCGCAGCTGGTGCGCCAGACCTTGGCGGCCGAGACCGCCAAACCGACCAGGAAAACGGCGAAGATGAGCTGGCACAACCCGGTATCGTCGGAAACGAGGATCGGCGTGATCCATCCCTGAAGCCATGCTGCGGCCAGGAGAGCGGAAGCGACTGTATTGACCAAGGCAAAACGAAGAACTAGAAGGTATTTCTGAGGGTTGCGGGCGAGATCGACAATGGTGTTGGAAGACCGTGTGTGTAGAACGGTTGGCACGGTACTCCGCGCCGTGTGGACGGTCTCAGCAGTCGCATCGGTCATCAAGGCTCTCCGTTGACAAGCGGCTGATCAGAACTTCATCTCTCCAACTCCCTATCGCAATCGTTATGCCAAGCATCTTTTTTTGCGCGACCTGCTGATTGTACACAGCAACACAACCGTCACAAGACCGGGGAGTCGAGCCAAGGGCGCTGGATCGTGCACAGAATTGAAGCAAAGCCGGGAACCGGCGTCAGAATTGCCTATTAATTGTGCAAAATAGCCGAAAATAAAGCAGTTTTTAACGATTTGAGCGACAGAATGTCACGGATATGGCCGACCATATCCTGGTATCGCGAAAACCGGGCCGGGGCTGCCGCGCCGCAGGCATCGCTTTGTTCGCGAAAGGTTTATCGGAAAACCCGCCCGGCGCGCCGGGCTTTTCCCGGAAGAACGGAACCGTCATGCTGCGCTGCACAATGGCTGTGCAGGGCTCCGACTCCAGGCCGACTCAGGACGATCAGGCCGCGGCCGAAGCCCCGTCCGGCGTCCTCCGCAGGATCACGTTCAGCCGCGTCCTCTGACTGATCCGATAGCCGTGGTCGATGCACAGCTTGACGCAATCCGTCTTCCACCGGTCACTCGACATCTCCAGCAGGATCAGCGCCGGCCAGCGCCGTTCCGGCGCGGAGGAGAAGAACGGCACCAGCACGGTATCCTCGGCTCCCTCGATATCGATCTTCAGGGCGTCGACCCGGTCGAACCCCGCTTCGGCGAGCAGGCCGTCGAGAGTCCTGCACGGCACGGAGACCCGCTCGCCCGTCTTCATGGCGATGCTGCTCTGGCCCCGGTTGCCGCGATCGATGAACAGGTCCAGGGTCCCCGTGCGGTCCGCCACCGCGCATTGCAGCGTCCGGATGGTTCCCAGATCGTTGGCCGTCACGTTGAAGGCGAGCCGGCGGTAGATTTCCGGCTGAGGTTCGACCGCCAGCACGCGGGCGTTCCTTCCGGCGAGACCGGCGACGAACAGCGAATAGACGCCGACATTCGCGCCCAGGTCGACGAAGGTGAAGCCGTCATGCAGACAAGCGGTCAGCACCTGGCGTTCTACCGGATCGAAGAACTGCGGCGTGAAAAGCACCCGCTTCTCGCAGACATTGTCTTCCGGGTGCACCCTGAACCTCCGCCCGAAGACATCGACGTCCAAAGGGGACTTGAGACCCGCCAGGACCAGCCGCCGGGCCGCGAAGGCGATACGCTTGCCGAGCCAGGTCTCGGGCTGGGTCCGGGTCAGCCCGATCACGGCGCGCTGGAAGCGGGACGGCGCATAGGTGCCGAACGGCGGCTCCTGGTTGAGTCCGGCCTGGTTGTTCCCGGTATCGATCCCGGACAAGTGCGGCATCTCGTATCCCCATGGACCACGCGCAAGGTGGTGGCGGGCCATGACTAGCATGGCTCGCCCATGGGGTCATTAATGAATTCCTAACCTTGATTGTCACCCGGCGCTGATGCCGTACGCCTTCGCCCAGCCGAGCCCGGCCCGGGTTTCGGCACGCGGCCGGTACTCGCAGCCGATCCAGCCGGTATAACCGATCTCGTCGATCAGGTCGAACAGGAACGGATAGTTGATCTCGCCTATGTCCGGCTCGTGCCGCCCAGGCGTCCCGGCGATCTGGATATGGCCGATCGCTTCCAGGTTCCGACGCAGCCGTTCCGCCAGATCACCCTCCATGATCTGGGTATGGTAGATGTCGAACTGTAGTTTGAGGTTGGGACGGGAAACGGCGGCCATGATCTTGCGGCCTGCGGTCGAGGTGTTCAGGAAATAGCCCGGCATGTCCCGGCTGTTGATCGGTTCGGCCAGCAGGGTGATGCCGTGCCGGGCGACCGCATCCGCGGCATGGCGCAGGTTGGAGACGTAGACGGCCTCGGCCTCCTCCCGGTCGATCCCGGCGTGCACGATGCCGGCCATGGCATGAAGCCGCGGGCAGTCCAGCACGCGCGCGTACTCGATCGCCTTTTCGACCGTTTCGGCGAACTCGGCCTCCCGCCCCGGAATCGCCGCCATGCCGCGCTCTCCGCCGGCCCAGTCGCCGGGGGGCATGTTGAACAGCACCTGCTCGAGCCCCGCGTCGTCGAGCGCACGCTTGATCTCGGCGGCGCGCCATTCGTAGGGGAACAGGTATTCGACTCCCCGGAAGCCGCATTCGGCGGCGGCGCCGAAACGGTCCAGGAAATCGTGCTCCTGGAACATCATGGACAGATTGGCGGCGAATTTGGGCATGGTTCCCCCGTTTTCCCTGATCTGGTGGCAGGGCAAACAAAAGCCCGTAGCGGCCCCGGTTGCAAGGCCGTACGGGCTTTCAAAGGGGGTAGCCTGCGGCGCGGCGGGAGCCGGCCGCCTACTGCTCGTACCGTTCGAGTTGCCGCCGCAGGTCGGACGCTTCCTCCTGCAGGGCTTCGATCCTCATGTCATCCGGCACCCGCCGCTTCAACTCGTCGGCTATACGGGCTTCCAGAGCCACGCGCTCCTCGCGGATGATGTTGATCAAGGCTTCCTTCATGACCGCCTCCACCATCTTCAAGAGAACAGTCTGACCCGAGTCGGGATCGAGAACAAGATATCATAAGTCGAAAATGCAATCGATTTCGCCACCGCTTTGGGAATGCTCCGGGAGGGGCGCTTCCGGCGGGATCCGAACTGGAAATCCAGGGCGGAAATTCGGGTGCACCGCTCTCTCGGGACTCGACAAGCAGCGGGTGGGGTAATTAACAGTTAACCAACAGCCCCCTAAACTGGCCGCCGAGGTCCATGCCGCCGGCCTGGGGGCCAGTCACTGGACCGATGACCACAGGATCGATGGGTAGTCTTATCGGATGAAGCGCAGGGTTCTGCTTCAATTGGCGTTGAACGCGCCCTTGCTCGGAATCGGGACCTCCGGTCTGGCGGGCCTTCTGGTGCCCGCCAGCGCCACCGCCGCTCCCGCCAACGGACCACAGCGCAAGCCCGAGCCCCCGACGGCCGCGCCGAGCCGGCGACTCCTGGTGATCGACCCGGGGCATGGCGGCCGCGACCCCGGCGCCATCGGCGTCCGGGGAACGCTGGAGAAGGAGATCACGCTGGATATCGCGCGCGAGATCGCGCGTCGGCTTCGGGGAGTTCCCGGCGTCGCGGCGAAGTTGACGCGGGATACCGATATCTTCCTGCCGCTGGCCGAGCGGGTCGCCATAGCGCGCGACGCCGGGGCCGACCTGTTCATATCGATCCATGCCGACAGCGCGCCCAACCGCGATGCACGCGGATTGTCCGCCTACACCCTGTCCGACAAGGCGTCGGACGATTTCGCCTTCGCGCTGGCCAAGCAGGAGAACCTTGCCGACGGTTCGGGGGGCATCGACCTGCGGCACACCCGGCCTCAAGTCGCGGCGATCCTGTCCGACCTCGTCGCCCGCCATACCGTCACCGCGTCGCTGATGGCGAAGAGCAGCCTCGTGGAGGGCGCGGGACGCTCGCTCCGGTTGCTCGACAATCCCAAGAGGTCGGCGAACTTCGCGGTCCTGAAGGCGCCCGATGTTCCGTCGGTCCTGATCGAGACCGGTTTCCTGTCCAACCCGCGTGACGAGGATTTGCTGCGCGACGTTGCCCAGCGCCGCCGCATCGCCGACGTGCTGTCGCGTGAGCTGGCCGACGTCATGACAAGCGCTCCGTTCGCGTGAGCGCGCGGACCGGTATGATACTGTCTGCTGCAATCGGGCCACGATAGACGAAAAAGCCGTGGCTCCAGTTTCGAGTAATTCAAATATGTGTTGCAATCACGTGGCGGGCGTGACTTCTTCGCGCCGCCCGGACGTGGATCGCGACCGGTGTACGGAGGAAGCTTTGAGGTCTCGCGCGCGTTTTTCGCTGTTCGTCCTGGGAACCCTGGCCATCGCCGCCCTGCCGGGGTGCGCGCCGCTCGTCGTCGGCGGCGCCGCCACCACCGCGGTCGTCGCGGCCTCGCAGGAGCGGGGACTGGGCGGCGCCATCAGCGATACCGAGATCCAGGCGCAGATCAATCATTACTGGTTCCAGCACAGCGTCGAGATGCATTCGCGCCTCGGCATGACGGTCAACCAGGGCACCGTCCTCCTGACCGGGCGCGCCAGGACGCCCGAGGAGCGGCTCGATGCGGTCCGTCTTGCCTGGCAGGCCAATGGCGTTCGCGAAGTGATCAACGAGATCGTCGTGGACGACGCCTCGACGCTGGGCGACTCAACCCGCGACACCTGGATCAGCACACAGCTGCGCGGCAAGCTCCTGTTCGACCGGGAGGTCTCGTCGATCAACTATTCGATCGAGACGGTCAACGGCGTCGTCTACCTGATGGGCAACGCGCGCGACCCGGCCGAACTGGAGCGGGTGACCGGCCATGCCAGGTCGTTGCCCTATGTGAAGCGCGTCGTGAGCTATGTCCGCTGACGCAGCCGCCCATGGTCGGCGCAGGCCCGGCGCGTTCCTGCTGGTCGTGGCGGCGGTGCTGGCCCTGCTGGCGGCCGGGGTGGCGGCGGGGTTTCCGTCCACCGCCCGGGCGCAGGAGAGCACCGGCAGCGCGAACCGGCAGTTCGTCCAGGCCATGCAGCTCATCCAGCAGGCCAACGCCACGTTCGATCCGGCCGAGGAGGCGCGCCTGCTGCGCGACGCCGACCGGCTTCTGAACGAGATCGTGCAGCGCTATCCCGAAAGCCCGGTCGCGGTCCAGCTCATCACCAACCAGTTCATCGGTGATTTCGACGTCTTCGAGTTCCGAAACCGCGTCCGGGCCCTGATCTGCAACGAAGCCCTGTCCACGGCCTGCTTCCTCTACAAGATCGAGAACCTGCTGCCGCCCATCGAGCATCCGATCTCCACGCCACGGTGGGACTGGCTCTCGCTCGCCGTGGCCTACCACCTGAACGGCGGTGCCGAGCGCGCGCGGGAGATCATCGCTCCCTTCGTCGGCGCGCTTCGGCGCGGGGCGGCCACCAGTGCCGAGTCCCAGGAAGAGGACCTGTTCGTCGCCCGTGCCCTGGCGCTGACCGGCCAGACCGAGATGGCCCTCCAGATCACGCGGGGCATCGCCGACTGCTCTACGCGTCTCTACAACCTCACGGACATAGCCGAGATCGCCGGCTGGCGCGGGGAGAAGGAACTGGCGTCGGTGCTGACCACCGAAGCCCGGAACTACGCCCAGGCGAATGCCTGCGCCTGGGAACTGGGGCTGGTCGTGCAGGCGCTGATGCGGGTCGGCCGAGAGGCGGAGGCGCGGACCCTCTTCCTGAACACGGTGGAGCAACAGTTCTCCCGCTTCCGCGAGACGAAGCAGGAGTGCTGTCCGGCGGAACTGGCGGTGGCCGCCGCCGACCTGGGCGAGGTGAACCTGGCGCTGGGCCTGCTGCGTACGGTCCAGGAGGACAGTCCCTGGACGGTTCCCGCCGTGCTCGGCCGGCTCGCGGCAGGAGGAGAGGTGTCCCTGACCTCCGCCTATCTCGAACAGGTCCAGGACCCCGATCCGCAATCGGAGATCCTGTCGGAATTCATCGCGGCGTCGCTCCGCCGGGGCGAGCTGGCGATCGCCCAGCAATGGATGGGGCGTCTCGTGAAGCTTGCCGAAGTGCCGGCCAATCGGCGCCCGACGGTCCTGGCCCAACGCGCCAAGGCGGAGAGGCTGATGTATGGCGACGACCGCTGGCGGAACAGCATGTCGCAGGCGATCGCCGCCGCCGACCGGAGCAGCGCCTTCGTCCGGCGCGACATCGGAGTGCCGCTGCTGGCGGCGCTGGTCAGGATCGAGAGCGGGTTGCCGATGCTCGATTGAGCGCGGCAGAGGATTGGCACTTGCACGGGATGCCCGGTTGCGCTTCTTTCC